>DASUVY010000105.1:0-14183 GCA_036378695.1 Candidatus Dormiibacterota bacterium
CTCCGGCGCCCAGGCCTCGGCGTGGCAGGCGCGCACCCGCGCCTCCAGGTCGGCCAGCGAGTGGCCGCCGATCCGGCTGGGCACCTTGGGGAAGCAGAGCTCCATGACCTCGGCGCCCAGGCCCAGCGCCTCCGCCACCTCCGCGCCGCAGTAGCTGGAGACGCAGGAGATGCCCATCTTGGCCATCACCTTGAGGAGGCCGTGCTCGAGGGCGTGGCGGTAGCGGTGCTCGCCGTCGGCGGGATCGTGGCTCCGGGCCGCGGCCAGCGCCAGGTAGGGATGGACGGCACTGGCGCCCGCCGTGACCAGCGCGGCCACGTCGTGCACCTCCAAGGCGTCGCCGGCCACGGCCACGATGTCCTTCTGGATCCGCTGGCCGGTCGCCAGCAGGCGCTCGTGGACGGCGCCGACGGCCAGCAGCATCGGGATGGGGAGGCGGTGGGTGCCGGTCCGGCGGTCGCTGAGCACCACGATGTCCTCGGGTGCCGCCGCGGCCTCGGCGGCCAGGCGCTGCAGGCCGTCGCGCAGCGTCTCCTCGGGCGCGAAGGTCGCATCCAGCACCAGCGCCGACTCCAGCACCCGGGCCAGCTCGCCCTCGCCCAGGACGGGAGACTCCAGCTCCAACAGGCGGTGCCTGAACTCGGGGTCGGCAGCCATCGCCGGGTGGTGCCGCTTGCGCAGCTCGGCATTCGCGTCGCCTTCGGGATCGAGGGTGCTGCCGCGCGCACCCAGCACGACCCGCAGCGACATCACCGCCCGCTCACGCAGGGAGTCGATAGCGGGGTTGGTGACCTGCGCGAAGCGCTGCCGGAAGTGGTTGTAAACGCGGCGCGGTGTGCGCCCCAAAACCGCGATGGGCGTGTCGTCGCCCATCGACCAGTTGGGCTCCAGGGCCTGTTCGGCCATCGCCTCCACGACCAGCTTGCGGTCCTCGAAGCCCCAGCCGTGCAGGTGCTGGAGCCGGGCCAGGTCGGGCGGAACCTCGATGTCGATCTGGCGCTTGGGGACCGGGACCAGGATGCGGTCGGCCAGCAGCGCGTAGTCGTGGCGGCCGGCCACCCGTTGCTTGGCCGCGTCGTTGCGCAGGATGGCGCCGTCGCGGGTGTCCACGAGCAGGATCTGGCCGGGCCCCAGGCGGCCCCGCTCCACGACCCGGCTCGGCTCCAGCGGCACCACGCCGGCCTCGCTGGCCGCCACCACCAGCCCGTCGGCGGTGACCTGGTAGCGCAGGGGGCGCAGCCCGTTGCGGTCGAGCGCCGCGCCCGCCACGATGCCGTCGCTGAAGGCCAGCGCCGCCGGGCCGTCCCAGGGCTCGAAGCGCGTGGTCTGGTAGCGGTAGAAGTCGCGCACGGCGGGCGCCATGTCGCCGCGGCCCTCCCAGGCGTCGGGGACCAGTGTCATCAGCGCCTCGGCCACGTCGAAGCCGCGCCGGACCAGCAGCTCGAGCACGTTGTCGAGAGCCGCCGAATCGGAGCCCTCGGCCCCAATGACCGGCCGCAGCTCGTCCGGCAGCTCGGCCTCGCGGGCCCGCATCCAGGACTTGTTGCCCTCGACGGTGTTGATCTCGCCGTTGTGGGCCAGCATGCGGAAGGGCTGCGCGTTGCGCCAGTCGGGCATGGTGTTGGTCGAGTAGCGCTGGTGGAAGACCGCCAGCTGCGACGTGGTGCGCGGGTCGGCGAGGTCGGGATAGAAGGCGGCCAGGTGGGTGCCGGCCATGAGTCCCTTGTAGACGAGGGTGCGGCAGGAGCAGGAGGGTACGTAGAGCCGGACGCCGGCGGCCGCCGCCGTCCGCTCCGCGCGGCGGCGGGCGCGGTAGAGCCGGTCCTCCCATTCGGCGTCGGAGACGTCGGGTCGTGGGATGACCGCGTGCCAGACCGTGGGCATGTCGCGCCGGGCCTTCTCGCCCAGCTCGTCCGGCCGAACCGGCACGGCCCGCCAGTCGGCGACGCCCATGCCCTCGGCGGCCAGCGCTTGGGCCAGCAGCTCGCGCGCCCGCGCGTCCCACTCGAAGAGCACGGCCACGGCCACCTGAGCACCGAAGAGCTCCCGGGGAACCTGGATCATGAGGCCGGCGCCGTCCCCGCTCTTGCCGTCGGCGTCGAGGCCGCCGCGGTGGGCGAGGCGGGCCAGCGCGGTCACGCCCAGGGCCACGATTTGGTGGCTGGCGGTGGGTCCGGTGGTGGCCACGAAGCCCATGCCGCAGGCCGCCCGCTCGGCGCGGACGATCCCCTCGTGTGCCTTGCGAGCATGCGCCATCGCATGCGGTGGCGTCATGGGCGGAAAGCTACCGAGCGCCCGGCCGGCGGGACTAGTTGGTCAGCACTAAAAGACGGGCGAGAACCTCGTCAGCAGCTCACAAGCCCAGCAAGCCCTGGACGCGCACGGCAACGGAGAGGTTGAGCCGCGTCTCCGCGTCCTCCAGCTCGGCGCCGCTGATCTCGCGAACTCGATCCAGGCGGTAGCGCAGGGTGTTGGGATGGATGCCCAGGCGCTTGGCCGCGGCCTGCTGCTCGCCTGCCTCCAGGTACGCCTTGAGCGTCTCCACGAGATCGCCGCTGCGAGCACGATCGTGCTCGATCAACGGGCCGAGGTGGCGCTGGGCGAACTCCAGCAGGCGCTCGTGGTCGACGCCGGCGAGAAGTCCGGTGACGCCCAGCTGCGGCACTGAAACGACCTGGGCCCAGCGCTTGAGGCGGGCCAGGGTCTCCATCACCGCCGTCACCTCGCGGTGGGCGCCGGCCACGCCCAGCGGCGCCTCGATCGGCGCCGAAAGGCCCACCGAGACCGTGAAGCCCGGCTTCCAGGCAGCCACCGCCTCCTGCACCTGGCCGCCCAGCTGGTGGGCGCGGCGCTGGGCGTCGGGGTGGTCGGCGCCCAGCCCGAGGGGCAGGAGGGCGTAGACCGAATCTGAGTGGGCGCTCAGCAGTGCTCGCTGGTGGGCGCCGCGGACCACCGCCGAGACGCGGCGGACGAGTTCGCGCTTCAGGGCCTGGATGGCGTCCTCGCTGATCTGGCGAGCGCGGTGGAAGCCGCGGAAGTCATCGACGTCGACCGCCATCAGAATGTGGAAGCCGGCCAGCGGATAGCCCAGGTGTCGGGCCCGGCGCTGGGCCGCAGCCTCGTCGCCGTACGTGCCCGCCACCAGGTCGTCCAGGAATTCACCGCGGACGCGGCTCTCGACCTCGGCCACCTCCCGCTCCTTGGTGAGGGCCAGCGCCACCACCAGCGCCGCCTGCTCCACGGCCATGTAGGCCAGCTCTTCGACCTGGGGCTGGCTGTCGATGACCGAGATGTAGCCGAGCACCTGGTTGGCCGCCAGGATCGGGGCCAAGATCCTTTCCCGGTTCAGGCCGAGGTGGGGGAAGGTGGGCATACGCTTGGGGTGGCGGGTCGTCTCCAGCTCGCGCAGGAAGCGCGAGACCTGGGGGTCGTAGACGACGCGGGCCGGCGTGCCGTGGCGGGCGATCGTCTCTTTGCGGTGGGGGTCGTTGGCCGAGCCGCCGGCGTGGGCGAGGAGGTGGAAGGAAGCGTCCTCGACCGAGACCGCCGCGTCCAGCAGCTCGGCCAGCGTGCGGCAGATCTCGTTGACACCCTTGCCGTCCAGCACCAGCTCGGTGAAGCGGCTGTGGATCTCGAGCGAGCGCTTCAGACGCCAGTGCTCGGCGTTGATGATCCGCTCCAGCAGCGGCTCCATCACGTCGACGAACGGCACCGCATCCTCCAGCTCGAAGAGCGGCAGGTCGAGGCGGTCGGCCTCGGCACGCATCTCCGGCGGCAGCTCGCGCAGGTAGCGCTCGGGCTTCACGACCAGGCCGGCGCCCTCGGCCCGGGCCACGCCATCTACCAGGTCGATCTGGGCCTGGCGGTCATCCTTGATCGAGAAGGCGGTGGTGAGCAGGAGGTCGCCCTTGCGCAGGACGCGCACGGTTTCCGGGGTCTCCATGAGGCGCACCCATTCGATGGCTCGATCGAGCCCGCCGGCGCCCCCCAGGAGCTGTGCGCGGGCGAAACCGCCGAAGCCCATGGCCTCGCGCACTGTGGGGCGAGGATAGGTCGTGCGCTCCTCGACGGCCATGCGGGTGATTATGGCCCGCCACCACAAGTTTGGAGACCTGGGCTTGTGGCTGCCCCACTAGTTCGAGGGCCAGGCGAGTTTTACCCTTCCCGCATGAGCCACGACGAGGCGCCTGTCTGCGCGCGCCACGAAGGCGATGTGCGCATGAGCTTGCGCACGCTGCACTCGGACGCCGACCGCCCGGGTGAGCTGGTCGGGCTCTTCGAGTGCCCCGAATGCGGGCACGAGCGCCGGCTGCCCCTTGGGGCGGCGGCGTGAGGGTTGTGGTGGTAAGCGGCATCGGCCGGCTGCTCCTCCTTAGAGGGGCGGGGACGCGCGTGCCCTAGGGGCGGCGCCGCGAACCCCGCCTCCGAGAAGGAAGGCGGGGTTTTTGTTTTTTCAGCGTTAGGTGGTGGAGGTGGATTTGAAGATGAAGACCACGGATCATTTCGAGCAGGCTCGGGGCGAAGAGGCGCAGGCCGCCGAGGAAACGCTGTCCGCCCAGATGGTGGGGGCCTACAACTAGCCTTTTTGCCGAGCGCCGGCGCCGGAACCCTTTCCGCATGCTTTTTCCGTTCCGCCGCCGGCGCTCGACGAATTTGGGCCGCGCTAAGAAGTCTTAACCAGTCTGCTTTAGCACCGTCGCTGCCCCGCCGATAGCGTCTGCTGCCGAGATGCCCCATCTGCTCTGCTGGTTCCTGCACCGCGCTCAATGGACGATCCTGATCCCGGGGCTGCTGCCGCTTCACCTCGACGCCGTCGCCTACTGCCCGACCTGCGATGCGGGCCGCGGGCACAAGACGCCGCAGCGGGTGCACGCCGGAGCGTTCGGCCGAGCCTAAGTCCCGCGTTTGGGGCCGTTTTCGTGAAAACGGCGTCGTCGCGCCGCCCGGCAGCGGTGCATTTTCGTAAAAACGCGCGTCGTCCATCACCGGCAGCGGTGCGTTTTCGTGAAGACGCGCCTGGTCTACTTCACGGTGACTGTCACCGGTATGGCGGCGGTGCAATGCTCTCCACTCGCGGGACCGCACATCGACTGATCCGTGAGCGTCAGCGACCCACTAAAGGTGCCTGGCTGCGCTTGACCCGGTACGGCGATGCTCACGACATTGCCCTGAACCACCGTCGCGGTCGACCCGGGTGGGAGTCCGGCCAGTGTCGCGGCGGTGGTCCCATCGCCCGGCGTGAAGGGAACCCGACCGCCGCTTCCTCCTTGACCGGCCACCATGAAGATGGTCAGCGAGCCCTGCGTGAGGGCCACGTGGGGATGGACCACCAGCTGCGCCGTCGCTAACCGGGTCGGAGCGTCAAGGCTGTCGTCCACGCTCACTGTGAAGCTGTATTTGCCGGTGGGCGGGGTCACTGTGCCGGACAGAGTCAATGAATTTGCAAAACTCGTCCCCGGTGGCGGCACCGAGGCACGGATTGCGTACTGAAACGGAGGTACCCCACCGGACTGGACACCCACCGCCAGGCAGGCCGCGGTGCAGCCGACCTCGACGCTGCACCCGTTCACGCAGGGCTGAGTCACCGTCAGCGCCGGCGCGATGCTGATTGGCGCGGCGGCTCCCGCCGCCTGGCCGGCGGAGTCGTCCACCCGGAAGGTCGGCGTGAAGTCGCCCGCGGCGGTCGGCCTGCCGGACAGCACGCCGTCCTGGTTGAGCGCCAGCCCGGCCGGCAGCGCCCCCGGGTTGGTCGACCACCGATATGGCGGCTTGCCGCCAGCCGCTGCCAGTGTGACGGGCGCGTAGTCGACTCCGACCTCGCCCACGTGCACCGGCAGGCTGGAGATGATCAGCTGGGCGGGCGTGGAAGGCGTCGGCGAAGGCGAGGGCGTCGGTGAAGCGGCCGCCAACGGCGTGGATGTGCTGCTGTTCGGCGTGGGTGTGGCAGCCGACGCTGCGCTCGCGGAGGGCTTGGGAGGGACGACCGCCCCGGACTTGCCGAAACTCAGCGGCAGCGAGCATTTTCCGAGCAGAAGGAGGATCAGCAGCGCCGCCACGGCCACGAGCGCTACGCCACCGCCGCCGCCCGCGACCCCCAAGACCGCCCGCCGGTTCACTGCGGCGCGATTTATCGCACAAACCGGGCGGGCACCGCGCCCGCCCGGCTGCGCGAGAGTCGACCGAAATTAGGAACGCGAGGAGTAGACGGCCTTCTCCCAGGCCTCGAACGCGTCCAGTACCTGCGCGTCGGCGAAGGGCAGGATCTGGGTCGCGAAGACGCCCGCCACCTTGGCCGCGGGATCCAGCCAGTAGTAGGTGTTGCCGAGTCCGGCCCAAGCCAGGCTCTCGGCCGAGCGCCCGGTCCCGGCGGCGGCCGTCGAGATCATGTAGGCGAGGCCCCACTTCTTGGACATGCCGGGGAAGAACTCGGCGTCGTTGGAGCTGGCCGGGATGGCGGTCACCAACTTGGTGACCTCCAGCTCACCGATGTGGTTGCGGTTCATCTCGGCCACCGTTTCCGGTGCGAGGATGCGCACTCCCTCCAGCGTGCCGTCGTTGAGCAGTGCGCGCAGGAACGTCAGGTAGTCCGGGCAGGTCGAGTACAGCCCGCCGCCGCCCATGAAGAACTCCGGTGACTGCGTCATCTCGAACTCGATCGGCGCCAGCGACCCGTCGGGCATGCGGGCGTGCATGGTGGCCAGGCGCGCGCGCTGCGAGGCGCCTATCAGGAATCCGCTGTCGCGCAGCCCCAGCGGCCCGAAGATGAAGGCCTGGAAGTAGTCCTCGAGCGATCGCCCGCTGACCTTCTCCACCGCCTTGCCGGCCCAGTCGATGTTGATGCCGTACTCCCAGCGCTCCCCCGGCTCGAAGACCAGCGGCGTGGCCAGGGTCACGTCCTTGCACTCGATGATCCCGGGGATCTTCGCGTGCTCCATGTAGCGGCCCATGTCCGCGTTCCAGATGTCGTAGGTGAAGCCGGCCGTGTGCGTGAGCAGCATGCGCAGCGTGATCGGCCGCTTGGCCGGGCGCAGCTTGGGCTGCCCCGACTCGTCGAAGCCTTCGAGGACCTGGGGCTCCTTGAGCTCGGGAAGCACCTCCGCGATCGGCCCGTCCAGCGAAAGCCGCCCGTGCTCGACCTGCTGCAGGGCCGCCACCGACGTGACCGCCTTCGTCATCGACGCCATCCAGACAACGGTGTCGACGGTCATGGGCGCTGAGCCGCCCGCCGCGCGCTGGCCGAAGGCCCCCTCGTAGACGGTCCCACGTTCATCGCCGGCGACGGCCACCACCCCCGCCGCGGCTCCGCCGGCGACCGCCTGTTCCAGGATGCGATCGGCGTCAGTTTTGACTTCCATCGCCACCTCCTCGGGGCGATCCTAGTCCTCGGTGCGCGCCTCCGGAGCACATTCCTCGAGTGCGCGCACGACGGGCTCCGAATCGCCCGCCCGCGGGCTCAGCACGCGCACGATGGCGACGTCCAGGCCGCCCGCCGCGATGGCCTCGAACTGCGAGCGCACCTGGCCCGGTGAGCCCGCCGCACCGGAGGCGGCCAGGAACGCGGCCGAAGGCCTGGCCTCGCCCTTGTCCAGAACCTCAAGCTCCTCGGCGAAGCCCATGCGCTCGTAATGACGGCGGTAGGCGGGAGGGCCGAGGGCGTACATCAGGGCGGCCTGGCCCAGCGTGTCGCGGGCCGCCTGTGCGTCGGGGTCGACGCAGGTGCGGATGTACATGGTGATCACCGGCGCGGACCGGCGCGCCCCGTCGGCGGCCGCTTCCACCCGCTCGCGGCTCCAGGCCACAGCCTCGGCCGAGCACCAGTTCAGTGAGACGCCCTCGGCGGCCTCGCCGGCCAGCTTCAACATCAGCGGCCCCAGCGCCGCCAGGTAGATGGGCGGTCCATCCGGCAGCAGCTCGCGCAGGCGCCGCACGTAGTCGGGCATGACGGCGCCGGCATGCGCCACCTGGCCGCTGCCGACGCCGAAGAAGAAGTTGCCACCGGTGTCCTCATGCAAGCGCGCCGCGCGCTCCGCGTAGACCGCCGGCGGCTGGCCCGACGCCGGCACGACCGCGATGCCGACCGGCAGTCCGGACGCCTCGTACCAGCGCCGGCAGCGGTCGAAGGCTTCCTCGTCGGCGGTGGCGGGCGTCCAGGCCGACTCGTAGCCGAGCTCGCCGCCGCGCTTCACCAGCGCCAGCTCATCGCCGCGGTCCAGCCCCAGGCGCGGGTCGAGGCTGAAGCCCAGCCTCAAATCACTTCATCAAATGACGCAGGACCAGGTTGAGGACGCCGCCATGGTGCAGGTAGGAGAGCTCGACGTCGTTGTTGATCATCGCGCGGCATTTGAACTTGCGACCGTCGGCTTCGACCTCGACCTCGTCGCCCGGCTTGATCCCGTCCACGCCCCGGATCGTGAACGTCTCGCGACCGGTCAGCCCCAGGGAGGAGCGCGACTCGCCAGACGCGAACTGCAGCGGCAGGATGCCCATACAGACCAGGTTGGAGCGGTGGATGCGCTCGAACGACTCGGCGATGGCGGCCCGCACACCGAGCAGGTTGGGACCTTTGGCGGCCCAGTCGCGGGAGGACCCGGTGCCGTACTCCTTGCCCGCGATCACGACCAGCGGCACGCCCTCCGAGCGATAGCGCTCCGCAGCCTCGAAGATCGTCATCTGCCCGCCGTCCGGCTGGTGTGTGGTCCAGAAGCCTTCCTTGCCGTCGGCGAGCTCGTTGCGCAGGCGAATGTTGCCGAAAGTGCCGCGCATCATCACCTCGTGGTTGCCGCGGCGGGCGCCATAGGAGTTGAAATCGGGCTTCTCGACGCCGCGCTCGATGAGATACTTCCCCGCCGGCGAGTCGGCCGGGATGGAGCCGGCGGGCGAGATGTGGTCGGTGGTGACCGAGTCGCCGACAACGACCAGCGCGCGCGCGTTCTCGATATCGGTCAGCGGCTCCGGCTCAGGCGTCAGGCCTTCGAAGTAGGGCGGGTTGCGCACATAGGTCGACTGGTCGTCCCACGCGTACGCCGGCCCGGTCGGCGCCTGCATGCGCTTCCAGTTCTGGTCGCCCTCGTAGATGGTCGAGTACTCGCGGTCGAAGAACTCCTTCTCGACGCACTCGCGGACGGTCTTCTCGACCTCCTCGGCGGAGGGCCAGATGTCCTTCAGGAAGACGGGCTTGCCCTCGTGGTCGTGGCCGAGCTCGTCCTCGGTGAGGTCGCGGCGGATGCTGCCGGCCAGCCCGTATGCGACCACCAGCGGGGGCGAGGCCAGGTAGGAAGCGCGCACCAGGGGATGGATCCGGGCTTCGAAGTTGCGGTTGCCGGACAGCACCGCGGCCACGCTCAAGTCGTGCGCCTGCACCTCCTCCTCGACCTGCGGCGAGGCCAGCGGGCCGGAGTTGCCGATGCAGGTGGTGCAGCCATAGCCCACCAGGTAGAAGCCGAGCTTCTCCAGGGGCTCCATGAGGCCCGCCTTCTTGAGGTAGTCGGTGACCACCCGCGAGCCTGGCGCCAGCGACGTCTTGACGTAGGGGGGAATCGTGAGCCCGCGCTCCACGGCGTTGCGGGCCAGTAGGCCCGCGGCGACCATCACCGAGGGGTTGGAGGTGTTCGTGCAGGAGGTGATGGCGGCGATCACCACCGACCCGTCGTGGACCTTCACGTCCGTCTCCTTGTGGTCGGCGACCGCCACGCCGCCCTCGCGCTCGGCCCGCTTGCGGGTGGCGTCCATCGAGCCGCCCTCGCCCTTGAAGCGCTCCAGTTGCTCGGCCGCGTCGTGGTTGCCGTTCTTCATGAAAACGTCCGCAAAGCTCTCCCACACCCTGGGCAGCCCGACCCGGTCCTGGGGCCGCCGGGGACCGGCGACCGACGGCTCGACCGAGCCCAGGTCCAGCTCCAGCACCTCGCTGAAGCGCGGGATCTCGTCGCCGTCCTCGCGGAACATGCCCTGCGCCCGCGCATAGGTCTCGACCAGATGCAGCAGGTCGTCCGGGCGCCCGGTCATGCGCAGGTAGCGGAGCGTTTGCCGATCGATGGGCCAGAGCGCGGAGGTGGCGCCGTATTCGGGGCACATGTTGGAGAGCGTGGCCCGGTCGGAGACGGTCAGCGAGGAGAGCCCGTCGCCGCAGAACTCCACGAACTTGTCGACCACGCCGTGCTTGCGCAGCATCTCCGTCAGCGTCAGCACCAGGTCGGTGGCCGTGGAGCCGGTGGGCAGCGCGCCCAGCAGCTTGACGCCGACCACCACGGGCGTGGGCAGGTACATGGGCTGGCCGAGCATGGCGGCCTCGGCCTCGATGCCGCCCACGCCCCAGCCCAGCACGCTGACGCCGTTGACCATCGTGGTGTGGGAGTCGGTCCCGACCAGGGTGTCGGGGATGGCAACCTTGCGGCCCTCGATCTCGCGCACCTGCACCACACGCGCCAGGTGCTCGAGGTTGACCTGGTGGCAGATGCCCATCCCCGGCGGCACCACCGTGAAGTTGTGGAAGGCCTGCTGCGCCCAGCGCAGCAGCGCATAGCGCTCGCCGTTGCGCTCGTACTCGCGTTCGATGTTGTCGTGGTACGCGCGCACGTTGCCGAAGACGTCGACCTGCACCGAATGGTCGATGACCAGGTCGACCGGCACCTGCGGGTCGACGCGCTCAGGGTGGCCGCCGGCCTCCTCGATGGCCGTGCGCATGGCCGCCAGGTCGACCACGGCCGGCACGCCCGTGAAGTCCTGGAGCAGGACGCGGGCCGGCGTGTAGGGCAGCTCGGCATCCTCGCCCGCCTTCTCCGGCCAGCGGGCCAGCGCGCGCACGCTGGCCTCCTCGACGCGGCCCGCCTCGAGGTCGCGCAGCAGCATCTCGAGCAGGACCTTGATGGTCATGGGCAGGGGCGCAGAGTCGCCCAGGCCCAGCTCGCGAACCGCCTGCAGAGGGTGGTACTCGAGGCCTTCGACACCCTGCAGCCGAGTTCGCGTTTCGCTCATGAAGCGATGTTACCGGCGGCTTAGATCGCTCCGGTCAATGACGCAGATTCAGAGTTTTTCGACCGTTATGCCCCAGCTCGCGGTGCAGGCTTCGCCGGGCTTGAGCACCCGCAGGCCTCTTCCGTTCTGGAAGGCGTTGGGCGCGCAGGTCATGGGTTCAACGCCCAGGCCGCGGCGGCGCTCGGCGGTCGCCAGGGTGTCGCCCGTGAACAGCATCAGATGCGCGAAGGCGGCGTCCTGCCAGACCGTGACCCGGCGGCGGCGCCCCGTCATCACCACACGGGCCAGTCCGTCGGCGTCGCGAGCGAGGCCGGTGAAGGCGGTGTCCAGGCAGCGCGCGCCCAGCGGCAGGCCGCGCCGCAGGTCGTACTTGCCCCGTACCGCGACGGGCTCGCCGACGGGGATCTGGCGGCGGTCGCTGCGAAAGCGGAGACCCGCCGGTGCGCGTACCAGCGCACTGTCGATCAGGCCCTCGTCAACCCTGATGTAGGGGTGCTGGCCGGCGCCGAAAGGAGCCGGCGTGAGGCCCAGGTTGCGGCCTGTGATCACGACCTGCAGGCCTTCGGCCGAGAGCGAGTAGCCGACGCTCAGGTGGAGGGTGAACGGGTAGCCCGGCTGCGGGTGCAGGAGGTGGCTCAGGACCACGTGGTCGGCCGCTTGCTCGGCGACCTGCCACGACGACCACCGCGTGAGGCCGTGCAGCGCGTTGCGCCGGGCCGGCTCGGTCAGAGGCAGCTGATGAGTCTCGCCCGCGAACTCGTAGCGGCCGTCGCGCAGCCGGTTGGGCCAGGGCAGCAGCGGCACGCCGCGGGCTGCCGTGGCCAGCTCCTCGGGTCGATAGCCGTCGAGGACGTCGAAGCCGTCGACCCGGTACTCGCGCAGGCCGCCCCCGACCTCGACCGCGACCGCCGTCTGGTCGCCGAACCCGATCGGGTGCTGCTCACCCGAGGGGTAGGGCGCGGTCACGCCCGCAGGTTACGGGGCGATGCCCCTCCTGCGCGGCGCGGTCAGCAGCTTGATCAGGGCCACGATGCCCCAGCCGATCAGCAGGTAGATGGCGATCGCGACCAGCGCGGAAGCCTCGAAGACGTTGAAGCCCTGCGCCGTGTCCGGGAAGATCCCGCGGAAGGGCGCCACCAGGGGGGCCGTGACCCCGTAGATGAAGGCCACGAACTCCGCCTGCTGGGCCGCACCCAGCATCTTGAGCACGAAGCGAATGGCGATCAGGGTCACGATCACGGCGACCACGAACCAGGCGGCCTGCACGGCGCGGTAGTTGTAGGGATCGATGATGGCCGGCTCGGCGGGCGCCAGCGGCCGCACGGGGGCCCCGTCGACGTAGCGCTCCTCGCGCACCACTTCCGTTCTTGAGTCGGGTGGACGCTCGTACATTGCGACAGGAAGGCTATCACATTTCGTGATTCGCCTCAACAGCTAACTGGCGTGCGTGGCGCTTTTTTGGATCTGCGAGAGGGCCACCGCGGCGGCCATATGCGAGAGGTGGGTCAGTCCTTGCGGGAAATTCCCCAGCATCAGCCCGGCTCCGGGGTTGTACTCCTCCGCGAAGAGGCCCAGGTCGTTGCAGGTGCTGGCCGCCCGGTCGAAGACCTCGCGCGCCTCCTCCAGCCGGCCCTGCTGGGCCAGCGCCTCGGCCAGCCAGAAGGAGGCCGGCAGGAAGACGCCCTCCTGGCCCGGCAGCCCATCGTGGGTGCTGCGGGGCTGATAGCGCCGGAGCAGGCCGTCCACCATCAGCTCCTCCTGGATGGCGTCCACGGTGGCCACCATGCGCGGGTCCTGCCAGTCGATGAAGCCGGCGGTGGGCAGCAGCAGCAGTGCGGCGTCCAGGTGGCGGCCGCCGAAGGACTGGACAAAGATGCCTCGGCGGCGGTCGAAGCCCCGCTTTTCGATCGTGGACCTGATCTCGGCCGCCACCCGCCGCCAGCGCGTCAGGGGCGCCTTGCGCAGGCACTCGACGGCCAGCTGGATGCCGCGGTCCACCGCCAGCCAGCACATCACCTTCGAGTACACGAAGTGCCGGGGCTGGCCACGCACCTCCCAGAGCCCATGGTCAGGCTCGTGCCAGCGCTCGCAGGCCGCCTCCACCAGCTCCGTGAGGAAGCGCCAGTAGTCGTCGTCGGGCGACTGCCCGCGCTGGTGCCAGCGCCAGCTCAGCTGCACCAGCTCGCCGTAGGCGTCGAGCTGGAGCTGGTTGGAGGCGCCGTTTCCGATGCGCACCGGGCGGGATCGCCGGTAGCCCTCCAGCGCCTTCATCTCGAGCTCGGTCAGGCGGCGCTCCCCGCCCAGGCCATACATGATCTGGAGGTCGTGCGCCGAGCCCGCGGCGCTGCGCTGGATGAAGCGGCGAAAGCCGTCGGCCTCGCGGTCGCAGCCGATGTCGGTCAGGGAGCGCACGCTGAAGGCCGAATCGCGGATCCAGCTGAATCGGTAGTCCCAGTTGCGGATGCCGCCGATCCGCTCCGGCAGCGAGGTCGTGGGCGCGGCGGCGATGGCGCCGGTAGGCGCGTTGACCAGCGCCCGCAGGACCAGGGCCGAGCGCTTGACGCTGGGTGCGTCGGGTCCCTCCAGGTGGGCGCTGGCCGCCCAGCGGCGCCACCACCCGAGCGTCTCCTCCAGCCTCTCGTCGATCTCCTGGGCGCCGGGTGGCTGCAGGTCTTCGGCGTCCAGCAGCTCGGGGGCGAAGTACTCAATGGACAGCCGCACCCGCTCCTCGGCCCGGACCGTGAACTCGGAGACCAGATCGTGGTGATCGCCCGAATCCAGGCCGCAGTCGGTGGAGACCAGTAGCCCGTGCGAGCCGCCGATGGCGGCCGAGACGTTGAGCCCGCGGCGCCGGATCCAGGGCCGGACCTCCCCGTAGTCGAAGCGGGGCTGGAGGGTGAAGCGGAAATCGACCTTGCCCCGGACGCCCTCGACCACCCTCAGCAGCTGCCGGTAGGGCGCTTTCCGGCCTCCCTTCCGCATCGTGAAGCAGTCGATCACCTTGGCCTCACCCCCGCCGGCCGTGAAGGTGGTCTCGAGGACCATGGTGTCGTCCAGGTAGCAGCGCGACGCGTGGTAGCGGTCGCCGACGGGTTCGACCAGGCAGTAGCCGCCGCGCTCCCAGTCCAGGAGCCGGCCGAAGATGCTGGGCTGGTCGACCCGCGGCATGCAGCACCAGTCGATGGAGGCGGCGCGGCTGACCAGGGCGCCCG
>DASUVY010000106.1:0-2245 GCA_036378695.1 Candidatus Dormiibacterota bacterium
AGGCCTGGTCGTTCTCATAGCGCGCGAACGCCACGCCGCGCCCCTCGCCGGTCGGCAGCGCCGTGCTCCAGTCGGCAACCCGCGCCGCCGCTTCGAGCACCTCACGTCCGCGCGGATCGTCGAGGTGACGCAGGCGGAACGCCAGGGGATCGGCCTCCCCGGCGGTGGCCAGTTCATCCATGAATGACTCGTTGGCGAAGGTGTGGCCCGCGGCACCCAGGCTGCGCATCGAGGACGTCCGCAGCGGCGGCTGTGCGATCCAGTGCACCGTCACCCGCTGGGTCGGCAGCCGATAGTTGGTCGGCGCGTTGCGGTCGCTGCCGAGGAAGAACCGCCCCGGCTGAGGCGGCACGCCGCGTACCTCGCGTCCCGCCAGCAGCCCGAGCGCTTCGCGCGGCCGGTTGAAGTGCGGGGGCGACCACGCCTGGTAGTCCCAGGCCACGATGCGGCCCTCGTTGTCAAGGCCGGCGTGCGCCGCCAGCAGCATCGCTGGCCCCTTCGGCTCCCCGGCGAATTCATCCACGCGCGACCACTGCACGCGCACTGACCGCCCGACTGCCCGCGCGAGGAGAGCCGCGTCCGCCGCCACGTCCTCCGATCCGTTCTGGCCGTAGGCACCCGAGCCCTCCATGAAGATCACGCGCACACGCTCGGGCGGCAGTTCCAGCAGGTCAGCCAGCGCGCCGCGCAGCGGATAGACGCCACCCGAGCTGGCCCACACGGTCATCACGCCAGCGCGCAGCTCCGCCACCGCGCAGGACGGCCCGAGCGAGGCGTGCGCCTGGAACGGCTGGCGATAGACCGCCTGTACGCGCTTCGCCACCTGGCGAAGCGCGGCCTCCACATCCCCGTGCTCCGCCACGGTGTGGTCGGTCGAGACGTGATCGCGCATCCAATCGTAGAGCGACTCCTGGGACGGGAGGTCCGCCGGCTCGTCCCACGTGACTTTGAGCTGGGTCGCCGCCTTGATCGCCTGCTCCTCGCGCTCGGCGACCACGCCGATGAAGTTGCCCAACCGCACCACCTGTGTGTCGCGCGCCGCGCTGTCGTCCACCACCAACACGCGCGCGCCATCAACGCGCGACCGCACCACGCGCCCGTGCAGCATCCCAGGCAGACGCAGGTCATGCACGAAGCTTGGCGCGCCGAAGGCTTTGCCCTCCAGGTCGACCCGCCGCGCGCTCATGCCGACGACGTGGTACTCCTCGACGCGCTTGGCCGCGGCACTGCCGGTGATCGTGCGGCCGAAGGGACGCCCCCCTTGCAGCTCGCCATAGCCCACCCGGCGGTCCGGGGCGCCGCGCAGGCTCACCACGCCCTCGTGGATCTCGAGCTGCTCCAGCGGCGCGCCCAGGTGGGCCGCTGCGCGCTCCACCAGCGCCTGGCGCGCCTCCGCAGCGGCCTTGCGGAGCTGCGTCCCGCCCATCTCGATCGTCGTGCTGCCGGCGGTGTAGCCCTCGTCTGGCGTGCGTCTGGTGTCGCCCATGACCATGCGGACGCGCGCGAGCGGCACATCCAACTCCTCGGCCACGATCTGCGCGAGCGCCGTCCGCACGCCCGTGCCGGTCTCCACCTTGCCGCTATAGGCGGTGATGGTGCCCTCAGGCCCGACGGCGATCCATTCGTCCAGGCGCGTGCTCGCTGCCGGGCCCCCCACCGACCGCTGCGGCGACTGCGTCTCGGCCTGGCCGAGGCTTGTCACCTTGGCAGCCTGGGTCGCGTCTCCCGGAGCCCCCTGTTGCGGCGCCGCTCCGCCCTGCTCATCCTGCGCCATCAGGCCCCTCCTTCCCACATGAGGTGCTCGGCCCGCCGCACCGCGCGCAGAATGCGCACGTGCGCTCCGCAGCGGCAGAGGTTGCCGTCCAGCGTCTCGCGGATCTGCGCGTCCGTCGGATGGGGAGTGCGCCAGAGCAGCGCCGCCATCGAGATCAGCAGACCAGCAGAGCAGTAGCCGCACTGGGCGGCCTGCTCATCGAGAAACGCCTGCTGCACGGGATGCGGCTCCTCCGGCGTGCCGAGCCCTTCGAGCGTCGTGATCTGCGCGTCGGCGAACTCACCGACCGGCCGCCTGCACGAGTGAACCGCTTCCGCGCCGCGCAGCACCATGCAGGCCCCGCACTGCTCGAGCCCGCAGCCGAAGCGCGGCCCGTTCAGCTCCAGCTCGTTGCGCAGCACGGAGAGAAGGGGCGTATCGGGCGTCGCTTGCACCTGGTGCCGCTTGCCGTTGACCGTGATGACCAGCTCG
>DASUVY010000107.1:0-2077 GCA_036378695.1 Candidatus Dormiibacterota bacterium
GGAGGTGATGACCGGCTCGTCCTGATATCCCCACACCCGAAAACGTCGCGGCGTCGACCCGCCCTGGCGAGTGTCGCTTTCGATCGGAATCAGTGTTCGCTTTCGATCGGAATCGGTGTTCGGATTCACTGGAATGCGCACGAACGACTCGCCAGGTTGACCAGCGCCACGGCCGCAACCTCGCGTCCGATGCGACCGGCGTCGCGGGCGGCGATCACGGCACGGGCCAGATGCGCCCGCACGAGCGGCGTGTCGAAGCGCGGCAGCACCGCGCCCATGGCGCTCTCGATCTCCTCATGGTCCTCATCCGTCACCACTCGTCCGAGCCGCTGCAGCTCGGGGTGAGGATCGCCGGCAAGGGCACCAGCAAGCTGAGATCGCGGCCGGGGAGATCGACCATCTCGTAGAACGCTGCCCTGAATTCATCACGGTCCCAGGTGATCACCGAGCGCAGCTCCTCACGCTCGTGCACGGCGAGGAATGCACGGGCCAGCGACTCCTCTGACGGTCCGCGGTGCTCTCCGCAGCACCGCTTCGTCTTCCGCCCACTGCCGCAGGGGCAGGGTTGATTCCGGCCGGCTCTGACCATGCACGACGCCTCCAAGTTCGCGGTCAACTCGGGAGGTCAGCGTACATCTGTTCCCCACTGGCCCGACGCCCTATCCGCTCACTCTTTCAGGAGGAAGGAGCGCCGGAGAATCAGCGTCGAGAGCAGCGAGGACGTCTCTCTTCCGACACGGTGGCGGCCTTGCGTCGAGCGGAAGGTCCGGCCCATGTCGCCGGGGGCTGGACGAGAAGTCGTAATGGTCGTCGCTTCGAGATGGCGGTCACCTACCGGCTTGTGTAGCGAACACTCGTTCGTGTATACTACAGAAATGTCTGAGGAAGGCGGCCTGGTCCCGGTCGACGGCGGCGTCATCGAGTACGCCCCACCACCATGGCTGGCCGACTTCGGTCGCGCCGCCGAGCGGTGCTCCGCCGACCCCGGCGGTGCCCGCCACCCGGGCGAGCGGGGGCGCGACCTGCGGTCCCTGCGCCACGCGATGGACCTGATGGACGTGGTCTTCGCCCGCGAGGCCGCGGCCTTCGCCGCCACCGACGAGTACGAGCGGGCCGGCTCGCGCTCGCCCCAGGACTGGATCCGCCACGAATGCCGCACCTCCGGGGCGACGGCGCAGCGGGCCATCTGCGCCGGGGAGCAGCTGCCCCTGCTGCCCCAGGCCGAGGCGGCGCTGCGCGAGGGGCGCATCGGCTACGCCCACCTCACGCTCCTGGCCTCGACCGCGGAGCAGGTCCGCCAAGCGGACCCGAGCGCGCCCTTCGACGAGGCGCCGCTGCTGGAGCTGGCCGAGGCGCACAGCGTCAGCCGCTTCGCCCACGACTGCGCCCACGCCCGCCACGCCGCCGACCCGGCCGGCTTCCTGGCCGACCACCTGGACGCGGTGGAGTGGCGGGCGCTGCAGCTGGTGCCGGCGGAGGGCGGCCTGGTGGTCAAGGGCTGGCTGGACAGCGTGGCCGGGGCCACCCTGCGCACCGCCCTGGAGCCGCTGGCCCGGCGCACCGGCGCCGAGGACACCCGCCGGCGGCAGCGCCGCCTGGCCGACGCCCTGGTCGAGCTCTGCAGCCACGCGCTGGACCAGGGCAGCCTGCCCCGGCGCGGCTCCCTGCGCCCCCACCTGCAGGTGACCACCACCCCTGGAGACGCTCCTGGGGGTCGGCGGCGCCCCGGCCGGGGAGCTGGAGTTCGCCGGGCCGGTCTCGGCGGCCACGGTGCAGCGGCTGGCCTGCGACGCCAGCCTGGTGCGCGTCCTCCTGGACGCGGCGTCGGCGGTGACCGACGTGGGCCGGGCGACGCGGACGCCGCCGGCGGCGACGCTGCGGGCGCTGAAGGCCCGGGACAGGGGCTGTGTCTGGCCCGGCTGTGACCGCTCCGTGGAGTGGACCACGGCGCACCACCTGCGCTTCTGGGCGCGGGACCGGGGCCCGACCGAGGTGCCCAACCTCGCCCTGCTGTGCTACCGCCATCACTTCCTGGCCCACGAGGGCGGCTGGCAGCTGCTCCGCACCGACGAGGGTC
>DASUVY010000108.1:0-28664 GCA_036378695.1 Candidatus Dormiibacterota bacterium
CGCGAGCTCGAGCTCTACCTGGAGGAGCGGGGCAAGCAGGACCTCCTGGAGATCCTGGCCGACGTCAACCGCCTCTCCGACCGCTGCGCCATCAGCTACATCACGCAGAAGGAGCCCTTGGGTCTCGGCCACGCCGTGCTCACCGCGCAGCCAATCGTGAACGGCGACCCCTGCGCGGTCCTGCTGCCGGACGACGTGATCCTGGGTGGCCCGCCCTGCCTGGGCCAGCTGATCGACGTTTACCGGCAAACCGGGGCCACCGTGCTGGCCGCGCGCCGGGTGCCGCACAAGCAGGTCAGCCGCTACGGCATCATGGCCGTCGCGGGCGACTCGGGGCCGCTGCACGAGGTCACCGACTTCGTCGAGAAGCCCCGGCCCGAGGAGGCACCCTCCGACCTGGCCAGCCTCGGCCGCTACGTGCTCGCCCCCGAGGTGATGATGGAGCTGGGCCGCATCGATCCCGGGGCGGGGGGTGAGCTGCAGCTCGTGGACGGCATCCGGCGCACGCTGGGTCCGGGCAAAGTGCTGGCCCTGGAGTTCGAGGGCGAGTACTACGACACCGGCACCATACCGGGCTACCTCAAGGCCAACCTGGCCCTGGCGCTCCAGCGCGACGATCTCCGCGAGGAGCTCCTCGAGGTCATCCGGACCATGGTCGACAGGGACGAGCTGGCGCTTCGGTCAGGGTCGGCGCGGGTATAATCTGACCCGCTCGATGAGCTTTAGCCCCACCCGAGTTTTTTACCTATGGCTGTTTCAGGAAAGAGGCGTTTCGACGACGACAAGACCGTGCGCTATCTCACCTTGGAGAACGACTTCGAGGTCGAGGTCGCGCGGACGCTCAACAAGTGGTGCGTCACGGTCTACCAGCTGCCGGACCGGCAGATACTGGCGCAGGACTTCTTTCCGGAGCGCTGGAAGGCCCTGGCGCGCGCGCAGGATTTCACCCGCCTTCTGAACCAGCGCAACAAGAAGGAAGGCGAAGACGAAGACTCGGACGACATCCGCTAGTTGAACTGGGGCCAGTTCCTGCGCCGCGAATGGGGCGCGGCGACTTTCGTGGTGACCGTGATCGCGGGCCTGATCGCGGTGCCGCTCGCCCTGGTGGTGGGCGGGAACGGGCCCTCGGCGCCGGTCAACGTGCCCGTCGCCAGCAGCCCGAGGACGGCCAGCGCGCCGTCCACGGCGACGCCCGCCCAGACGGCTTCGCCGTCCCCGTCTAAGTCGCCGTAGGGGCGGGTCCGCGCCCAGACGTCCTGATCGCGCTGCGGCGAGCGCGCGACCTCACCGACCGCGACTTCGCCCAGCCCCTCACCCTCGATTCGATGGCGCGGGCGGCGCACATGTCCAAGTACCACTTCGCCCGCGCCTTCACGACGGCCTACGGTGAGACGCCGCGGACCTACCTGACCCGGCGCCGGATCGAGCGCGCCAAGGACCTGCTGCGCGCGGCCAACCTGACCATCACCGAGATCTGCTTCGTGGTCGGCTTCGAGAGCGTCGGTTCCTTCAGCTCGCGCTTCCGCGAGCTCGTCGGCATGTCGCCGACCGAGTACCGAAATGCGTCCGCCGGCGCCCCGCCGATTCCAGGCTGCTTCGTCCTCATGTGGACCCGCCCCGTCGGACCCCAAGTCCGCAATCGGGAAGAAGCGCCGGCGCCCGGCCCGCGCTAGCGTCGGAGCCGTGTTGAAGAAGCTCTCGCACGTGAACGTTTTCGTCGAGGACCAGGACCGGGCCAAGGCGTTCTACACGGAGAAGCTCGGCTTCGAGGTGCGCAGCGACGCCACCATGGACGGCTTCCGCTGGCTGACGGTCGGCCCCAGGGACCAGCCCGACCTCAACATCCTGTTGGCGCGCCCGCAGCCGCCGATGTTCAGCGAGGAGGACGCCCAGGCGCTGCTGAGGCTGGTCGCCAAGGGCGCGATGGGCGCCGGCGTGATCGAGACCGACGACATCCGCACTGCCTACGAGGAGCTGAAGGGCAAGGGCGTCACCTTCCTGCAGGAGCCGGCCGAGCGGCCTTACGGCATCGAGGCGTTATTCCGCGACGACTCGGGGAACTGGTTCAGCCTCAACCAGCACAAGCGGTATGGCGGCTGAGAGGAGCGTCGACGCATACGTCGCCGGGCTGCCCGACGACCAGCGCGAGATCGCCGAGGCGCTGCGCCGCCTCGTCCGCTCGGCCGCGCCCGAAGCCCGGGAGGCCTTCAAGTGGGCTCAGCCGGTCTTCGAGTCGGGCGGGCCCTTCGCCTACATCAAGGCCTTCCCACGCCACGGGAACTTCGGGTTCTGGCGCGGCGTCGAGGTGGACCGCGGCCGTGGCCTCTTGGAGACCGGCGGTTCGAAGATGGCGCACCTGAAGCTGCGCCGGCTGTCCGACATCGACGCCACCGTCTTGTCCGAGATGGTTCGCGAGGCGGTGCGGCTGAACGCTGAGAAAGGCGACCCCAGCCGAGCGCGCTAGGCGGCGCCCAATAGGTCGAAGCCGTTCTCGGGCACGATCTGCCCGACCCGCATCGCGAAGTGCGCCACCGGCCAATCGGCGGCCTCCACCGTCATCTCGATGCGATTGGCCAGGCGCAGGTGCGCCACCCGCGCGCAGTCGGCCAGGAAGGGGAAGACCACCGGCCGCACCAGGTTGAGCATCAGGTCCAGCGAGGCTTGCGCGTAGTCCTCCGGGCTGCGCGGCTCCAGGCTGCGGTCGCGGAAGGCCACGATCACCACCTCTTCGGCCAACTGCACGGGGTCGGTCCAGGCGTAAGGCCCGTCGATAGCTTCGTGCAGCATGCGGAGCCGGTGGTGCAGGCGCCGCAGCGGCTGGGCCGGACCCTCGATCCAGAGGGGGACATCACGGAGCGGCGCGAAGCGTCCCTGCTCGGGGTAGCGGGCTGAGAAACCTAGCTCGTCGACCCCTTCGAAGGGGCCGGGGACCTTGATGGTCAGCTCACAGAGCGGCTGGGGGGGACGCATTCTGGGACTCCGCCTTTGCCTCTATTAACGCACGGGGCAGAATTCCTGTCCAAATGCTGTTGCAGGCGATCCGCGTCCTCGACCTCACGCGCCTGCTCCCCGGCCCCTTCTGCTCGATGCTGCTGGCCGACCTGGGCTGCGACGTGGTCAAGGTCGAGGAGCCTGAGCGGGGCGACTACATGCGCTACTACCCGCCCCTGCGCGACGGGCAGAGCGTCGCCTTCAACGCCATCAACCGCAACAAGCGGAGCCTGACCCTCAATCTCAAGTCGGAAGCCGGCCACGACCTCTTCAAGCGGCTGGCGGCGCGGGCTGACGTGGTCATCGAGGGCAACCGCCCGGGCGTGATGGACCGCCTGGGCCTGGGCTGGCAGCAGCTGCACGAGGCCAACCCCAAGCTGGTCCTCTGCTCGATCACCGGATACGGCCAGAACAGCCCCTGGGCGCTGCGCGCCGGCCACGACCTCAACTACATGGCCATGGCCGGAGCCCTGGGTCTGAACGCCGCCGCCGCCACCGAGGCGCCGCACCCGCTGGGCGTCCAGGTCGCGGACATCGGCGCCGGCGCCCAGGGCGCCGCCACCGCCATCCTGGGCGCGCTGCTGGAGGTCGCTTTGGGCGGCGAGGGCCGCCACCTGGACGTCTCCATGACCGACGGCGCGCTGTCCTGGCTCGCGGTACCGCTCTCGCAGGTCCACGAGGAGGGCGAGGCGCCGGCGCGGGCGCAGCTGCGGCTCACCGGACGCTATGCGTGCTACCGCGTCTACCGCACGGCCGACGCCCGTTTCTACAGCGTGGGCGCGCTGGAGCCCAAGTTCTGGGAGGAGCTGTGCGCGGTGCTGGAGCGACCCGACCTGGTGCCGCGCCAATATGCCGAGGGTGAGGACCAGGCGGCGCTCCAGCGCGAGCTGGAGGCCGTCTTCGCCACCCGCTCCCGCGATGAATGGCAGGAGCTCCTGGGCGACCGCGACGTCTGCTGCGAGCCGGTGCTGGAGCTGGACGAGGTGGCCGACCACCCGCATGTGCGCGCCCGCCGCCTGCTGAGCGAGCAGGCCGGCGGCCTCGAGGTGGCGCCGGCGGTGCCGCTGGGCGCGGGGTGGCGGCGACACGAGCCCCCGCGGCTGGGGGAGCACACCGCCGAGATCCTGGCCGAGGTGGGGGTGGACGAGCGCCGGCTGGCGGAGCTGCGCGCGGCAGGCGTGACGTGAGCGAGATCTATCACCTCGCCACCGAGTGGGCGTGGGAGACCGCACGCCGGGCGGGCTTGTACACTGCCGACAGCCTGCCGTCCGAGGGCTTCATCCACTGCAGCACGGCCGAGCAGTGGCCGCGGGTGCTCGCGGAGCGATTTGCCGGCCGCGACGACCTCGTGCTCCTCGAGATCGACACGGCGCGCCTCACCGCCGAGCTGCGGTGGGAGGACGGGTTCCCGCACGTCTACGGACCGCTCGAGGTGGAGGCGGTCGTGTCAGCCCGCAGGCTCTGACCTGGTGAGCGACTCCCAGAGCTCCCGGACCTGGCGCTCGGTCTCGCGAAAGCCGTCCGAGTTGTCGATGACCACGTCAGCCAGGGCCCGTTTCTCCTCGATCGGCAGCTGGGCGGCCATGCGGGCGCGCGCCTGCTCCCCGCTCAGGCCCCGCGCGACCAGCCGTTCCAGCGCCACCGCGTCCGGCGCGTAGACCAGCACCGTCCGCTCGTAGGCGGCCCCGAGCCGGTTCTCGAAGAGCAGCGGAACATCGTGCACGACCACGCCGGTGGCCGCGGTGGTGCGCTCCGCCATCCATTCCCGCACCAACGGATGCGTGATGGCGTTCAGCCGTGCGCGCCGGCCCGGGTCCTTGAAGACGATCTCGGCCAGGGCGGCGCGGTCCAGTCCGCCGTCGGCGCCGGCCACTCCCGGGCCGAACTCCTCGACCAGCGCCCGCAGGCCGGGCGTGCCCGGCTCGACCACGGCCCGGGCGCCCTCGTCGGCGTCGATCACGGTGGCCCCCAGTGCGCGGAGCATCCCGCTCACCGTGCTCTTGCCGGTGCCGATGCCGCCGGTCAGCCCGATCAAGCGCCTCTCCAGCACGGCTTACGATGGTGAACCAATGGCCGACGAGGTGGACTTCAGCCGGGAGCGACCCGGCGACGCCATCGTCGTCGGCGCCGGCCCGGCCGGTACCGCGGCCGCCATCACCATGGCCCGGAAGGGCCTCCAGGTGATGCTCATCGAGCGCGGCCAGAAGCCGGGCTCCAAGAACGTGATGGGGGGCATCCTCTACAACCACTACCTCGAAGAGGTGGTGGGCGAGGACTGGAAGTCGGCGCCCCTGGAGCGGCCGATCATCCGCGAGGACCGCTGGATCATGACCGCGGACGCCTCCATCAACATCGGCTACAACAACCTGCGCAACCGCGAGCACCCGCACTCCTACTCGGTGCTGCGGGCCCGCTTCGATCCCTGGTTCGGATCCCAGGCAGAGGCCGCCGGCGCCTTCGTGCTGCCCGAGACGGTGGTCACCGACCTGGTGCTCGAGAACGGGCGCGTGGTCGGCGTCTCCACCGGCCGCGAGGGCGACGTTTTCGCCAGGGTGGTGATCGTCTGCGAGGGTGTAGGCCTGGGCACGGGCCTGCTCGAGAAGGCCGGGCTCAAGCGCAAGGCGCGCGCCAACGAGATGGCGATGGCGGTCAAGGAGATCATCGCCATGGACCCGGCCCGCATCGAGGAGCGCTTCAACCTGGCGCCCGGCGAGGGAGCTTCGATCGAGTGCTACGGGCACGCGACCAAGGGCCTCTCCGGGTTCATGTTCATCTACACCAACAAGGAGACGCTGTCGGTCGGCGGGGGCGCCCTGCTGAGCGAGATGTCGGACACCCGGTTGACCCGCGAAGAGCTGGCCCAACGCACTCCCAACGCGCTCATGGAGCACTTCAAGAGCCTTCCCGAGATCAAGCCTTTGCTCCAGGGCGGCGAGACCGTGGAGTACCTGGCGCACATGATCCCCGAGGGCGGCTACCACGGGATCCCCAAGGTCTACGGGCCCGGCTACCTGGTCTGTGGCGACGCCGCCATGCTCTCCAACCCGGTCCACCGCGAGGGCAGCAACCTGGCCATGACCAGCGGCCGGCTGGCCGGCGAGACGGTCGTGCACTGCAAGGAAAAGGACAGCTTCGAGGAGGCGGACCTGCGCGAGTACCGGCTGCGCCTGGACACGAGCTGGGTCATGTCCGACATGAAGAAGTACGACAAGGCGGTGCCCCTGCTGGAGCACAACCCTCAGATGATGAACAAGTACCCGGGGCTGGCCGACCGCGCGCTGGACGAGTTCTTCCGGGTGGATGGGGTATCCAAGTTCGACAAGCAGAAGAAGATCGTGCGCATGCTCAGGAAAGAGGGCGGCCTGCGTTTCCTCCTCGACAACCTGAAGGCCGCCCGGGCGCTGAGGATCCCCTTCTAGCCGAAGTTCACCCGAACGCTGTGATAGCCGCTGGAGCCGTCGGGGTAGCTGGGCCGGCTGTCGGCGCTCTGCAGCTGGCCGCCGCCGTCGGTGGCCCGCACCTGGAGGCTGTACTGCCCGCTGTTTGAGGGCGTCCACTGGTATGTCCACAGAGTCCAGGTCAGGGGGGACAAGGGGGGCTTGAGCTGAGCGTCGGTCCAGGTCCGGCCGCCGTCGGTGCTCACATCGACCCGCTGGATTCCCCGCACGCCGGCGAACGCGACGCCGGCGACCTCGACCGTTCCCTTGACGATGGCGCCGTCGGTGGGGACGTCGATGCGGGACATGGTCTTGACCACGGCGTCGCGGTTCCAGCCCTGGTTCTCCCAGTACCCGTCGACGACCTTGGGCACCACCTCGATGGAGTCGAGCCACTTGGGGCCCTTCATCCCGTAGTGGCCGGGGATCAGAATTCGGGCCGGAAAACCGTGCGAAGCGGGCAACGGTGAGCCGTTGAGGTCGTAGGCCACCAGCACCTCCAGCCCGTCCGCCAGCAGGCTCAGGGGAATACTCTCCTCGTAGCCGTCGCGGGCCTTGAAGGCGAGCGCCTGCGCGCTGCCACCCGGGCGAGCCATGTCGACGAGGTCGGCCAGCAGCACGCCGGTGAACTGGCCGGTGCTGATCTGGGGCCCGCCCACGTTGTTGGAGACGCACTCCAGGGTCGTGTACTGGGTGTGCGCGGGCAGGGCGCGCAGCTGCTGGTAGGAGAGACGAAGCTGGTTTTCAACCAGGCCCGTGACCTGCAGGGTCCAGCCCGCCGTGGCCACGCTGGGGTCGCTGAAGTTCTTGGAGACCACGTAGAAGTCCGCAGTCGGCGTGAGCTCGGGGGACGGCCCGGTGACCGCGTTCTCGGGGGCGCTGAGCACCGTCCGGTACCAGCCGGGCAGCAGCCGGGCGCCCAGAACCAGCACCGCGATCCCGGCCAGGGCCAGGGGGATGCGCCGGCGGCCCTCGTCGACGCTGGAGGGCGCGGGCGTGGCGGCGGCCTCCAGGAGCACGGCGTAGACCAGGTAGAGGACGGCCCAGACCAGCGGGGTGGCCACGCCCTCGTTCAGGCCCAGCAGGCCGTCCCCGCCCAGCGGCAGCACCAGCAGGCAGGTCACGGCCCAGGCCACGGCCCCGGTCAGCAGGCCCAGCTGGGGCACCCGCCGCCTGGCCAGGACGGCGGTGTAGGCGGCGCCCAGCAGCGCCAGCGCCGCGATCATCGCCAGCAGCAGGCTCGCCTCCTCCAGGACCTTGCCCAGGTGCTGCAGGCGGTCGATCAGGAAGCCGAAGACCGGCCCTGGCATCAGGGCTAAGACAGGCTCGGAGAGCAGGTCGGGCAGCGGCCGGATGCCCGTGACCAGGGCCGCCAGGTACATGGCGGCCGCGGTCGTGGTGCCGGCGATCGCTCCCGCCTGCAGGCCCCTGCGCACGGAGGAGAACCTAACCGCAACCGCCGACAAGTGCGCAGAAACACATTTACATGGCCGTCGGCGTTTTGGGTCACGGCCTCCGCACCATTCGAGCCGTGGATCAGGTCATCCTCCGGGTCCTGGCCGCAGAGGTGCAGCGCCGGCGCTGTCCCGGCTGCAACAAGCCGCTGCGCCAGGCCGACATCTCGGCCCACTTCTCGGGCGTCGACAAGGTCCAGCTCCACTTCCGCTGCCGGTTCTGCGTGTTCGAGGGCGGCGGCGAGATCGAGCTCACGGCGGAGATCTACGAGGAGGCCGCCCGCAACTCCACGGTGGAGACGCGCGAGGAGAGCTGGGCCGAGCCGATCAGCGCCGACGAGATGCTGCACGTGCACGAGCTGCTGGAGGGCTGGAAGGGCAGCTTCTCCGACCTGCTGAGCCCGCGTCCCGAGCGCCAGCCCAAGTAACTTAGGGCGGTGCCCCGCCCCATCACGCCCGAAGACCTTTACCTCTTCCGCTGGGTCGACTGCGTCCGTCTGGACCCGGCGGCCGCCCGCCTCGCCTTCAACATCGTGCGCCCGGACGCCGAGGCCCGCGAGAACCGCTCCCGCGTGCACTGGGCGCAGCTCGACGGCGGCTCCGGGCCGGCCGAGCTCACGGCCGGCAAGCAGGACCGAGGGGCCGAGTGGTCGCCGGACGGCGGCTCGCTGGCCTTCGTCTCGCGGCGCGGCGCCCGGGACCAGGTCTTCATCCTGCCCGCCGGCGGCGGCGACGCCCGGCAGCTGACCGAGCAGAAAGAGGGTGCCACCGGACCACGCTGGTCGCCGGACGGTTCCCGCATCGCCTACCTGGGCACGGTGGTGGCGGGCGAGGACGTGGTGGTGGACGATCCCCGGCCGCCGGAGGTCGAGGACCAGCCGCGCCGGCCGCCGGTGGCGCGGATCGTGCGCCGGCTCGACTACAAGCACGACGGCCAGGGTTATGCCGACGGCCGCCGCAAGCACCTCTTCGTGATCCCGGCCGCCGGCGGCGAGGCGGAGGCGCTGACGAGCGGCGAATGGGACGTGACCGGATTCGACTGGGCGCCGGACGGCGCGCGCTGGGCGGTCACCGGCAACGCCGAGCCGGACGGCGACCTGACGACGGAGAACCACCTGTACGTGGTCGACGGGACCGGCGCCCGCCGCAAGCTCACGTCCGGCCTGAACGTCTCCACGCCGGCCTGGTCGCCGCGCGGCGACCTGGTGGCCTTCCTCTCCGCGACCAAGCCGGACGGGGGTCGGCACGAACGGGTCTGGGTGGTGGCGCCCGACGGCAGCTCGGAGCCGCGGTGCCTGACTCTCAACTTCGACCAGAACGTCGGCGGCACCGCCATCAGCGACATGCGGGGCGGGCACGGCACGCGCCTGGTCTGGAACGAGTCCGGCGACCGTCTCTATCTCCAGGCCTCCATTCCGGGCGGGTCGCAGATCTACTCGGTCGACCTGGAGGGCAGCGTGCGCCTGGAGGTCGAAGGTGAGTTCCGGGCCGTTTTCGACTTCGACGTCCGCAAGGACGTGATCGCCTTCGTCGCCGGCACGCCCTGGTCGCCCGCCGACCTCTATCTCTGGCGAGGCGGCAAGGAGACACGGCTCTCGGACTTCAACCCGTGGCTGGGCGAGCGCGACCTGGCCATCCCCCAAAGCCATTCCTTCATCGCGGCCGACGGGCTGCCCATCGAGGGCTGGCTGCTGAAGCCGCCGGGCTTCGCGGAGGGGCGCCGTTACCCGCTGGTGATGCAGGTCCACGGCGGACCGCACGCGCAGTACGGCTGGGTCTTCTTCCACGAGTTCCAGGTCCTGGCCTCGATGGGGCTATTGGTCTTCTACGTCAACCCGCGCGGCTCCGACGGCCGCGACGAGGCGTTCAAGCGCACGGTCGTTCGCGATTGGGGCAGCGCCGATTTCCAGGACCTGATGGGCGCGCTGGACGCGCTGATCGAGACCACCGGCTTCGTCGACATCGAGCGGCTGGGGATCGCGGGCGGGTCCTACGGCGGCTACATGACGAACTGGGCCATCGGCCAGACCCGGCGCTTCCGCGCCGCGGTGGCCATGCGTTCGATCTCCAACCTGGTCTCCGAGTATTCCCAGCACGACATCGTGCCCTGGGGCCGCAACGAGATGGGGCCGCCGCCCTGGCCGGATCCCGATGAGCTGTGGAAGCGCTCTCCGATTCGCTACGTGCGCGACATCACCACGCCGCTGCTGCTGACGCACGGTGAGATGGACCTGCGCTGCGCGGTCTCCCAGGCCGAGGAGATGTTCGGCGCCATGCGCCTGTTGGGGAAGGAGGTCGAGCTCGTGCGCTTCCCAGGGGAATCGCACGACCTGTCCCGAGGGGGCCGCCCCGACCGCCGGGTGGAGCGGCTGACACGGATCGCCGGCTGGTTCGGCAAGCACCTGCTGGGCGACTCCGCGGCCGTGGGCTCGGAGACCCGGGAGCTGGAAGCCGCCGGCACCGACTGAGACCCTCATCACAAGGCCCAAGTGCCGGCACTTGGGCCTGTTCCTGGGTGCCCAAGGGCTAAGTGCCGGCACTTGGCGTCTTAACGGGCGATCTTGCGGGGCGCGCATCCTCACCTCCAGGCTGCTGGGATGCGCGTACCGCGGAAGCAGCTGGGAGCACCGTATGTGTCGCCGAGCCCGCTCGTACAGCTCCAGGCTGCTGCGGCGCGCCTGCCGGCGGGGGCCGGATTCTCAGGGCGGACCGCCGGCTGGCTGCACGGTTTGGATCTGCCGCCTTGCGATCCCATTGAAGCCACCGCCCGACTGCGAGGCGGAGTGAGCGGGCGGGCGGGAATGGCCCTACGCCGAGCAAAGCTCCACCCAGGCGACGTGGTGTCCCGGCGCGGACTGCCCACGCTGTCGCTCCTCAGGACCCTTGCGGACATCAGCCAGCGCCGCTCGCTGGTGGAGGCCGTCGTCGCCATCGACATGGCGCTGCACCAAGGACTGACCAGCACCAAGGACATCTCGGCCTATATCGCCCGCAACGCCGGGACCAAATGGGCGCGCCGCTTCGGTCGGGCCGCGGGGTTGGCCGACATGAAGGCGGAATCTCCGATGGAGAGCACGCTGCGCGTCCTCTTGGTCAAGAGCGGCTTGCCGCGTCCGGAGGCCCAGGTCGAGATCAATGACGGCCGCGGCCTGCTCGTGGGCCGCGTCGATCTCTACTTCGCGGCTCAGCGCCTGGCCATCGAGTACGACGGAGCCACCCATAAGGTGAGCCTCGCGGTTGACAACCGGCGGCAGAACGCACTGCTCCTGGAGGCTGGAGTGATGGTCCTGCGGTACACCTACGCGGATGTCGTGGGCTCGCCGGAGCGGGTGGTGGCGGAAGTTGCCTCCGCTTATCGCGCACGGTCAAATGCCGGCACTTCGCGCTCGAAGCGGCGCCGGGCGGCCTGAAGTGCCGGCACTGGGGGCGTTAGCGGGCCGCGGCCGCCAGCTGCTGCTTCAGCTCCTTCTTGAGGATCTTGCCGGTCGGCCCCTTGGGCAGGGTCTCGACGAACTGCACCGAGCGCGGGTACTTGTAGGCCGCCACCCGCTCCCGGGTCCAGGCGATGAGCTCCTCCTCGGTCGCGGACTGCCCGGCCTTGAGCGCGACGACGGCCTTGACCTCCTCGCCGAACTTCTCGTCCGGAACGCCGATCACGGCCGCCTCCTGGACCGCGGGGTGCGCGTAGAGCACCTCCTCGACCTCGCGCGGGTACACGTTGAAGCCGCCCCGGATGATCAGCTCCTTCTTGCGGTCGACGATGAAGAAGTACCCGTCCGCGTCGACGTAGCCCATGTCGCCGGAGTGGAACCAGCCGCCCTTCATCACCTCGGCCGTGGCCTCGGGCTTCTTGAAGTAGCCCTTCATCACGTTGTGGCCCCGGATCACGATCTCGCCCACGTTCTCCTGGCCTGGCGGCAGCGGCTGGTCGTTCTCGTCGACCACCCGCATCTCGACGCCCCAGATCGGCTTGCCGATGGAGAGGAAGCGGCGCTCCTCCTGGGAGCGGTTGAAGCTGGCGGAGGGCGAGGTCTCGGAGAGTCCGTAGCCCTCCAGGATGGTGGCGCCGAACTTTTGCTCGAACGCCTTCATGACTTCGCCGGGCATGGCCGCGCCGCCCGAGACGCACATCCTCAGCGAGGAGGTGTCGTACCGGTCGGCGGAGGGATGATGGAGGAGCGCGAAGTACATCGTGGGCACGCCCGCGAAGATGCTCACGCGGTCGCGCTGGATCACCTCCAGCACCTTGTCCGGCTCGAAGCGCGGGACCATGGTGATGGTGCCGCCCGCGTAGATGGTGGTGTTCATCACGTTCGACTGCCCGAAGGAGTGGAACAGGGGCAGCACCGCCAGGCCGACGTCACTCTCCTCGAACTTGACCAGCCGGTCCGCGCCCACCTGGCAGCACATGAAGAGGTTGAGGTGCGACAGCTCGGCGCCCTTGGGCCTGCCGGTGGTCCCGGAGGTGTAGAGGATGACCGCCGTGTCGTCGGGGTCGGTCGCCACCATGTCGAACTGAGGGGAGCCCTGCATCAGCTCGGTGAAGGCACGCGTACCCTCCGGCCGCGCTTCCGAGCCCGCCCGGTTGGCCACGTAGGTCGTGACCCCGGACAGCTCGGCCACGCCCTTCACCGCCTCTTCGGCGAAGTCCTCCCAGGTGATGAGGGCGCGCGCCTCGGAGTCGCCCACGTAAAAGGCGACCTCGGGCGCCTTCAAGAGCACATTCATGGGCACCACCACCGCGCCCGCCTTCAAGATCCCGTAGTAGGCGATCACGAACTGGGGAACGTTGGGCAGCATCAGGCCCACCCGGTCTCCTGGCCGCACCCCAGCCCCGGCCAGTGAGCCGGCGACCTGGTTGGACAGCGCCTCCACGGTTTTGTAGTCCAGGCGGAACTGGTCCAGGATCAGGGCGACCTTGTCCGGGCGCGCGACCGCCGACTCGCGCAGCATGGTGGCGAGGTTGAAGCTCATGAGCAGGAACAATAAGAGCGTTCCCCGGCGAGCGTGAGGAGGTAGCAGATGGCGTTGAAAGCTTTCTCAAACGAGTGGGCCCAGGCCTACAAGGACGAGATCAATCGCAGCGAGGCGTACAGGAACGCGGGCAAGGGTTGGAAGTGGACGGTCGGGCTGGTGGTCGAAGCCGAGCCGGACAAGAACTTCCCGGAGTCCAGGGGCATCTACATGGACCTCTTCGACGGCAGCGCGCGCGACATCAAGGTGGTCTCGGCCGAAGAGGCCAAGCAGTGCAACTTCGCCATCACCGCCAGCTACTCGCGCTGGAAGGAGGTGGCCACCGAGAAGCTCGACGCCACCCGGGGCATGCTCCAGGGCAAGCTCAAGCTGAAGGGCGATCTGCCCACGATCGTCCGCTACACGAAAGCCGCCCAGGAGCTGACCAAGGCCACCACCCGGGTCCCCGTCGAGTGGCCTGACGAAGCGTGATCAAGAAGCTCTCCCACATGGGCTTCGCGGTGAAGGACCTCGACGCCGCGGTGCGGCTGTACCACGAGGTCTTCGGGCTGCAGCCGCGGCACCGCTGGCATGCCGGCGACGACCGCATGGAGGCGGTGTCGTTCCAGGTCGGCGACGTCGAGATCGAGCTGATGCAGGCGACCTCCGAGGATTCGCCGATCGCCAGGTTCATCGCCAAGCGCGGTGAGGGCATCCACCACGTGGCCTACAAGGTGGACGACGTCGGCGAGGCGCTGCAGCTGGCGGCCGCGGCCGGCGTGGAGACGATCGACAAGCAGCCGCGCCGCGGCGGCGACGGCAAGACGCGCGTCGGCTTCCTGCATCCGAAGAGCACGATGGGGGTGCTCACCGAGCTCGAAGAGGATGTCCAGCACCGAACCTCTTAACGACAGTGGCCTGCCGCTGAAGCCCTTCTACACGCCCGCCGACGCCGGCTCGCCGGAGCCGCCGCCGGGCGAGTTCCCCTTCACTCGCGGCCTGCGCCCCGACGGCTATCGGGGCCGGCTCTGGACCATGCGCCAGTACGCGGGCTTCGGCACCGCGGCGGAATCGAACAAGCGCTACAAGTACCTGCTCGAGCGCGGTCAGACCGGCCTCAGCGTCGCCTTCGACCTGCCCACGCAGATCGGCTACGACTCCGACCACCCGATGGCGCGCGGCGAGGTGGGGAAGGTCGGCGTGGCCATCGACAGCCTGCGTGACATGGAGGTCCTGCTTGACGGTCTGCCCATCGACCGGGTCTCCACCTCGATGACCATCAACGCCACCGCCGCGCTCCTGCTGCTGCTCTACCAGCTGGTCGCCGAAAAGCAGGGCACGCCCGCCGAGAAGATCACGGGCACCGTGCAGAACGACATCCTCAAGGAATACGCGGCGCGCGGGACCTACATCTATCCGCCCGCGCCCTCGATGCGGCTCACCACCGATCTCTTCGCGTACTGCCAGGAGCAGCTCCCCAACTGGAACACCATCTCCATCTCCGGCTACCACATTCGCGAGGCGGGCTCCACAGCGGCCCAGGAGATCGCCTTCACGCTGGCCGACGGCGTGGCCTACGTGGAAGCCGCGCTGGCCGCCGGCCTCCCCGTCGACGCCTTCGCGCCGCGCCTCAGCTTCTTTTTCGCCTGCCACACCGACTTCTTCGAGGAGGTGGCCAAGTTCCGCACCGCGCGCCGGATGTGGGCGCAGATCATGCGCGACCGCTTCGGCGCCAAGGACCCGCGCAGCTGGACGCTGCGCTTCCACACCCAGACCGGCGGCGTCACGCTGACCGCCCAGCAGCCCCTTAACAACGTGGTGCGCACCGCGCTGGAGGCCATGAGCGCGGTCCTGGGCGGCACCCAATCGCTGCACACCAACGGTTACGACGAGGCCCTCGGCCTGCCCACCCAGGCGGCCGCCGAGCTCGCCCTGCGCACGCAGCAGATCCTGGCTTTCGAGACCGGCGTGCCCGAGGTCGCGGACCCACTCGGCGGCAGCTACTACGTGGAGAGCCTCACCGATCGCCTGGAGGATGAGGCGCGCCGGATCATGGCCGAGATCGACGAGATGGGCGGTGGGGTGGCGGTGATCGAGAAGGGATGGATGCAGCGCCAGATCGCGGAGTCCGCCTACGCGATGCAGGCGCGCATCGAAAGCTGCGAGCGGGTGGTGGTCGGCGTCAACCGCTTCCAGGTCCAGGGCGACGGCGCCCTGGAGATCCTCAAGCTCGACCCGCGCGGACAGGAGGAGCAGATCGCCGCCGTGCGCCGTTTACGCGCTGAGCGCGACCAGGCCGCGGTCGACGCCGCCTTGAAGCATCTCGAGGAGACTGCGCGAGGCGACGGCAATCTCATGCATCCACTGAAAGAGGCGTTGGCGGCGTACGCCACCATCGGCGAGTGCTGCGACGTCATGCGCGGCGTCTTCGGCGAGTACGTGCCACCGGACACCTCGCGCTGATATGAGCACGCCGCGCCGCATCGATCCCCTCAACCGGCTGCGCGCGCTCAAGTACGAGGCCGGTCACGGCGACAAGGACGCGTTCGAGCGCCAGCACGAAAAGGGCAGGCTCACCGCCCGCGAGCGCATCCAGCGCCTGGTGGACCGCAACTCGTTCGAGGAGCTGGACGTTTTCGCGCGTCATCGCTCGCGCAACTTCGGCCTCGGCGCGCGGCGGCCCGCCGGTGATGGCGTGGTCACCGGCATGGCGCGCATCAACGGACGCGACGTGATGCTGTTCAGCCATGACGCGGCCGTGTTCGGCGGCTCGCTCGGCGAGGTCTTCGCTGAGAAGGTGTGCAAGGTGATGGACCTGGCCTATAGAGACCGCATCCCGATCATCGGCATCAACGACTCGGGCGGCGCGCGCATCCAGGAAGGCGTGGTTTCGCTGGCCGGCTACGCCGAGATCTTCTGGCGCAATGTGCAGTCCAGCGGCGTGATCCCGCAGCTCTCGCTGGTGCTGGGACCCTGCACCGGCGGAGCCGTGTACTCGCCGGCGATGACGGACTTCACCTTCATGGTGCACGGCGTGGGCTACATGTTCATCACCGGTCCGGAGGTCATCAAAGTGACGACCGGCGAGTCGGTGACGTTCGACTCCCTGGGGGGCGCCGAGGTGCACAACGTCAAGTCGGGCGTTGCGCACTTCCTGGCCGACACCGAGGACGACTGCTTCGAGCAGACGCGGCGGCTGCTTTCTTACCTGCCGCAGAGCTCAGCCGAGCAGCCCCCGGTCGCGGCGGCCGGCGACGCGCCCGATCGCCTGGCGCCCGAGCTGTCGAGCCTGATCCCCGACAGCGCCAAGGAGCCGTACGACATCAAGGACGTCATCCACGCCGTCGTCGACGGTGGTGAATTCCTGGAGGTGCAGTCCTTCTACGCCATGAACCTGGTGGTGGGGTTTGCGCGCCTGGACGGCCAGCCGGTGGGCGTGGTCGCCAACCAGCCCAAGGTGATGGCTGGCGCGCTCGACATCAACGCCTCGGTCAAAGGGGCGCGCTTCGTGCGCTTCTGCGACGCCTTCAACATCCCGCTGGTCGTGTTCGAAGACGTGCCCGGCTTCCTGCCGGGGACCGCGCAGGAGTACGGCGGCATCATCCGCCACGGCGCCAAGCTGCTGTACGCGTTCTGCGAGGCGACGGTGCCCAAGCTGACGGTGATCACGCGCAAGGCCTACGGCGGCGCCTATTGTGTCATGAACAGCAAGCAAATACGCGCCGACTTCAACGTGGCCTGGCCGACGGCTGAAGTGGCGGTGATGGGTCCCGAGGGCGCGGTCAACATCATCTTCCGGCGCGAGATCGAGTCGGCGCGCGACCCGGGCGAGCGGCGGCGGGAGCTGGTCGCGGACTATGTCGAACAGTTCGCCAATCCTTTGGTGGCCGCCGAGCGCGGCTACGTGGACGACGTCATCGAGCCCGCGCACACGCGCCCGGCGCTGATCAAGGCTCTGCGCGTGGCGCTGCGCAAGAAGCGCGAGCGGGCGCCGCGCTGGCACGGCAACATCCCCCTCTAGCCGCTCAGCGCTTCCACCAGCGCGCGCTTGAAGTCGAGCAGACCTTCTTCGAGCGGCTTGCCGGCCGCCGTGAAGGCCGCGGCGCGGGCGTGCCCGCCGCCCCCGAAGCGACGCGCGATCAACGACACGTCGAGGTCGCGGGCGCGCAGCGAGACGGTGGCCCGAGCCGCGTTGACGATCGCCGTCGCTTCGACCCCAAGGCCCTTCATGAGCGCGTCGGCGAGGTCCGACTGGTACTGCTCGGCGAAGCACACCGCCCAGCGCCGGCCGCCGATCACGAACTGGTCCGCTTGGGCCACGCGGCGCGCGATGTAGTCCTCGCGCCGGCGCGCCTCGACCTCCATCAGCATCCGCTCGGCCTCGGTGAACTCCACCCGGGGGTCGCCGGCGAAGCGGCTGATGAAGTGGTCGTGCCCGACCAGCCCCAGCAGCGCGGCCAGCTGCGCCGAGCGGGGGTCGGAGTGCCGCCAGAGGTCGTGGTCCTCGACCAGCGCCGCAAACTCCGCCAGCTCCGGCGGCCGGCCCAGGTGGTCGTAGAGCAGCCCGGTCCCCGAGCGGCCGAGATCGACCGTGGCCCAGGGCTGCACGTTGAGCCCCATCGCCGACTTGTGGTGGTCGAGCAGCGTGAAGCGGCCGCCGCGCGCAAGGTGGCCCTCGACGGCCGGCACGAGGTCCCAGCTGATCGAATGGTCGGCCAGCACCACCTCTTCGGCCTCGGGCAGCGCCGCGGAAACCGCCTCGTCGACCTCGCCGTTCTCGACCAGCCGGTAGGGCTCACCGGTGGCGACCGACCAGACCACGGCCGCCCCGGCGCCGTCGAGGTCGGTATGGGTGAGCAGGAGTCGTTTCTTCAGGCCGCCTACCCTACCTGTTGATGAAGCTTCTGGAGTACCAGGCCAAAGAGGTCCTGGCCGGCCTCGGGATCGAGATTCCGGCTGGCCGCGTCGCGCGCACCCCGCAGGAGGCCGAAGCCGCCTGCCGCGAGCTGGGGCCGGTGGCGGTCAAGGCGCAGGTGCCGGTCGGCGGCCGCGGCAAGGCCGGCGGCATCGCTGTGGTGGAGACGCCGGAGCAGGCGCGTGAGGCGGCCGAGCGGATCATCGGCATGGACATCAAGGGCTTCAAGGTCCCCCTCGTCTACTGCGAGACCGCGCTCGAGATCGCGCGCGAGGTCTACCTCGGCTTCACGGTCGACCGCGACGCCCGGGCCAACATCCTGATGCTCTCGGCCAAGGGTGGCATGGACATCGAGCAGGTGGCCGAGGAGTCGCCGGAGGCCATCGCCCGCCTCTTTCCCAACCCCTGGCGCGGCCCGCTCGACTTCGAGCTCACGCAGCTGGTGTTCGAAAGTGGGCTGGGCGAGCACGCGCGAGCGCTGACCGCGGTCATCAAGAAGCTCTACCGGGCGATACCCGATTTCGACGCCCTCACGGCCGAGATCAACCCGCTGGTCATCACCGGCGAGGGGAGGGTGATCGCCGGGGACGCCAAGCTGGAGACCGACGAGAACGCCGACTTCCGGCACCGCGACCTCGTCGAGAAGTACGGCGCCATCCTGGAGACCGACGAGCTGGAGGCCGAGGCCAAGCGGCGCAAGCTGACCTACGTCTCCCTGGACGGCGAGATCGGGATCATCGGCAACGGCGCCGGCCTCTGCATGGGCACCCTCGACCTGGTGGCGCGGGCGGGCGGCAAGGCCGCCAACTTCTGCGACATCGGGGGCGGCGCCCGGGCCGAGGTGGTCCAGAACGCGATGGACGTGATCACGATGAACCCCCGCGTCAAGGGCATCCTGATCAACGTCTTCGGCGGCATCACCCGCGGCGACGAGGTGGCGCGGGGCCTGGTCCAGGCCCGGGACAACCTGCAGCTGAAGCTGCCGCTGGTGGTGCGGCTGTCGGGCACGAACCAGGAGGAGGGTCGCGAGATCCTCAAGGAGAACGGGATCGAGCCGGGCACCAGCGCCTGGGAGGCCGCGCAAAAGATCGTGGAGATGACCCGCTAGGTGTCCATCCTGCTCAACGCCAACACCAAGGTCCTGGTTCAGGGCTTGACCGGACGCGAGGGCTCCTTTCACGCCCAGCAGATGCAAGCCCTCGGCACGCAGGTGGTGGGCGGCGTCGTCCCCGGCCGCGGCGGCAGCGAGCACGAAGGCATACCCGTCTTCGACACCGTGGCGGACGCCGTTCGCGAGACCGGCGCCAACGCCTCCGGCATCTTCGTCCCGGCGCCCTACGCCGCCGACGCCATCCTGGAGGCCGCCGCTGCGGGCCTCACCCTGATCGCCTGCATCACCGAGGGCATCCCGATCCAGGACATGATCCGGGTCAAGGACTTCCTGCGCGCCTACCCGGATGCCCGCCTGCTGGGCCCCAACTGCCCGGGCCTGCTGACGCCCGGGGTGGGCAAGATCGGCATCATCCCCCAGCGCTTCTCATCGCCGGGTCCGGTGGGCATCGTCGCCCGCTCGGGAACGCTGACCTACGAGACGATGGGGGCCCTGACCGAGGCGGGAATGGGTCAGTCGACGATCGTCGGCATCGGCGGCGACCCGGTCAACGGCATGGACTTCGTCGACGTGATCGCGATGTTCGAGCAGGACCCCGAGACCACCCACCTGGCGATCATCGGCGAGATCGGCGGCAGCGACGAGGAGCGCGCGGCCGAGGTGCTGGGCCGGGGCACCCGCCTCAAGGCGGTGGCCTTCATCTCGGGCCGCACCGCGCCCGAAGGTAAGCGCATGGGCCACGCCGGGGCGATCGTCTCCGGCAACCGGGGCACCGCCAAGAGCAAGGAGGAGGCCTTCCGGGCGGCCGGAGTCGCGGTGGCCGAGACCACCGACCAGATCGTGGAGCTTCTTACAAAGGCTTGACCTCGGCCGGGAACCGGCAGCCTCCGGCACAGGTATAACCGTGCGTGGAGATGCAGATCTTCGACGACGTGGCGGTGTACCTCGTCCTGGCGCCGCTCGCGATCGTGCTGGTGGCGGGAGCGCTGGCCGGAATCTGGGCGCTGCGGCACCGTCCCGGCGCCGGCAACCGGCTCTCCAACTAGCCCCCCAGGCGCCGCTCGATCGACACCGAGTAGGCCTCGCGGCGCGCCGCCAGCACCCGGTCGTCGGAGCACTCGATGCCGTCGATCACCCGCGTGGGATCGAAGACGCGGCGTTCGCAGCCGTCCTGCTGGTCTGAGCTGACGCCCGTTATCTCCAGCCGCCCGGCCCGGATCTTGCGGCGCGTGCCCGGCCAGGGCCGGGTGGGGTCGCCCGTGGGATCGCCGGCCTCCGCCAGCTGAGCGCAGAGCTCGAAGGCGAGGGGACCCTCCCGCAGCCGGGCCGCCAGCTCCTGGTTCAGGAAGTCGCGGTCCTTGCCGCGCGCCTCCCGGCGCCCGATCTCGCGGACGCCCGCCTCGGGGTTCAACTCGTAGCGCACGTGTGTCACGCCGCCCTCCGGGCCCTGCCACCTGAAGGCGTGGATTCCGAAGTAGGCGGCCTCCCACCGCGACGCCATAAGGCGGCCTCGGCGGCGCGCGGCATAGACCAGCGCCCGGCGCGACTCCGGATGCCGCAGCGCGAACCGGAGCAGCCGCAGGTTGGACCGGCGCGCGTGCGTGAACTCGATGAAGTCCTCCGGCTCGCGCACGAAGAAGAAGGGGAGCGTGATGGCGACGATGTCCGTCTCGCGGCCGTCCGGGAGCAGGAACTTCACGGCCATCCCGCCCACCTCCTGGGCGCCGTCCGCGGCGCGAGGGTTCGGTGACCCGCCCGAGAAGCGCACCACGGCCGGGACGGGCGCGCCCGCCAGGTGCGGGGCAACGCAGAAGCGCGCCGCCGTCGGAGTCGGCGTGAAGATGGCGTCGCAGCACATGCCCTTGGCGTGCGCGGCCCGGTAGCCGGGCGTGATCCCTTCCTCCGACGCGATGGCTTCCACCAGGCGCCGCCCCAGGTCCGAATCCACCGACCGAGATTAGACTCCCCGGCGTGGGCGCCTTGCACCTGAACCTGGCTCGGGCCCAGACCGAGGACCGCCTGCGCTACGCGGCGGCGCTGGGCCTCCTGCTGGTGTGGCTGCTGTACACGCGCCTGTTCTGGACGCTGCACACGGTGCACGCCACCCTCCCGCCCTGCCCCTTCCGGCTGCTCACGGGACAGCCCTGCCCGTTCTGCGGCGGCACCCGCTCCTTCGCCCAGATGTGGCAGGGCGACGTGTTGGGTGCGGCCCGCTACCACCCGCTGGGGCCGGCGCTGTTCGTGCTCACGCTGCTCGCCGTGGCAGGCCTGGCCGCGCTGCTGGCCGGCGGACGCGTGCTGCGCTGGCAGCCTCAGCTCGAGGTCCGGCAGCGCACCTACCTGGCCGGGCTGGCGGTGCTCCTCAGTGCGTGGCTGTTCCGGCTGCTGTTCCTGCCTCTGCCGACTTAACCAACTCCAGCAAGCGCGGGTAGACCCGCTCCACCGCGGCCTCGCGGTGGGAGGGATCGATCAGGTCGTGGGGCAGCCCGAGTTCGGCCGGAAACTCGTACTCGGTCACATCGGCGCCGTGCGCACGCCAACGGCGGGCCAGCGCGGCGCTGGCCCGGTTGTCGACCGCGGGATCGGCGGCGTTGGTGACCACCACCAGGGCGCGGGCGAAGGGTGCGGCGCGGCGGGACTCTCTTTCCACCCGGTGGCCCAGCTCGAGCAGGGCGCCGAAGGCCCGCGTTGCCACCCGGGGGTAGCCATGCTCGGGCTGCAGCTTTGCCTTCAGGCGGGCGTCCCACCAGAGATACAGGTTCGGTCCGCGCCTGGCGACCGCGCGCAGGCCAGGCAGTGCCGCTGCCGGCAGGTGCCGGATGCCGAAGAGCGGCGCCACCAGCACCGCCACGTCCACCTCGGCCTGGCGCTGGGCCAGCCAGGCCGCGAGCACGCCGCCCAGCGAGAGTCCGATCAGGGTGACCTTCTCGCCCAGCTCGGCGGCGGCCGCCAGGACCTCCTCGCCGGTGGCTTCCAGCTCCTCCGGCGTCAGGCGCGCGATGTCGGTGTTGAGGCGGTCGCGCAGGCCGTGGTGCGGGTAGCGGGGGACGAGCACGTTCTGGCCCTCGGTGTGCAGGATCTCGGCCACCCGCGCCCACTGCTGCGGGCAGTTGGTGATGCCGTGCAGCAGCACCGAGCAGCGCTGGGTTCGGCCGCCGTGCAGCCAGGCGCGGGAGGCGCAGCGCGGATTGAGGTCGAGGCCCTGGTCGCGGGCCGCCAGTGCCTCCCAGAGAGCCAAGACCGGCCGACCGTACCATTCCGCCGATGGATTTCCAGCTCAGCGAGGAGCAGGTCGCCGTGCGTGAGCTCTGCCGGGAGTTCGCGCGCGAGGTGGTGGCGCCGGCCGCAGAGCAGCTCGACCGCGAGCACGCGTTCCCCTACGACATCGTGCGCCGGATGGGGGAGATGGGGCTTTTCGGGCTGCCCTTCGGCGAGCAGTACGGCGGTGCCGGCGGCGACTTTCTCACCTACTGCCTGGCGGTCGAAGAGCTGGCCCGGGCCGATGCCGGCGTCGGCATCACGCTGGAAGCCGCGGTCTCATTGGGCGCGGCGCCCATCCACGACTTCGGGACCGAGGCGCAGAAGCAGGACCTGCTGCCCGACCTGCTGGCGGGAAAGAAGCTCTGGTCGTTCGGGCTGACCGAGCCGGAGGCGGGCAGCGACGCGGGGGCCACCCGCACCCGCGCCGAGCTGAAGGGCACCGAGTGGGTGATCGACGGCGCCAAGCAGTTCATCACCAACTCCGGGACCAAGATCTCGGCCGGCGTGACCATCACGGCGCTGACCGGTCCCCGCGAGATCAGCGCGCTCCTCGTACCTACCGGCCGCCCGGGCTACCACGTGCTGGAGCCCTATCGGAAGCTGGGCTGGCACTCCTCGGACACGCACCCGCTGGCCTTCGACGGCTGCCGGGTGCCGGAGGCCAACCTGCTGGGCAAGCGCGGTGGGGGATACGGCCAGTTCCTGCACACGCTCACGGGCGGGCGGATCGCGATCGGCGCCCACTCCGTGGGGCTGGCCCAGGCCTGCCTGGACGCGGCCCTGGGCTATGCCAAGGAGCGCAAGGCCTTCGGCCGGGCGATCACGCAGTTCCAGGCGGTGCAGTTCAAGCTGGCCGACATGGCGATGGAGATCGAGTTGGCACGGACCATGGTCTGGCGGGCGGCCGCCGAGTACATGGGGGCGCGCAGGTCATCGGGCGAGGTCCGAAAGCTGGCCGCCATGGCCAAGCTGTTCGCCTCGGAGACGGCCAAACGCTGCGCGGACCAGGCCGTGCAGATCCACGGTGGCTACGGCTTCATCGAGGACTACCCGGTGGCCCGCTACTGGCGCGACGTCAAGATCAACGAGATCGGCGAGGGCACCAGCGAGGTGCAGCGGATGCTGATCGCGCGCGAGATCGGAGCGGGCTAAAAGCAGCCGTTTGTATACAGATCCCCGGGTCCGGGACGCGCGGCCTGTCCGTTTGTATACAAACGCCGACGCTGCGCGTAAGGCCCGGCTCCGCGAAGCGAGGCGAGCGCAGCGAGCGAGCCCTATTCGTCGGGGACGTCTTCCAGCTTGGGCGCCATCTCGCAGACCCAGCGGCCGTCGTCCAGGCGGCGGATGAAGCGCGAGTAGCCCGCGTTGCGGGCCACGTTCAGGAACTGCTCCTGCGTCACCAGCCCGCGCAGCCGCGCCAGGTCGGCGTAGTTGGGGTCGCGCATGATGCCGCCGACCACCCCCGCCAGCTCGCGCCACTGCCCCTCCGACAGCGGCTCGCCGTAGCCCGCGATGGTCACCAGAAGCGCGGCCGTGGCGCCGGTGATCGTCTCGGGCAGGATCTTCTCGAGCTTGGCGCGCGCGATGATCTCGCGGCCCTGCTCGATGATGGCCGCGATGCGGTCGCGGCGGACTCCGATGATGTCCCTGCCGCTGCCCACCGTCGTCCCTTCGAGGTAGCGCGGCCCAGCTTGCATCAGTCGAAAACCTATTCTAATTCGGCCTTTGGAATTCGATTTGAGCCCGGAGCACGCCGCCCTGAGGGCCGCCGTCCGGGACTTCGCGCAGTCGGTGGTGAAGCCCGCAGCGGCCGCCGTGGACCGCGACCACCGCTTCCCGACTGAAGCCATCCAGGGCGCCCGCGAGCTGGACCTGTTGGGCATCCTGGTTCCGGAGCAGTACGGCGGCGCCGGGCTCGACCACCTGGCCTTCACCCTCTGCATCGAGGAGCTGGCGGTGGCCTGCGCGAGCACCGCGGTGATCGTCGACGTCCACAACTCGGTCGCCTGCGAGCCCATCCTGCTGTTCGGCACCGAGGAGCAGAAGCGGCGCTGGCTGCCGGCCATGGTCCGCGGCGAGATGCTGGGCGCCTTCGCGCTCACCGAGCCGGGCTCCGGTTCTGACGCAGCCGCGCTCAAGACCAGCGCCCGCCGATACGGCGACGAGTTCGTGCTGAGCGGCACCAAGGTCTTCATCACCAACGTCGGCCACGCCGGCATGTACATCGTGTTCGCGCGCACCGGCGGCGCCGACAAGGCGGCCGGCGTGAGCGCCTTCATCGTGCCCGCCGACTCCGACGGCCTGCGCGTCGGCCAGGTTTTTCGAAAAATGGGCCTCCACGGCTCGCCCACCGGCGAGCTGGTGCTGGAGGAGGTCCGGGTGCCAGCCGGCAACCTGCTTCACGCCGAAGGCAAGGGCTTCCAGGTCGCCATGCGCGCGCTCGACTCCGGACGCATCGGCATCTCCGGTCAGGCCCTGGGCATCGCCCAGGCCGCGCTCGGCGAGGCCCTCGAATACACCAAGGAGCGCCACCAGTTCGGGCAGCCGGTGGCGACCTTCCAGGGCGTGGGCTTCACGCTCGCCGACCTCGCGACCCAGCTGGCCGCCGCGCGCCTGCTGACCTATCACGCGGCCGTGCTCTGCGCGGCCGGCAAGCCGTTCACGCGTGAGGCCTCGATGGCCAAGCTCTTCGCCACCGACGCGGCCATGGCCATCGCCACCGACTGCGTCCAGCTGGCCGGGGGCTACGGCTACGTCAGCGACTACCCCTTCGAGCGGCACTTCCGGGACGCCAAGGCGCTCCAGATCTACGAGGGTTCCAACCAAATTCAACGGGTTGTGATCGCGCGGGAGCTGCTGCGGTAGGCGCCGCCCGCCTGCGCCGGCCGGCGGTGTGGCTGATGGCGCTGGCGCTGGCGCTTTCGCCGGCCTACGTGATCCGGCCGCACCTGGGCCCGCTGCCCACCACCGCGCTGGAGCTGGTCCTGGGCCCCGCCATCGTGCTCGGGCTGATCGCCTTCTGGGGCGAGCTGCCCTGGCGCAACCCCTTCACCTGGCCGGCGCTGCTCTTTCTCATCGCGGCGACTCTGGACACCATCTTCGCGCCGGACCGCCGCGCCGCCCTCGGCCTTTGGAAGGCCTATTTCGTGGAGCCCATGGCGGCCGGGCTGGTGATCGCGGCCATGGCCCGGAGCCGGCCCGACGCCCGCCTGCTCCTGGCCGGGCTGGCGGTCGCGGGCACCGTCGTCGCGCTGCTCAACCTGGGCGTCGACGGCCGGGCGCTGGCCAACCACAGCTACAGCAACACGACCCCGCCGGTGGCCATCTACAACAGCGCCAACGCCACCGCGCTCTACCTGGAGCCGCTGATCGCCTTCGCGCTGGCCCTCGCCCTTTTTTCCGACCTGCCGCGCGAGCGCTACCTGGCGGCCGCGCTGGCCGCTCTCCTTGCACTCGCCGACCTCTTCAGCGACTCCCGCCTGGGCTGGATCACGCTGGGCGCGATCTGCCTGCTGGTGGCCGGCTTCCACGCCCGGCGGTGGTGGGTTTACGGCGCCGCGGCGGTCGGCGGTGTCCTGGCCTTCGCGCTCTCGCACTCGGTGCGGGAGCGGATCCTGGTCGAGTTCGATCCCAGCAGCCCGAAGAACACGTTCCTGCTGCGGACCGCGCTCTGGCGCTCGACGCTGAACATGCTGGCGCACAAGCCCGTCTTCGGCGGGGGTCTCTCCGGCTTCCGGCAGTCCATCGAACCGTTCCGCGACCCCAACTACCACGAGGACCTGATCTATCCCCACAACCTGGTCTTGAACCTGTGGTCGGAGACCGGCCTGCTGGGCCTGGCGGCATTCACCTGGATCTGCGTGCAGCTGGTGCGGGTGGCGCTGCCCCTTTTGCGCGGCGATCCCTGGCGGCGAGCCCTGGCGATCGGGCTGCTGGGCATGCTGGCCGCCTTCGTGGTGCACGGACTGGGCGACGTGCCCTACTTCAAGAACGACCAGTCGCTGGCCTTCTGGGCGCTGCTCGCGATTCCGCTGGGCAGCGCGGCGGATAATCGCAGCCTGTGAACTTCGAGCTCCCCGAAGAGGTCCAGGCGCTGCGCGACGGCGTGCGCGAGATCGTCCAGGGCAAGGTGGCCCAGCGCGCGGCCGAGATCGACGAGAAGGCCGAGTACCCCAAGGACATCGAGAAGCTGTTCGCCGAGAACGGAATCCTGGCCATCCCCTTCCCCGAGGAGTACGGCGGGGTCAGCGGCTCCAGCGTGGCCATCTGCATGGCCACCGAGGAGATCGCCAAGGCCTGCACCACCTCGTCGCTGATCCTGGGCGTGCAGGCCCTGGGCTCCTATCCGATCCTGGTCGCCGGCTCCGAGGAGCAGAAGAAGCGGCTCTGCCCGCCGCTGGCCCAGGGTCGGGTGGCGGCGTACGCGCTCAGCGAGGCCGGGTCGGGCTCGGACGCCGCGGCCATGAAGACGACCGCCAGGCGCTACGGCGACGAGTACGTCATCAACGGCGGCAAGATCTTCATCACCCACGGCAGCGTGGCCGACACCCTGGTGGTGTTCGCGCGCACCGACCCCGATGGCGGGTCGCGCGGCATCTCGGCCTTCGTGCTGGAGCGGGAGCAGAGCCCCTGGACCGTGCTCAAGCTCGAGCACAAGCTGGGGATCCGCGGCTCACCGACCGCGCAGCTGGCCTTCGACGAGGTGCGCGTGCCCGCCGCCAACCGGTTGGGCGACGAGGGGCAGGGCTTCAAGATCGCGCTGGCCGTGCTCGACCGCTCGCGGCCGGGCATCGGCGCCCAGGCGCTGGGCATCGCCGAGGGCGCCTTCCAGTACGCGCTCGGCTACGCCAAGGAGCGCCACCAGTTCGGCCAGGCGATCGCCTCCTTCCAGGGCATCCAGTTCATGCTCGCCGACATGGCCACCCAGATCGAGGCGGCGCGCCACCTGGTCTACCTGGCCGCGACCAAGGTCGACGAAAAAGCTGCCGACCTGACCAAGGTGGCGGCCATGGCCAAGATGTTCGCCTCCGACATGGCCATGCGGGTGACCACCGACTGCGTGCAGGTCCTGGGTGGCTACGGCTACATCACCGACTATCCGGTCGAGCGCTACATGCGCGACGCCAAGATCACCCAGATCTACGAAGGGACCAACCAAATCCAGCGCGTGGTGATCAGCCGGGCCCTCCTCAGATAGCGCCCCAGCCCTTACCATGCCCTCGCTTTGAACGACTACAGCGACAGCATCGGCTGGCCGCTCAAGGACCCCCAGTGGATCAGCAAGATCGTCGTCCAGAGCCTCATCAACATCATCCCGATCGTCGGCCAGATCGCCCTCATCGGCTGGATGCTGGCCGCCGTCGACAACCTGCGCGCCGGGCGCAACGAGCTGCCCAGCGCCGGCTTCGGCTTCATGGGCCGCGGCCTCACTCTGTTTTTCGTGTTCCTGGCCTACGCGGTCGTGATCGTCGTGGTCTTCTGCATCCTGCTGGTCCTGGGCTTTGTGCTCCTGGGGGTGGCCAACAACAACAACGTCGGCATCCTGGGCCTGATCGGCGGCCTCTTCCTCGTCCTCGCCTACGGCATCCTGATCGCTGCCGGCATCGCCTTCTACTTCTTGCTGGCGCCGATCGTGGTCGCCACCGAGCGGGGCGGCTTCGGCGGCGGCGTGAACCTGCCGCAGGTGCTGGCGATGGCCAGGACCAGCGTCTCCTCGACTCTCTTCGGCGGCCTCTTCACACTGGTGGGAGGCCTTATCGGCTCGCTTTGCGTCTACATCACCATCGCCTACGGCTACGCCGTGATGGCCGGCGTGGTGACCGTATTCGAGCGGCAGCTGCACGCGCAGCCGATGCCGCCCAGCCAACCGGCCGCACCCCCCGCCTAGCTCAGACAGGAGGTCACGCATGAGCCAACAGCCACCCCCGCCGCCGCCGCAGGGCGGCTGGCAACCCCCGGGAGGCGGCCAGCCACCGGAGCAGTCGCCGCCACCGGCGCCGGCCCCGCAGCCGCCGCCCAGCTACCAGCCGCCCAGCTACCAGCCACCACCGCCGGGCGGGGGTTACCAGCCACCACCGCCTCCGGGCGGCGGCTACCAGCCGCCGCCGGCGCCGGGTGGCTATCAGCCGCCGGGGAGCTACGCGGGCGCGATGGCCCCGCCCAACGACTCCCAGGCCACGCTCTCCCTGATCCTGGGCATCCTGAGCATCATCTGCTGCCCGATCCTGGCGCCGGTCGCCTTCTTCATCGCCAACGGGTCGCGCAACCGGATCAAGGCCAGCGGCGGAACCCTCGGCGGATCGGGCATGGCCACGGCGGGCTTCGTGCTCGGCATCATCGGGATGATCTGGCTCGTGATCTGGATCCTGATCGTGATCTTCGACATCATCATCGGCGCCGCCAACGCGAGAAACGGCGGCTAGCCTCGTCCCGGGCGGCCGCGCGGGTTAACCTACCCGCGCGGCTCTCCCGTTCAGCCCTGGCAAACATCCCAGCACCGCCATAACCTTTTGTACTAGACACCGTTGAAGCAAACGTGAGCT
>DASUVY010000109.1:0-8762 GCA_036378695.1 Candidatus Dormiibacterota bacterium
GGGCGCCCCGCGCCGAGGTCGAGGACGTGGGTGGAGACTGTCACACTCTCTTCGGTGCTCCGGATCAAGGCCGCCCGGTTCAGCTTCACGGCTCGCCTGGAGGAGTCGTCGGCGCCCCGGACGGTGGCCGCTTTCCGGACCCTGCTGCCGTTGCGGTCCAAGATAATCCAGGCCCGCTGGAGCGGCGAGGCCGCCTGGATCCCCTTCGGAGAGCTCGACCTCGGCCTGGGGCCCGAGAACGCCACCAGCTACCCGGCGGCGGGCCACATCCTCCTCTACCCGGGCGGCCTCAGTGAGACCGAGATCCTCTTCCCTTACGGCGCCACCTGCTTCGCGTCCCGGATGGGGCAGCTGGCCGGCAACCACTTCGCGACCATCACCGAGGGCGCCGAGGACCTGCCCGAGCTGGGCCGCATCATCCTCTGGGAGGGCGCCCAGGAGATCCTCTTCGACGAGTGAGCGGCCGGGCATGCTGATCCGCAGGGGCACGGTCGTCACCGAATCCGGGGCCGGCGCCGCGGACGTGCGCATCGAGGGCGAGCGCATCGCGGAGGTGGCGCCCGCGCTGGCGCCTCGCGACGGCGAGGAGATCGTCGACGCCGGCGACCTGCTGGTCCTGCCCGGCGTCATCGACCCCCACACGCACTTCGGACTCGACACCGGCACCGGCCCCGCGGCCGACGGCTTCGGGGAAGGCACCGCCGCCGCCGCCGCGGGCGGCGTCACGACCTTCATCAACTTCGCCACCCAGCACCCGGGCCAGAGCTTCCAGGATGCGCTGGACGCCGTCCACCGCCAGGCCGCCGGCAGCTCCCGCGTCGACTACTCGCTGCACCTCAACGTGACCCGGCTGGACCCGGGCTGGGAGCGCGAGCTGGAGCGGGTCGTCGACGACGGCGTGAGCAGCGCCAAGGTCTACACGACCTACAAGGGGACCGTCTTCTACGTCGACGACTGGACCATCTACCGCCTGCTCGAGCGCTCGGGCGGCGCCGGGCTCCTGGTCCAGATCCACGCCGAGAACGACGACATGCTGCAGGGCCGGCGGCGCGAGCTGGAGCAGGCCGGCCAGACCTCGCTGGCCTTCCACGGCCAGGCCCGCCCCGCGGTCGCCGAGTCGGAGGCGGTGGCCCGCGGCATTTTCTTGTCCCGGGCCACCGGCAGCCCCGTCTACTTCGTGCACCTCTCCAACCCGCTCTCGGTGGACCTGGTCAGCGAGGCGCGTGCGGCGGGCATTACCGCCGTGGCCGAGACCTGCCCGCACTTCCTCTGCCTCGACGACCGCATCTACCAGGGCCCGGACGCGATGCGCTTTCTGATGACGCCGCCCATCCGCCCCGCCAAGCTGGTGGCCGGCATGTGGGAGCGGGTCGCCGGCGGCGGCGTGCAGGCGCTGGGCAGCGACCACTGCGGCTACTCGCTGGCGCAGCGCGGAGACACCTCCGACTTCCGGCAGGTGGCCAGCCCCGGCATCCCGGGCACCGAGACGCTGCTGCCCCTGCTGTTCACGTTCGGGGTGGCGGCCGGGCGCCTCGGGCTCGGCGACCTGGTCCGCCTGACGGCCGCCGGCCCGGCCCGCGTGTTCGGCCTGTGGCCCCGCAAGGGCCGCCTGGAGCCGGGGGCCGACGCCGACCTGGTGCTCTTCGATCCCCGGCTGAAGGGTCCGCTGGCCGACTCCGAGCTGCACGGCGCCGCCGGCTTCTCGCCCTTCTCCGGGCTGGACCTAGCCGGACGGGTGGCCGCCACCTACTGCCGGGGCCGGCTGGTCTACGAGCGGGCGACCGGCCGGCTTGGGGATCCGGACCACGGCCGCTTCATCGAGCGGACGCCCTTTGACGCCACGCATCTCGGCTGACCGGCTGCTCGCCGACCTGGGCGAGCTGGCCAGGATCGGCGGCCGGCCCGACGGCGGGGTGGACCGGGTGGCGGGCTCGGAGGCCGACCTGGCGGCCCGGCGCTGGCTGGCCGGGCGCCTCGAGGCTGCCGGCCTGGACGCCCGCACCGACGAGGCCGGCAACGTTTTCGGCCGGGTACCGGGCTCCCGCGGCCCCTGGCTGCTGCTCGGCTCGCACACCGACACCGTTCCCGCCGGCGGCCGCCTGGACGGCGCCTATGGGGTGATCGCGGCGCTGGAGATCCTGCGCTCCCTGCACGAGGCCGGGCACCCGGCCGCCCAGCAGATCGAGACCGTCAGCTTCTACGACGAGGAGGGCGTGGGGGCCGGCGGCGGCCTGGCCGGAAGCACCCACCTGTGCGCCAGCCCCCACGTCGCCGAGCTCCGCGGTTACCTGGAGCTCCACATCGAGCAGGGGCCGCGCCTGGAGGCCGAGGGCCTGGAGTTGGGCGTGGTCGAAGGCATCGTGGGCATCGACCGCTGGGATGTCGTGATCGAAGGCTCGGCCAACCATGCCGGCACCACGCCCTACGCGATGCGCCGGGACGCGGGGGCCGCCGCCGGGCGTGTCCTGCACGGGCTGCGGAGGCTGGTGCAGGCTGCCGACCCCGAGATGGTCGCCAACGTCGGCGAGCTGGAACTGCTGCCAGGGGCGACCAACGTGGTGCCGGGGGAGGCCCGTTTCGTCGTCGAGATGCGCGGTCTAGAGTCGGCGTCGCTCCGGCGGGCCGCCGCCGCGCTGGCCGAAGAGGTCGCGGCGGCCGCCGCCGAGGCGGGCTGCGCGGCGCGAATCACCCCGCGCTCCAGCGTCGCCCCGGCGCCCATGGACCCACGTCTGGTGGCCTGCGTCGAGGCCGCCTGTGAGGAATCGGCCCGGCCCTGGCGGCGCCTGGTGAGCGGCGCGGGGCACGACGCGGGCCGGATGAGCGAGGTGGTGCCGGCCGCCATGCTGTTTGTGCCCAGCCACGAGGGCGTCAGTCATTCGCCTCGGGAGCACACGGAAGAGGCGTTTCTGGCGCAAGGAGCTTGGGTTTTCTGCAGCGCCGCCGTCAAAGCCTTGGAATTACCAAGCGATATCGCGCAAAAATCGCGAAAATAGTCGCTTAAACCGGTTGCGCTGGGGTTCCAACTGCGTAATATGCAAGGTGCCGGCCGGCAACGGACGGCGGAAAGTAGACCGGAAGGGGGCTCTCAAGACTGGAGGGAGTCGGAGAGCTTGGAAAAACCAAGGGATCGTCGGAGTCCCCAGCCCCGGTTTCATAACTTGAACCTCACCCCCGCAGCCATGCTCGGTGGAGGAGCGAGGAGACGCCAGTCTCCTCGCCCGCCCCGAGCGGCGGGGTTTTTTATTTTCAGAGTCCCGACGTAGATGTAAGGCCTGGCTTGCCAGGCCGTATGGGTCCGTGATCCAGGCGTTGGGGATGCAGCGTGGAGAGAGGGAAAGGGGCACGCGGGGGAAACCGTAGGTTTCAGCCCGCGAGTCGCGGCGGGGTTTTTTATTGTTAGACGGTGCCGGGCGTGATTTCCGACGAGCTCATGGAAGTCCTGGCATGCCCCAAGTGCCACGGCAAGCTGGAGCTGGTTGAGGAGGGCGAGGGCGGGCACCTCGACTGCCACAGCTGCCGCCTGCGCTACCGGATCGACGACGGCATCCCGGTGATGCTGATCGACGAAGCGGAGAAGTTCTAGAAGCGCATACTGCGCCGCGGGGTCCGAATGCCGCGGCTTCTAAAGGCCACTCTGGCTCTGATCGCCATCGGCCTGATGGCGGGCACTGTCGTGCTCGGACGCGCCTATCGCGACGCTGGGCGCACGGGCGGGCCGCTGATCCAGATTCCGACGACCGTGGCCGATTTGAGCGCCCGGCCTCTCGCGCTGCCGCAACCAGGGCTGGGGGACCCCTGTCCGGCGACGCCGTTCTCGGACATCGATGTCCACTACGGCGGGGCCTCACACCTCAGCAATGTGCTGGGCGGCGGCCCTGTCTACGGAACGGGCAGCCCCACCTCGTTCACGGCCTGGGGTCGCTACTACCGCGTCCTCTATTTCACGAGCCCGACGGTCAGCGGACCTGTGCTGGTGCGCGGTCGCGACTTGCGCACCGGACGGCAGGTCATCTTCGTCGGCGATTTCGCCGAGGGCGCGGTCGTGGGCAGTGACGTGTTGGCGGGCAGCCGAGTTCAGCAGCACGACGAGCTGGTGCTGAACGCCGGCCGCGGGGGCGTGAAAGTGGACCCCGCGGGGTGGTGGACCTGGCACGCGACGCAGGGCGTTCCGGGGGAGGCGTCCGGCTGTTACGGGTTCCAGTTGGACGGCGAGGACTTCAGCGAGATCGTGGTCGCACAGGAGTCGTCGCTTTAGTCCTGAGTGTCACACCGCGCAGGCGTACTGCGAGGTGTCGATGCCGCTGGTGCGCTGCATGCCCTGCTGCTCGTCGTGGGCGATCTCCTCGTCGGTGAGCGCGTAAGCCTCGTCCTGGTTGCCGCTGGAGGCGGCGAACACCATCCCCAGCACGTTGCCGTTGAGGTCGACCAAGGGGCCTCCCGAGTTCCCGGGCACCACCTGCGCCTGCAGGATGTAGATCTGGCGGTCGACCAGGTTCTGGTTGTAGATGTCGCGCCCGCGCGCGGTCAGGCTCTGGTCGATCACGGCGGGACTCTCCTGCTCGCGCCCGCCCTCCGGATAGCCCACCACCGCCCCCTGGGTCCCGCGCTGGCCCGCGGCCGTGCCCAGCACCGTGAAGCGGGCGGAGGGCACGTAAAGAACCGCCACGTCGCGGTCCGGATCGAAGAGCACCACCGCCGCGGACAGCGTGGTCCCGTCGTCGCGTTGGACCCGCGTTCGGGTGGTTCCAGAGACGACGTGCGCGTTGGTGACCAGGTACTGGCCGGCGATCGGGTAAGCACTGCCGGTGACCAGGCCCCCGCAGCCGCGCCCGGTGACTTTCCAGGTGGCCGCGGCCGCGCGGTTGACGCCGGCCGTGTCGATGGAGGCCGGAGGCGGCAGTGGCGACACCTCCGGCGCCAGCACCGCGAAGGGCTGCGGGAACGGCACCCCGGCCAGCGTCCGCTCCACGCCGGCCAGGAAGGGCGGCGGGCGGGGCGCCGCGGCGTCGATGGTGCGCAGCAGGCTGGAGCCCTGGATCAATCGCGCCAGCTCGGGGCTGGGCCCGCGGTCGAAGGTCAGCCCCAGGAACCACATCACCCCCAGCACCGCCACGCCCGAAACCAGGGCGCCGCCCGCCCGCTCCGGCGGCAGGGGGCCGCGGCCGCCGGCCAGGCGGTGGCGGAGGAAGGCGGCGGCGACGTAACCCAGGCTGGAGCCGACGCTGCCGCCCACGATCAGCACCAGCACCGCCGCCAGCGAGCGCACGCGGGTGTCGGTGAGGCCGAGGACGTCGGCCACGCCCGGCGCCAGCGCCGCGCCCGCCACCACGCCCAGGACCAGCCCCGCGTACTGGGCGGCCGAGAGCCAGAGGCCTCGCTGGTAACCGTTGGCGATGCCGATGATCGCCGCGATGGCGATCACGAGGTCGACTAGGTTGATGAACCAAGGGTAGAGATCAACGGATAATGGGCCCCGTGGGCTTCCTGTATGGCGAGTGGCCGTTCGCCAACCTGCTCTTCGGGACGGTGTTCCTGGTGGCGACCCTGGGGGTCGCCGGGATCGGCTACTGGGTCATCCGCAGCGATCGCCTGAACCGCGTCGGCGAGGACATCGAAGCCGCGGACGCCGTCGACCACGAAGGGAGTCCTCACTAGACGGCCTGGCCCTTCGACCCCTCGGTCTACGCGGGCCTGGCGGCCCTCGTGATCGGGTACGCGGCCTTAGCCCGCGGCCGCGAGGACTTCAGCCCCGGCCGCGGGCTTTCCTACATCGTGGGCGTGGTGGTGCTCTGGGTGGCCCTGGAGACGCCCATCGACACTCTGAGCGACTACTACCTGCAGAGCGTCCACATGCTCCAGCACGTGATGCTGGGCCTGATCGCCCCGCCGCTCCTGGTCCTCGGCCTCAGTCCCAGCATGGCCGCCACCCTCTCGCGCATACCCGGCGTCCGGCCGCTGACCGAGCCGGTGCCGGCCCAGGTTCTGGCCGCCGCCGTCATGGTCGGCTGGCACCTGCCCCCGCTCTATGACGCCACGGAGAACCCGAATCTGCACATAGTCGAGCACCTCACCTTCATCGCCTCCGGAGTGGTCTTCTGGTGGCCCGTCCTGGACGCCACCTCCGCCCGCTCGCACTGGCGGCTGGGCGAGGTCGGGCGCCTGGTCTACCTGCTCGTCGGCACCATTCCCCAGGATGGGGTCGCGATCGTGCTGCAGTTCTCGCGCGTTCCCTTCTACGACTTCTATCGCCACGCGCCCATGCTGGTGCCCGGCTGGGACGCGGTGATCGACCAGAACGTTGCGGGGACGGTGCTGCAGCTCGTGGGCAAAACGAGCTATTTGGTGGCTGCGATCGTGATCTTCTTCCGCTGGGTGGCAAAGGAGCAGGAGCTGGGGGATCCTGAGGAGGTGCTGGGCCTGAGATGAAGACCAGGTTCACCGAGCTGGTCGGCTGCACGCTGCCGCTGCAGCTGGCGACCATGGGCCGCGTGGGGTCGGTGGAGCTGACCTCGGCGGTGGCCGGGGCGGGCGGCCTGGGGATGCTGGCCCACCACCTCCTGGCGCCCGGCTTCGACCAGGTCGCCGGGGCGCGCGGCATCAACTTCACCCGGCCTGAGCGCGCGCAGGCGCCGGACATCGCCGAATCCGCCAAGCGCGCCCGGGTGATCGAGTTCTTTTGGGCGGAACCGGACGCGGAGCTCGTGAAGCCGGCCCAGGCCGAGGGCGCGCTGGTCGCCTGGCAGATCGGCTCGGTCGACGAGGCGGTGGCGGCCGAGCGGGCCGGCGTCGACTTCGTGATCGCCCAGGGCGTGGAGGCGGGAGGGCACGTGCGCGGCAAGGTCGGGCTGATGCCGCTGCTGGCCGCGGTGCTGGAGGCGGTCCACGTGCCGGTGGTCGCGGCCGGTGGCATCGCCCACCCCCGCACGGTGGCCGGTGTGCTGGCCGCTGGCGCCGACGGCGTACGCGTCGGCACCGCTTTCGTGGCGACTGACGAGTGCAACGCCCACGACGCCTACAAGCAGGCCCTGGTCTTCGCCAAGGCGGAGGACACGGTCTACACCGAGGCCTTCGGCGGGGGCTGGCCGCACGCCCCGCACCGGGTCCTGCGCGGCGCTTACGAGGCCGCCCTGGCCGCCGACCCCAAGCACGAGGGCGAGTGGCCGGTGTCGCCGCCCGACCGCGCCTTCACCGGCGATGCCAGGGCCGCCGCCTTATACGCAGGTCAAGGGGTCGGGCACGTGACCGCCGTCAAGCCGGCGGCAGAGGTAGTCGCCTGGCTGATGTCCAGGCTGCCGGCGGAGCAGGCGTAGGGGAGAGGCTTGCCTCTCCTCGGGCGGGGCAAGCCCCGCCCCTACGTTGGGCTAGCCGAAGGCGTCGGGTCGGCGTCGGCCACCGCGGTGCGGCCCTGGCGCTCGGCGCGGATCTCGCGCATGGGCATGAAGCTGCGCACCATCGCCACCCGCTCGAAGTTGTAGGGCGGCGGCGGCGAGGTGGTGGCCCACTCCAGGGTGTTGCCCTCCCAGGGGTCATCCCCGGCGATCTCGCCGTGGCGATTGCTCCACACGATGTTGATGAGGAAGATCAGCACCGAGAAAGCCACCAGGAAGGAGGCGATGGTGATGATCAGGTTGACGGTTCCCCAACCCTCCTCGCCCAAACCGCCGTTGTAGGTCACGATGCGCCGTGGCATGCCCTCCAGGCCCAGCGTGTGCATGACCAGGAAGGTGGCGTTGAAACCGATGAAGACCGTCCAGAAATGCCACTCGCCGAGCGTCTTGTTGAGCATGCGCCCGGTGATCTTGGGGTACCAGTAGTAGATGCCCGCGAAGATCGTCATCACGGACCCGCCGAAGAGCACGTAGTGCAGATGGGCAACCACGTAATAGCTCTGGTGCAGCTGGGTGTCGACCGGCACCGATGACAGGTACACGCCGGTGATGCCGCCGATCAGGAACGTCGCCAGGAATCCGAATGCGAACTTCATCGGCAGCGTGAACTCGACGGAACCGGCCCAAGCGGTGGCGATCCAGTTGAAGAACTTGATGCCGGTCGGCACCGCGATCAGCATCGTCATCACCATGAAGAAGGTTTCGACGTAGATGTTCATGCCCACGGTGAACATGTGGTGCGCCCAGACCGCCATGGAAAGAAAGACGATTCCGAAGAGCGCGGCGACCATCGAGCTGTAGCCGAAGATCGGCTTCCTCGAGAAGACCGGGATGATCTCTGAAATCATCCCGAAACCGGGCAGGATCATGATGTAGACCTCGGGGTGCCCGAAGAACCAGAACAGGTGCTGGTAGAGCACCGGGCGCCCGCCCGTGGTGAAGAAGTTGGTGCCGAACTGGCGGTCGAACTCGAGAAGCACGAGCACCGCCACCAGCGGCGAGCCCACGATCAAAAGCAGGATCGAGGTCGAGATCTGCGCCCACACGAACAGGGGCAGCCGCGTGAGCCGCATGCCGGGCGCGCGCAGGGCCACGATCGTGGTCAGGAAGTTGGTCGAGGCCATGATCCCGGAGATGCCCCAGACCGCCAGGCTGAGGATCCAGAGATCGACCCCGGAGCCGGGGTTGTACTTGAGCTCGGTCAGCGGCGGATAGCCCGTCCACCCGGCGTCCAGAACGCCGCCCGTGAAAAAGCCCGAGTAGTAGATGAAGATCGAAACCGGAATCAGCCAGAAGCCGAGCAGGTTGAGGCGCGGGAACGCCATGTCGCGCGCGCCCACCATGATCGGGACGATGTAGTTGGCGATCCCGGTC
>DASUVY010000110.1:0-15788 GCA_036378695.1 Candidatus Dormiibacterota bacterium
CGCCGCTTGTAGAGGTGGGCGACGATGTCCTCGACCTTGATCTCGAATTCGGGGATCAGGATCAGGTCGGCGCCGCCGGCCAGGCCGCCCATCATGGCCACCCAGCCGGTGTCGCGGCCCATCACCTCGACCACCATCACCCGGTGGTGCGCCGACGCCGTGGTGTGCAGGCGATCGAGCGCCTCCACCACCACGCCGACCGCGGTGTCGAAGCCGATGCAGAAATCGGTGACCGAGAGGTCGTTGTCGATCGTCTTGGGCACGCCGACCACGAGCGCGCCGGCGTCGTGCATGGCCGCGGCCACAGAGAGCGTGTCGTCGCCGCCGATGGCGACCAAGCCTTCGACTCCGAAGCGCTTCAGGTTGGCCATCACCCGCTTGACGCCGTCGGACTCCTTCAAGGGGTTGGTGCGCGAGGTGCCCAGGATGGTCCCGCCCAGGTGCAGGATGCCGCGCACGTCCTCGGGCGCCAGCTCGTCGATGTCCCCCTGCAGCGCGCCCGCCCAGCCGTTCTGGATGCCACTGACGCGGTGCCCGAGCTGGAGCGCGCGCCGGGCCACGCCGCGGATGGCGGCGTTGAGCCCGGGCGCGTCGCCACCTCCGGTGAGGACTCCGATGCGCACCTGAAAAGGTTATCGGTCAGAGTTGCAGTAAGGCCCGGCTCGCCGGGCCGTGTGAGTCCGTGATCCAGACGTTGGCGACGCGGCGGCGAGGAAAGAGGGAGGTAGGGCCCGGGGGAGGAACCGCAGGTTCTTCCCACGAAGCGAAGCGCAGGTTATCGGTCGATCCGCTCGTAAAGCTCGGCCGGGAAAGGTCCGAGGCCCCCCTCTTTGGGCTCCGGGAGCGGCCCCAGGTGGCGGAAGCCGAGCTTCTCCGCGACTCGTCGGCTGGGCGCGTTGTCCCGCCCCGCCCACAATGTGAAACGTTTTACATACAAATGTTCGGTCGCCCAGTCGAGCACGGCGGCGGAGGCCTCGGTCGCGATACCCGCGCCCGCGACGTCCGTGCTCACCCAGTACGCGAGCTGCCATTCCCCCTGGCCCTCGCGGGACAGGACCACCACTCCAACGACCCGACCTTCGAGCAAGATCGCGAAGGGATAGCGCGCGCCGCGGACCCATGTCCCAGGTTCCGCCGCGGCCCGGCCAAAGTGCTGGGCCAGCGGATCCTCCGCCCAGGGCATCCAGGGGAGCAATTCCCGCCGGGAGCGGCGCGCAGCCTCATAAAGGCCTTCACCGTGCTCGGGTCCGATGGGCTCCAGCCGCAGCCGCGCAGTCGCAATCGGCGTCCGCGGCACCGGCAGCAGCTGCGCCAGGTCCTCGAGCGAGATCTCGGCCAGGGACTCCGCCACCCGGTGCGCCGCCGAGAAGTCGGCGCCCGCGGTCATCACGCTGGGCACCACCAGGCAGGCAATGCCGGCCGCGCCCGCGGCCGTGACCCCGTGCCCGGAGTCCTCGATGGCCACCGCTTCGCCGGCCTCGACGCCCAGGCAGTCGAGCGCGGCGCGGTAGAGGCCAGGGTCCGGCTTGGCCAGCTCGGCGTCTTCGCGGCAGATCACGCAATCCCAACCCTCGGCGATGCCCAACCGCCGCAGATGGCCGAGCACCCAGGCGCGCGAGGAGCTGGATGCGATCCCCAGCTTGAGGCCCGCCGCGCGCACGCGGTCGCGGAGGTCGAGCACTCCGGGGAGGACTTCACGCCCGGCCAGCAGCTCCTGGGTCCGGCGGCGGCGCGCCGCCTCGACAGCGGCACGGTCGAGCGGCCGCCCCAGGCGGCTCTCCAGGTCGGCATCCGGATCGAAGGTGTCGGTGCCCACGGTCGTCCGCCAGAAGTCGAGGTCGAGCTCATGGCCGTGCTCGCGATAGACCTCGGCGTGGGCCAGGTAGATCGGCTACTCGGTCTCCAGCACCAGCCCGTCGAAGTCGAAGATCACCGCCCGCAGCACAAGCAATATGTAGCCAGGATGGCGGGCTCGATATTTGGCAGCGCGGTGCGCCGGCGCGAGGATCCGCGCCTGGTCACCGGCCGCGGGCGCTACGTCGACGACCTGCCGGCGCCGGGCGCCCTGCACGCGGCCTTTGCCCGGTCGCCACACCCCCACGCCGGCCTGCGCTCGATCGACACCGCGGCGGCGTCCGCCCTGCCCGGCGTGGTGGCGGTCTTCACGGCCGCGGACCTCGGGCTGCGACCGCGCCAGGCCTTCGGGATGATCTCCGACGACTTCGCGCGCCCGCCGTTGGCGGCAGAGATGGTCCGCTTCGTAGGCGACGCGGTGGCGGTCGCCGTCACGGAGACCCGGGAGCAGGCGGCCGACGCAGCCCTGGCGGTGGAGGTGGACTACGAGCCCCGGCCCGCCCTCCCCAGCGCCGAGCTGGCCGCCGCCGATCCCGCCAACCTGGCCTTCGAGGTCAGCATGGGCAATCCCGAAGAAGGCGACCCCCTGGAGGACGCCGATGTCGTCGTGCGCCAGCGGATGGCCAACCAGCGGCTGGCCGCGGTCCCGCTGGAGGGCAACGCGGTCCTGGCGGTGCCGGAGCCAGGCGGCGGACTGACCGTCTACGCCTCGACCCAGAGCCCGTTCCAGGTCCGCGATGCGATCGCGGACGCTCTCGGCCTGGCCGAGGAGCAGGTGCGCTGCATCGCGCCCGACGTGGGCGGCGGCTTCGGCGCCAAGATCCAGGTCGGCGCTGAGCAGGTGGTAGTCGCGGCGGCGGCGCATCGACTGGGACGTCCGGTGAAGTGGATCGAGACCCGGACCGAGGGCATGCTGGCCATGAGCCAGGGCCGCGGCCAGGTCCAGGAGGTGGCGCTCGGCGCGCGCCGCGACGGCACCCTGGCCGGCCTGCGAGCGGAGGTGTTCGCCGATGCCGGCGCCTACCCGGCGCAGGGCGCCTTCCTGCCCCTGCTGACCGGCCAGATGGCGCCGGGCTGCTACCGGATCCCGCGCGTGGATTTCCAGGCCCGCTCCTACGCCACCCACACGACACCGACCAGCGCATACCGCGGCGCCGGCCGCCCCGAGGCAACCGCGCTCATCGAGCGCGCCATGGACCTGCTCGCGTACGAGCTGGGCCTCGACCCCGTCGAGCTCCGTCGACGCAACCTGGTGCGCGCCGACGAGTTTCCCTTCACCAGCGCGACCGGGTACACGTACGACTCCGGCGACTACTGCGGAGTCCTGGACAAGGCGGTGCAGCTCGCCGGCTACGAGGAACTGCGCGAGGAGCAGCGCCGGCGGCGGGCGGCCCGCGACCGGCTGTACCTAGGCATCGGAGTTTGCTGCTATGTCGAGGTGACGGCGGCGGGCTCCCCGACCGAGTTCGCCGCAGTCGAGGTCGGGGCCGACGGCGGGGTGAGCGTGCGGGCGGGGACCGCCAGCCACGGCCAGGGCCACGAGACGGCATTTGCCATGCTGGCCGCCGAGAAGCTGGGCGTCGAAATGGAGCGCGTCCGCATCATCGAGGGCGATACCGGCGAGGTCGCGCGCGGCGACGGCACCCAGGCCTCGCGGTCGCTGCAGCTGGGCGGGAGCGCCGTGCTCGAAGCCTGCGGCCTTCTGATCGAAAAGGCGCGCGACCTCGCCGCCGCCCGCCGGGAGGTCGCGGCCGCTGACCTGGAGGTCGCCGAGGGCGGCCTGCGCGTGCGCGGCGTCCCGGCCCGCGCTCTCAGCTGGGCCGAGCTGGCCGCTCACGAGCCCGGTGGCCTGGCCGTCGAAGCGGACTTCTTCGGCGAACCCACCTATCCCTTCGGATGCCACGTGGCGGTGGTCGAGGTCGATTCCGAGACGGGCCAGGTCCGGCTCCTCAGGCACGTGGCGGTGGACGACTGCGGGACCATCCTCAACCCGCTCCTGGTCGAGGGCCAGGTCCACGGCGGTATCGCGCAGGGCGTGGCGCAGGCCCTGTTCGAGGAGGTGGTCTACGACGCCGACGGCACTCCCCGATCCACGAGCCTGCTCGACTACTCGGTGCCCACGGCCAACGAGTTCCCCATCTTTGAAACTGCCTACACGGTCACGCCGACGCCCCACAACCCGCTGGGCGCCAAGGGCGTCGGCGAGTCGGGAACCATCGGGTCCACGCCAGCGGTCTGGAACGCCGTCATCGACGCGCTCGCCCATCGCGGCATCCGGCACCTGGACATGCCCCTCACCCCGGACCGGGTCTGGGCGGCACTGAACGGATCGTGAGCGTCGTCTTCGCGGCCATTGCGCCGCACGGCGGCATCGCGGTGGCCGAGGCGGTGGCGCCCGAGAAGCTGGCGGCGGCCACCGCCGAAGCCATGGCCGAGCTGGGCCGGCGGGCGCAGGCCGCGAAGCCGGAGACCATGCTGGTGCTGACGCCCCACGGCGTGCACCTGGAAGGGCACATCGCGGTGGTGACCGCCAGCCGCACGGCCGGCTCCCTGGAGAGTGCGCGCACGCCGGTGCGCCTGGAGTGCGAGTGCGATACCGAGCTGGCGCGCGCAGCTCTGGCCGAGCTGAAGGCGGCGGGCCTGCCCAGCCTGGGCGTGAGCTTCGGCGGCCATGGCGAGCCGGCGGACGTGATGCCGATGGACTGGGCCGTGCTGATCCCGCTCTGGTTCATGGGCGGACGCTGGGACCCGCCGGTTCGCGTCGTCACGGTCAGCCCCGCGCGCGACCTCTCGGCGGCCCAGCACGTGGCGGCGGGAGCGGCGCTGCGGCGCGCCTGCGACCGGCTCTCGCGCCGGGTGGGCGTGATCGCCAGCGCGGACCACGGCCACGCCCACCGGGCCGATGGACCCTACGGCTACGACCCAGCTTCCGCCCGCTATGACCAGACGGTGCGGGACATCGTGGCGGCGGGGCAGCTGGAGCGCCTGCTCGAGATCGATCCCCGTCTGGTGGCAGAAGCGCGGGCGGACAGCTGGTGGCAGATGCTGATGCTGCACGGCCTGCTGGGGCCGGGGCGGCGCGCCGACCTCGTCTCCTACGAAGCGCCCACCTACTTCGGCATGCTCTGCGCCACGCTGGAGCCGTGAGCAAGAGCTCGCCCCTCATCTTCGAGGTGGTGGTGGAGACGCCCAAGGGCAGCCGCAATAAGTACGAGCTGGACCACCGGCGGGGCGTCTTCCGCCTGGACCGCGAGATGTTCAGCGCGACCCGCTTCCCAATTGACTACGGCTTCGTGGAGGACACCCTCGCCGAAGACGGCGACCCGCTGGACGCGCTGGTACTGGTCGGAGAGCCCACCTTCCCAGGCTGCCGCATCGAGTGCCGGGCGGTGGGCTTGCTGCGCATGCACGACCAAAAGGGCCGCGACGACAAGCTGCTCTGCGTGCCGACCTGGGATCGCCGGCTCCAGTGGCGGGATCTCAAGGACGTGCCCAAGCCGCTGCTGGACGAGATCGGGCATTTCTTCGCGATCTACAAGGACCTCGACAGCGAGGCTTGGGCCGAGGTCGACGGCTGGTCGGGCCGGGCCCGCGCCGAGGCGGAGCTGGCCGCCGCCCGGCGGCGTGCCCAGGGCTGAGGCGCACCGCCGCAGGAATCGCCACCTGCGCTCGTTGATGCGGGCGGAGGGAGATGAGCACCAGCGCTATTGGGCTGGCTGCCGGCCGGCGGCCGACGGCCAGGCATCTGAACCGCGTCGCCTCGGCCGCACTGGCGCTCGCGCTCAGCCTGCTGCTCGCGATCTTCATCTTCGGCAGACGGCCGGGCACCCTGGTCTGGATGACCGGCCGAGCGCCGAACTGGCTGCCCTTCGCGGGTTCCGGCCTGAGGTGACTGCCCTACGGCGAGCCGGCCAAGGCCCCGGCCGCAGCCGTGGTGGAACCCACCGCCGCGCCGCTCCCGACTCCCGTGGCGACCCTGCTGCCCACCCCCGACCCGGTCGGCCCGCCGGCGGCCGTGCCGGTGCTGCCGGCGCCGACGCCGGTGCCCACGCCCACGCCTAGGCCCACGCCCAGGCCGACAGCCACGCCGACGCCGCCACCGGCACCGGCGCCCACGCCGAGCACGCTCTTCAGCGACAACTTCGAGAGCTACGCGCCGGGCACGACCCCTGGTGGCTCATGGAGCGCGGGCAGCGGCACCTGGGACGTGCTCAGCGACGGCACCAAGGTCGCCCAGGTCACGGCCACCGGTGTGATGTTCGTGGCCGGGAACTCCAGCTCGACCTGGGCCAACTACAAGGTGAGCGCCTCCGTCAAGGCGCCCACCAGTGGCTACTCCAAATTGGTGGCCCGGTACCAGGACGCCAATTACTTCTACGTCTGCGGCCTCGACAACGGGGGCACGCTTTTCCTGGGCAAGCTCTACGGCGGCACGTGGTACAGCTTCTCGACCGCGACCTACAGCTATTCGCCGACCAGCTGGTACCAGGTGAGCTTCACGGTGGTCGGCGACAACCTGACCTGCACCGCAAACGACGGCAGCGGGCACACGCAGACGGTCAGCGCAACCGAGTCCTACTTCTCCTCTGGCCCGGCGGGGCTTGCGGGCTCCGCCGGCGCCGAGTTCGACAACTTCACGGTCACGCCCGCGGCCTGAGGCGCTCCTAACGGAGCGTGATGCTGCGCTGAATACAGCTGGCCGTGATCGGCTTGCCCGCCGCGTCGAAGTTGCAGGCAACCAGGGTGGCAGAGCCCGGCTTCAGCTCCGGCGGGACGATGCCGCTGCCGGTGAAGGAGCCGTCCGCGGCGACGGTCAGGCCGAGGTCGCTGATCGGATGCACCTCGATGCCGCCCTGGATGAAGCCGGCCTGGGCGGGCCGGCTGGGCTGCAGCCCCTGGCCGGAAACGGTGAGGCCCTTGCCGATGCTCAGCGGCGGCGCCGGGTCGGTGTTGACGAAGCGGTTGGCGGCGGATGCGCTGTCGGTCGGCTGCGGGGTGCCGCCGCCGCCCGCGGGCGTGCCGAGGGCGGGCAGCTTGACCAGGCCGCTGTAGAGCGCCGCGGCCACGATCAGGACCAGGGCCAGGCCGGCCAGGGCTGCGGGCCAACGTCGGCGGCCGCGAGGTAGTTGCGCGGAGGGCTCGGCGGCCGCGACGGCGCTGGCCGCGGCCGCCGACTGGGCCGGCGTGGCCATCGGCGCCGGATCGCTAATCGGCGGTTCGACGACTGCGCCCGCCGGAACTGCGGGCGGGCGTGGCGCAGTGCGCTCGTCGACCCGGCCGGCGCCGGCGGCTTCCAGCTGGTTGACGAACTCGGTGCAGGTCGGATAGCGGTCGTGCGGCTTCTTGGCCAGCGCCTTGGCCAGGACCCGGTCGACCATGGGGTTGAGCTGGGGGTTGCGCTGGCTGACCGACGGCACGGGAGCGTTGACGTGGGCGTAGAGCAGGCCCATCACATCGCTGCCCTGGAAGGGCAGCTCGGCCGCCAGCACCTGGAAGGCCATGATCCCCAGCGCGTACTGGTCGGTCGCGCCCGAGAGCGGCTGCCCGGTCGCCTGCTCGGGCGAGATGTGGGTGGGCGTCCCGGAGACCATGCCGGTCGCGGTCAGCGACTCCTGGTCGTGCATCTGGGCCAGCCCGAAGTCGGCCAGCACCGGCTGCAGCTCCGCGTCCAGGAAGACGTTGGCGGGCTTGACGTCGCGGTGCAGGATGCCCTGGGCGTGGGCGTAGTCGAGAGCCTCGGCCAGCGGCCTCAATAGTGAGACCGCCTGCGTTGTGTTGAGCGGCTGCTTGGGCATTCGCTCCAGCAGGGACCCGCTGGGCATGAACTCCACGACCATGTAGGGCTGGCCGTTGAACTCGCCGTAGTCGAAGACCGAGAGGATGTGGCGGTGGCGCAGCTTGGCGATGGCGCGGGCCTCGCGCTCGAAGCGGGTCTGGGCTTCGGGGCTGTCGACGAAGCTGGGCAGGACCTTGATGGCGGCCCACCGCGCCAGTCGCGGGTGGTAGGCCTTGTAGACCACGCCCATGCCGCCACGACCGAGGATGCTGTCGATCACGTAGCTCCCGACCTGGGCGCCCTGGGAGATCCCGCCTTGCATGTGCCGCGGGGGATTATCGCCGGGCGAGTCGGCAGGCGAGCCCGGCTAGCATCTCCGTCGGTGCCCTACTTCGTGGTCAGGCTGCGCCGCGGCGGACCCTGGGACTGGTCGCGGGACATGCGCGAGCAGGACGGCTGGGACGAGCACGCCCGCTACATGGACCAGCTGGTGGAGGACGGGTGGATCCTGCTCGGGGGGCCGCTAGCGGATGGCCGCGACACCCTGCACATCTTCCAGGCCGAGTCGGAGGCTGCCATCCGCTCGAAGCTGGCCGAGGATCCGTGGTCGCCGAACGGGATGCTGACGCCGGTCGCAATCGAGGGCTGGACGGTGCTGCTGGACGGCCGCGCCCGGGCTTGATCAGCCGGGGCAGGTCGCGGGGCTCACGATCGGGCTGAGCTGCTGCCAGACCGCGGCCTGCTGGGTGAGCACCAGGACGTCCCCCACCCTGCCGGCATAGACCAGGCCCCCGACGCTGATCGTGATGCGATCGCCGCCGGCGCTGATTTCGTACGCGGGCACATCTTGACCGCTGACGGCGGCAATGGAGCGCGGGCAGATCCAAAGCGGGTGTTCTGGCCCGTCAGGTGCGATGACCGTGAGGTCGCCGAGGTTCGTACGCACGAGGTCGGCGTGGGCCTGGTCGAGCCGGCTGTCCCAGGGCCCCGGCTCCACGTCGGTGACGGTGAACCCGTCCTGCAGCAGGCTCTCCAGAAAGGCTCTCTCGAAGGCCTGCATCTCGGGAGCCGTGACCCAGACGTCGTCGATGTGGAGGACGCCGTATGGGCGTTGGGTCGCCGCCGCGGGCGCCTTGGGTGCCGTGGCGATGCTGGCGCTGTTCGGGTGTGCGCTCGGCTGAGCGAGCGGCGTCAGCGCGTGCACGACGCTGGCGGCCACCACGGCCAGCCCGAAGCCGATCAGCACGATGGCCCTGCCGTGCTCGCGCAACCCGCCTAAGCCCGGGATGCAGTCTCGGGGAGAGGCCTCACCTGGCAAAGCTGAGCCCTAAGTGGTGCGGTGCCGCTGATCGGGTCGCTCGGTGTGGGACTGAGGACCAGGTTGAGGTTGGCGCTGCCGGGACCGAAAGGCGGGAATCCGGGGAGGTCCAGCTCCTCACAGGCTTCGAACCAGCCGTGCTGGCCGCTCACGACATTGGGGCCGAGGGAGCTGTTCAACACCGCGCGCGCACGGACCGCTCCCATGGGCGTGCTGATCTCAACCCAGCTCCCCTCGGCGACCCCGCGAGCGGCAGCGGTCACCGGGTGCAGCTCGACGAGGGGATCCGGCACGTGCCGGCGGAGGCTCGCCACCTGGCGGTGCTGGGTCTCGCAGAAGTGCAACGCCTTGGTGCAGGTGAGCACCAGCGGGAATTCCTCGACGAGGTCGGAACGTGAGCGCGGACTCCACCCCGGTTCCACGAAGTCGGGAAGGGGCGGCTGACGGACGTCCAGGAACTGTTCTACGAACAGCTCTATCCGCCCTGTCGGGGTGGCGAATCCGACGGGTGCGCCGTCCTCACCGGCCGCCGCGTACTTGCGGTGGCGCGTCTCCAGCGGTAGGCGGACACCGGCGGGGTCGGCGCGGAGCTGCTCGAGGGTGATCCCGCTCGGCGCGAGCTGGTGCGCCCATGCGGCATCCACGCTGCCGCCGAAGAAGTGTCCTCCGAGCCCGAGCCGGGTGGCGAGTTCGAAGATGATCTCGATGTCCGATCTGGCCTCGCCTACCGGCGCCACCAGGGGAGCGCGCAGCTGTACCAACGACTGCGCCTCCTGCGAGATCTCGAAGCCGACCTTCAGGCCCTCCGCCTCGAACGGGCTGGTGGCGGGCAGAACGATGTCGGCCTGTTCAGCGGTCGGGTTCATGAACAGGTCGAGATGGACGTGGAACTCGAGCCGCTGCAATGCGTCCCGGCCGCGACGGCTGTCGCCGTGCGCCATCAGCAGGTTGGAACCGAAGCTCACCAGCCCGCGCGGCCGGTCGGGCCCGTCCTCCAGGGCAGCGGTGTACAGGTCCTGGGCATTCACATAACCGAAGCGCGCCGGTCCCAGCGGCCGCTCGGCGAAGCCGATCGCCTTGGCATGCTGCGCGGGATCGAGCAGCTCAGTCCCCGCGACCTGGTTCGTCGGCACCGAGGTGAACAGCACGTTGCCGCCGGGGGCGTCCAGGCAGCCGGTCAGGGCGTACAGCACGTTGATCGCCCGGATGATCTGCGTCGTGCCGCTGTGCTGCTCCAGGCCGCTCCAGGTGTAAAAGGCGACGGGCCGATGGGCCCAGAGGACCTCGGCGGCGCGCTCGATCGCGGCGGCGGGCACGCCCGTGATCTCTTCCGCCACCGCCGGCTGGAAGGCGCGGCAGCGCTCGGCGAGCAGGTCGAACACCGGCCTACAAGCCACCTTGCCGCTGGACGTCGACACCTCCAGCGTCCCGACTAGAGCTAACCGACCATCTGCACCCGGTGCTCGCGGATCGACGAGGACCGGGCGGTCCGCGGCCGCATCCCAGGCGACGTACTGCTCGGGCCGGCTGTTCGTGTCGAGGTCGCCGGCACGCAGCAGGCGGCCGATGTCGCTGCGAACCAGGAACGTGGCGTTTGTCCAGCGCCGCACGAAGGGTTCGTCGTACCAGCCGCGCTCGATCATCACGTGGGCGATTGCCAGCGCCAATGCCGCATCGGTGCCGGGGCGAACCCGCAGCCAAGGGTCGGCCTCGGCCGCGAGCCCGGCGCGTCGCGGATCGACGACAACCAACTTCGCACCGCGGCGCAACGCCGCCCGCGTCGCGGTCGCATGCGCAAGCCGCGACACCGAAGGGTTGTAACCCCAGAACAGGATGCATCCGGCCCGGTCGAGATCGGGCATGTACCGGCCCGGCACCGGAGCGCCGAAGGTGTACTGGGAGGCGAGGTGGCGGCCCCAGCCGCACAGCTCCATCGAGAGCACGAAGTTCGGGCTGCCGAACGCGTGCTGCAAGCGCTGGATCCAGTCGATGGAGTCGACGATGGCCGACGTCGATGGAGACACCGAGCTGAACACAACCGACTCGGGGCCGTGCTCCCGCGCCAGCGCCTGAAGACGCTCAGCGACGGATGTCAGCGCATCGTCCCAGCTGATGCGGCGCCACGCCGGATCGGCCGCGCCCTTGGGGGTGGTGCGCTGCATCGGGTATAGAAGTCGGTCCGGATGGGCGGTGATCGCGGGCGCTTCTTTGCCTTTGATGCAGAGCGCGCTGCCGGTTGGATGCGAGGGGTCACGATCCAACTTGAAGGTGCCGTTCGAAACCGTCGCCCGCGCACCACAACGGGAGACGCAGAGCGGGCAGTAAGTCGCTACCTCGACTGACGCCGGTGCCGCCACCCTCACCTCCGTCTCCCCCGCGGTGGACCGCCTCCAGGATCGATTTCCCGGGCCGGCACAGTCTATCCGCGGAGATTGGGCGCTGCCTACCGGACCGGAACAGGGCTGCGCGGTTGGGCCGGGCGTTAAGAAAGAAAGAGAAGGGCGTTCTGGAGACTCACCAGTGCGATCGTGACAGCGGTGATCCGGCAAGCGCTGATCACGAACGCGAAGGGTGCACGGCTGCCACGCTGAGTCCAACCGAGGGAGACATACAGGCCAACCCCGAGCCCGACGACGAGGAGAAGCTTTAGGGCCGCCAGCCTGAGCAGACCACCCTCAGCGAGGATCGCAAGAGTTAGCGGCATCGACTCCACAGCCCCTCTGGCCCGATCCAGCGCGGTCGTCAAGACGTCCGTGAACTGGGTGGCCGTGAGTACGGCCAGCCAAGCTATCGCAAGCCGCCCCTCCACCACCCAAGAGTCAAGGAATCGCTCCCCCGCTCGCAATAGGGCAATCGACCCAGCGCGACGCTGAGGTCGAGCGAGCGCCTTCTTCCGTATCTCAAGCGCCCGAAAGGTCTTCGGCTGGCAGGACAGCGCAGGTGGCTCCGGAGCACGGACTCGAACCGTGAACCTTGCGGTTAACAGTTTGACGAACGCCCGTTCGCAGAGCGCCATGGTCTGTCATCTGAGTTCGCGAAACCGGCCAGCCATCCATTACCGGCCATCCCAGCTCGCCTAGAGCCGGCGGCGTTGCTGCCAGAATTGCTGCCAGGTCAGGGGCATGAGGGCGATCGATCACGTGAGTGTCCGCGGTGCCTGAAAGCTTCCTACTCGGTAACTCCGACGGTGATCGCCTCGAGATTGAGGTTGTGGCCCGGCAACATCCCGACAAGGCGGACTATTGGGATGGCAACTGGGTAACCGCATACGTGACCGTCGTGGCTCAACCGTGGAGCGGGTCGTACGAGGCCGACCTTCGAACTGACGAGTTCGCCGGATTCCGTGATGCCCTTCACCGCCTGCATGGCGACGCATCGCTAACCGAGGCTCGGTTCGACGCGCTGGAGCCCTGGCTCAACTTCGTCCTGCGTCGGACTGACCGGTTAGGCCACGTGGAGGTGCGCGGCGAGGCACGGCACTCCTTCCTGGCAGGTCACAACGTTTTGAACTTCGTTCTGGAGCTAGACCAGACGTACATTCAGCCGGCCCTCGACGGGCTGGACGCCATCCTGCGGGAGTTCCCCGTTCGCGGTTCGCCCGAATAGGTCGATGAGCTAGGTCAACGGCCGTGCGTGCTGCGACAGCGTCTGATGTTTTCAAGTTCGGCGCGGCAGGTCCGTGGCCGGTCGGTGAAGTCCGCTCAAGATCGGATTTGCCATCTCAGCGTCCGCTCCGGTCCAGTGTGCGGCACCGCTGTCCACGGGTTTGGCCGTCAGTTAGGCCGTCAAGCGTTTGGTCAGGGGTCGTCGGTCCGCGGGTGCCACACGGGGTGCGTCAGCGATGCTGCACCCAACGGTGCGGGTTCCTCGTCACTGGTGGTTGCTCGCCTAATCCTCATCGCTACGGCGTATTGGGCCCTGAGCCAGGTCATTGGCAGCCTTCTAACGGGCTGAGGTGCGTTGTTGTCATTGCTGAGCGAGCTGTTCGACGGCCGTCAACAGCGTGTGGCGGTACATAGGTGGGTTCAGCAGGATCCGGTGACTCATGACGATGCCGGCCGGCGCGATGACGTCGTACACGATCGCTGGATAATCGACTACGAAGATCCAGAAATGCGGTACGTGACCCCGAAAGCGCTGTAGGTCATCCCACAAAGGATCCGGATGTCCGCTCGGGCTTCGCCCAAAGTCGATTGGCATCCAATCGACCGGCCGTGGGTGCGGGACATTCAGAAGCTCTGCCAGAACACGGTCGGGTCCATCCCATAGGTCAAACGCTGAACGGAAGCCACGAGGCTGTTGATGGAGGAGTTCGCGGTCGGGGGGCCAGTGTTCTGAACGTTGCCATGCTGGCCACAGGCCCTCGGCCTGAGCGAGTACCCGATCTTCGACGATTCGGTGATACCAGCGTCGCCATAAGTCCTCAGTGAGGCCAGCCCCCCGCAAACGCCCTGACCCCTCCCGGTGCTGCTCAAAGGGGGCCACGCGGAGCCCGTCGATGGTGAGCGCGTGGACACAGAAGTCCACCGCCGCCTCGGTTTGAAGGCCATAGCCCCAAAGATGCCTTGGCCAGCGTCTCCAGTTAGCCTCGTCTAGCCCGCCGATGCTTCCAGCCTAGCGGCCGTCGCGCATGGCGCCTCCCGACGGTACCGAGAGGTTGCTGGGTGCAGCTTTGGCAGCAAAGGATTACTCGGTCGGCCGGGCGATGCACCGACGGGCAGCGACGTCGACGCGATCGACCGGTGGCCAGGAGGATGGACCGCCACCCACGGGAGCTCGAGCCGACCGGCGATCGCCAGACGGCGACCCGAGCCTTGCAGCAGTAGGCCGGTGCGATCAGGTGGCTGACAGCTGGCGGGCGCGCCGCCTGGCAGCGCGCGCCAAGCTGGTCGTCACTGTGATTGGGCAGCGCTACTTCGGCGTGGGGCTCGGGTCGCCGACTCCGGCGGGCTGAGGTTGTGCCCAGGCTGCAGTCCGGGGAGCGGGCGGCCGCTTCTCGCAGGCCAGCGGTCGATTCGCACGGGTCTCGTTGTGTCGTCGGGACACGGGTCGAGCTGGCTCGAACTTGATAGCACCGCTGTAACAGTGGGGGATTGTGCCTGCCGAAAGGCTCATTACTAGTAATGGGTGTCATTGGCACCGCATCGATCCTGATAGTGGCGCTATCACTGTGGCGGTTTTGGGCGCGAAAATCGCTCTTTCTTTAGTGATGGGGCTCCACGCATCGCCGCCGAAGGGGCGCGGGGGAACGCGCGGCGCCTCGGGTTCCCCCGCCCGACCTGCCGGCGCGACTGCTGGGCCCGGGTCACGTGACACAGGGCCGCGAAACTGCACGGCTCGGGTTTTTCCGATGGCTGAGTCCCATCCGAATCGGGCTCACCCAGGCGTATAGTGACCACTCAGGTGACCACATGAAAGTAGTGACCTTGCGCGACTTCAGGGACCGGGCTACCGAGATGATGCGGTCGAATGAGATTCTGCTTGTCACGCGCGACGGCAAGCCGGCGGGGTTCTTCCTCCCCTGGGACAGGCCCGATCTCCCCGACGACGTCCGGAAGGGCCTCTACGGCGAGCTCGCACAGCGCGCGCGCCGCCATCTCGAGGAAAAGGGCGTGACCGAGGACGAGGTCCTCTCCGATTTCAGCGCTGCCCGACGTTCTCGTCGCTGACGCTAATGTCCTGCTCTCAGCCATCATCGGTGGTCGCGCCGGCGTAGTCCTGGCCCATCCACAGGCGCCGACCGTCACGGCTCCGGAGGCCGTCGCGGAGGAGATCCTCGAGCATCTTCCCGCCATCGCACGCAAGCGCGGCCTGGACCTCGGCGTCCTCCTACCCGTGTTGGCGGCCTTGCCGGTCGAGTGGCGTGAAACCAGCAGCTACGCGGCGCTGGAAGCCGAAGCTCGGCGGCGGATGGCGCAGCGCGATGTGGACGACTGGCCGACGGTGGCCCTGGCGCTTGCCCTATCTGAGACGACATCAGCGCTGGCGATCTGGACTCAGGACCGCGACTTCGTTATCTCACGTCTGGAAACCCTAACCACCGGCCAGCTGCTCGACCTGCTGGAGGGCAGGCACGGCTGATCAGGGCTCCTGGAGCACCTTCAGCATCGCCTCGTAGCTGTCACCCGGCGTCAGGTGTGCGTACACCCGCTGGATCATCTGCAGCGACTCGTGGCCGAGGATCTGGGCCACCAGCATCGGGTTCATGCCGCGTCGCAACATCCAGGTCGCCGCCGAGTGCCGGAAGAGGTGCGGATGGACTCGCTTGGAGAGGCCGGCGGTGGCACCAAGGTTGCGGATCAGCTGCTCCACCCCAGACGACGTCAGGGGCTCATAGTCCGCGCCCCCGGGGCGGCGCTTGAGCGCCAGAAAGAGCCGGTCGGTGGCCGCATCTCGTGGCCGGCCGCGCTCCGCGTACCTCACCAGGCGCCGGTAGAAGGCCGGCGAGACCGGGGCCAGCCGTTCCTTGTCCCCCTTGCCACGAACCTTGACGAAGTACTGGCGGTCGCGCTGGATCAGGTTGCCGGTCCGCATACCGACCAGCTCGCCGACTCGGATCCCGGTGTCGGCCAGCAGGCGGACTATCAGCTTGTCGCGCTCGGTCTTGGCGGCGTCCTCCAGGCGTTCGATCTCCTCGCGGGACAGGATGTCGATCAGGCGCTGCGGCAGCCGCGGCAGCTGCGCCCTGCCGTCCACGTGCTCGCCTTCCTTCTTCGCCCAGGAAAGGAAGTGGTTGATCGCGCGCGCGTACGCGTGGACGGAGTGCTCGGACAGCTTGCCGCGGACGTTGCCCTCGGCCAGCAGCTGAGCCGAGAGCCGGTTGAGAACCCGGTTGTCGAG
>DASUVY010000111.1:0-23783 GCA_036378695.1 Candidatus Dormiibacterota bacterium
CGATTCGCAGAAAGCGGCCGACGCCGTGTATTCACGCGCCCGATAAACTGGGCGATCGCGCCTCGCGCCTGTAGCTCAACGGATAGAGCGCTTGCCTGCGGAGCAAGAGGTAGCAGGTTCGACTCCTGCCAGGCGCACCAAGCAATGCCCCGCGCGTACTAGCCGCGTCCGGCCAGCAGCATCCCTTCGCCGGGCCCGCGGAGGTGCCGCGGCAGCGGTCCCACCTGAGCATCGACGATCTGGAGCAGGCGCGTGCCCAGCTCGAGCGGTTGCACTCGATAAGACGACCAGCGGTCGTCCTTATCGGGGCTAGCGAAGAAGTGGACGATCTCGCGCGTACCGACAACGCGGCGATCGGCCAGGCGGTTGAAGTCAGGGCTGGGTACAAGCCACATGGTGCCGATCGACACCGATTGCAGTAAAAGCACGGCATAGAGGAATGCCGGATGCTCGCGCACCTGGCCGGCCGGAAAATCCGCCTTAGCCTCCACCTGGCCCGCTTTGTCGACGTCCCGGGCAGTCTTGACCTGGATGGCGATGGCCGGCACCTGGCCCCGGCGGCCCGCGGTGGCGTCGGTGTGGTCATCGTCCGCCACGGGCGTGTAGAGCTGGATCTCGCCATCGCTGGTGACGAGGGCGTAGAGCGCGAGCGCCAGCTCGCCCGCGCGTCCCAGCTGCGTGTGGTCCATGGGCAAATCAGCGGCCGGACGCGTACACGACGACCGTGCGCGCCAGCTTGTCGTGCCAGCCCTGCTTGCGGCCGTCGAAGGCTGCCCAGATCAGGCCCACGTAGCAGCAGCCGAGGCTGACCAGGTAGCCCACGTAGCGGAGCAGGGCCCGGCCGACGCCGATCGGCTGGCTGGTGTCGGCGTCGAGCACACGCTGACGGAAGAGGCGCATGCCGGGCGTGGCCCCGGTTGACCAGAAGTAGCAGAAGTAGGCCGCGCCCACGACCACCGAGATCAGGTCGAGCGGCAGGCTGAGGCTGTTGGCCTGGTCGGACGTGGGGACCCTGCCGCCGGCCGCGGCGACCAGGATCAGTACGAGCACGATACCCGTGGGGATCCCGTAGATGAGGCCGTCGATGAAGATCGCCACGAAGCGGATCCAGAACCCCGCGTAGAAGGTGGTCGAGTAGGCGGCCGTCTGCTTGACGTGCGGGTAGTTGGCTGCGATCCAGGGCGAGATCGGCCCCGGCGGCAGCTGGATCTGGGGCGGGGCCTCGGGCGCCGGTTCGGGGGGCGGCGTCCAGGCCGGCGTGGCGGCCACGGCCGGAGCTGCCGCCGCCGTGGGCACCCACTCCGTCCCGTCCCAACGGTAGTGCCCGTCCGGCGACAGCGCGGGCTGCCACTGCGCGCCGTCCCAGTAGTAGTTACCGTCGGGCGAAAGCTGGTGCGCAGACATGTCCGGCGGGATTTTGCGGCAATCCTGGCTCCCGCGCTATTCCTTGTGGTCTGGTCTGGCGGCTACGCGTTTGCCAAGGTCGGCCTCCAGCACAGCGGTCCGCTGACGCTGCTGGCCATCCGCTACACGCTGGTCGTGGTGCTGCTGGGCGTGGAGGTGGCCGTCGTGCGGCCGGCCTTCCCCAAGACCACTGCTTTATGGGCGCACATGGTCGCCCTCGGCTTCTTGGTCCAGGTCGTGTACTTCGGGCTGACCATGGTCGCGCTCGAGCAGGGCATGTCCGCCGGCGCGGTGGCAGTGATCGCGTCGCTGCAGCCGATCGTGGTCGCGCTGTTGTCGGGTCCCGTGCTGCGCGAACGCGTGCTGCGAGCGCAGTGGATCGGCTTCGGCCTGGCCCTGATCGGGGCGCTGGTCGTGATCCTGGCCCGCGGCGCCATCCAGGCCACCGGCTTCGGGGTGATGGCGGCCGCCGGCGCCCTGGCCGGGATCTCGATCGCCACCGTCTACGAGCGGCGCGTCAAGACCAGCGCCGACCTCCTGACGTCCAACCTCCTTCAGTACGTCACGGGCGCGGCCGTCTTGGTGCCGGTTGCCTTGCTGGTCGAGCACCTGCGCTTCGATCGCTCGCCCGCCCTGGCGGTCGCGATCGCGTACCTGGCGCTGGGCAACTCCCTGCTCTCGCTCACGCTGCTCTTCGCCATGATCCGCGCCGGTGAGGCGGCCCGGGTCTCGGCCCTGTTTTTCCTGGTGCCGCCGGTGTCGGCCCTGATCGCGCTGGTCGTGGTCGGCGAGCACCTGCCCGCGCAGGCCTGGGCGGGGATGGCGCTGGCCGGCGCCGGGGTGGCGCTGGCCACGCTCTGGCCGCGGCCCCCGGCCGGTTAAGAACGCTGTTGCTACGAACAGACGTTTGGTAGAATTGGTTTCGATGAATCCCACCGCGGACCAGCGGTTCGCCGAGCTGGCGGCCGGCGTGCACGCCGGCGTGGCCGAGCTGTGCCGGCTCGCCGTCGAGGTCGACGCCGGCGAGGTGGGCCAAGCCTTCCGCCACTTCGGCGAGTGGGCGTCGATCTTCGCGGGCGTCGACGTCTTCCAGGCCAACGAGATGGTCCGGGTTGGTCGGGCGCTCCAGCACATGCCCCAGCTGCGAACCGCCTTCGCGGCCGGGAAGCTCTCCTTCGACAAGGTGCGCTGGGTCACGCGCGTCGCCACGGCTGCCGACGAAGAGATCTGGACCGACCTCGCGCTCAATGCGCCGGCCGCACTTCTGAAACGGCTCGTGCGCAGCTACCGGAAGGCCTTGGAGGCCAACAAGCAGACCGCCGACGAGCGCCTCGAGCGCACCGGACTCTGGGCATATTGGGACGACGACGGAATGCTGCGCCTCAAGGCCGCGCGGCCGCCTGAAGAAGGCGCGGCGGTGCTGGCGGCGATCGAGGCTGTCGCGGCGGCGCACGACCTGCCCGAACCCGTCGATCCGGCGGCCACGCAACCGCTGATGGACCGCTGGGCGGTCAGACGCGCCACGGCTCTGCACCTGGTCTGCGAGCACGCGCTGGCGTCTGAGCCCGATCAGCTGAAGATGGATCCGGAGACCCGCCACGTGGTCGTGCACGTGGACGAGGGCGTGCTCAACGGCAGCCAGGACGAGGGTCGCTGCCATCTCGAGGGCGGCCCGCCGCTTTCAACGGCGACGGTGCAGTGGCTGGCCTGCGACGCCACGGTCGTTCGTGTGATCGAGCGCGACGGCGTGCCTGTCGATGCCGGGCGGCGGCGGCGGCGTTTCACCGGCCGCCAACGCAAGCTGCTGCAGATCCGCGATCGCTTCTGCCGCTTCCCGGGGTGCAATGTGCCGGCGCGGCGCACCCAGGGACACCACCTCAAGCCGTGGGCGCAGGGCGGCCCCACCGACCTCTGCAATGGGGTGTCGCTGTGCTGGTTTCATCACTCGCGGCACCATGCCGGCGCCTTCCGCATGAGGGACGGGCTGTTCGAACTTCCGGACGGCCGGCCCATCCGGGCCGGCGCGCGGCCGGGTTCACGTCACTCGTTGGAGAAAGCAGGCGTGACCTGGCGAACGCCGCTGGCCGGAGATGCCGGCCCTTGCCAGTTCGGCTGGGTGGTTGACGGGACCATTCAGGCCTGCTCCGACGCCAACGCGCGGGCCGGGCCCTGAATCAGGGCAGGACGAGCAGGCGGCGGATCGAGTCGAAGCCTTCGCCGATTGGACTCCAGGAGGCACCCTGGTCGTTCGACGCGTATACCTCGCCCGACTCGGTGGCGAAGGCTGCCAGATCACCCTTCGGCAGCGCGTCCAGGCAGAGGCTGTCGACGTTGCCCTGGAACCACTCCGGCAGCCCTCGCCGGCAGCGCTCAAAGCGCGACCCGGCTGGGTCCGAGCGGTAGATCGCGGCGCGTCCGGCGCCGGGTCCGTCCGACGCGCTGAGAAGGAGCCACTCGCCGCACACGGCCACCGCGCGGCAGTAGGCCGCGTGCAGCCCCTCGTGCAGTGTCCGCCAGGTTTCGCCGCGGTCCTCGCTGATGGAGAGGCCTTGGGCGCCCGCCGCGTAGACGCGTCCGGGGCCGGTGGCGACCTGGTGCACGTCGGCCTCGATGTCGATGGTGGGCTCCCAGGTCGCGCCCTCGTCGCGAGAGCGCAGCACCCCGCCCACGTGGACATTCGCGTAAACCGTGTCCCGGTCCTCGCTCAGCGTGCGCGTCCCAGGGGGACCGCCCCAGGGCGTGAACCAATCCTCGCGACCGGGGGCGTGGTCGAAGGCCTCGACGAACTCGATAAGACCGGCGGGCGTCACCCGCCCCAGGCGAGCCTTCGAGGTGCCGGCCAGGATGCCGTCTTCGGCGTTGGCCCGGGTGTCGGCGAGGCAGGTGACCTCCAGCCCGCCGGGCAGTTGGGCGACAGGCTCCCAGCCGCCGCCGAGGTTGCGCCAGATCTCGCGTCGGTCGACGGCGGCCCACAGGCGAGTGCGGCCCGCCGGAGCCAGAGCGCTGAGGCGGTGGCCCTCCAGCTGGCGGCTTTGCTGCCCCGTGTCGGGGTCGAGCGTGACCAGTCCTGATCCGGTGGCGGCCAGGATCCTCATGGGCCTATCTCCAGCAGGCGGTGGGGGACGGCGTTGACGACCAGGGTTTCGCCCAGGCGGCGGTCCTCGCGCTTGCGGCCGTACGGGTGGAGGTGGCCGTGGACCAAGTAGCGCGGCCGCAGCACCGAAGCCAGGCGGTGGAAGGCGGCGAAACCCTGGTGGGGGAGGTCCTCACCGTCACCGCAGCCCTGGGGCGGGGCATGGGTGAGCAGGATGTCCGGCCGCCGCCGGCGCAGGCGGGCGCGCAGCTCGAGGCCCAGCGCGCGCCGGCGCATCCCGCGCTGCGTGTACTGGTTGGGACCCTCGCGGTAGCGGAGGCTGCCGCCCAGCCCCGCGATGCGCAGGCCGTCGACCTCGAAGATCTTGCCGTCGACGTTGTCGCAGCCCTGGGGTCCGGGGATGGGCTCCTCGACGACCACCGGTCCATAGGTCTGGCGGCGGAATTTGACGTCGGGGTCGTGGTTGCCCGGCACATATAGAAGAGGGACGCCCGCGCGCGTGACCAGGTTCTCCAGGTAGTCGAAGGGTAGGTCCCCGGCCGAGAGGATGAGGTCGGGCTTCAGCTCGTGGAGGGCGTCCTCATAGAGCGCCTCGTCGACCTCGTCGGCGACCGCGAGGATTCTCGTCAGAACACGGGCCGGGTGCCGACCGGGTACTCGGTCCACTCCTTGCGCTCCAGGAGGTCGCCGGCCATCTCCTCGAGGTCGCGGATGCGCTGGTTGGCGCGGATCGCCTCGCGGATGGAGAGGATGCCCACCGCCGGCCGCCGCTTCTCGATCACGTGGCGGAGCATGTTCAGGTGCGCGTTGTCGGGCACGCCCGGCTCCCGGATCCGGCGCACCGCCGCCCGGACCGTGGACTGAGTGCCATCCACCGCCTCGCCCACCCCGAAGTCGAACTTATAGAAGGGCGCGCGCCCGGATAGAGGCCGCTCGCCGCTGAGCTTGATCCACTTGGCGTTCTCCACGCCCTTGCCGGCCTCGATCACCAGTCGCACCGAGCGGCCCTGGTAGGGGAAGCTGCCGCTGACCCGGGCATAGCTCTCGCGCGCGCCCGTCAGTCCTTCGTGGCGGCCGATCAGCAGCGGCCGGTCGGCGTCCAGGCGGATGCGGTCGATCGGCGTCAGCAGGGAGATGATCGCGAAGGCGTGGGGCACCAGGTCGGCGACCACCCCGATGTCGGCGGCCGCGCCCACCAGCGGCTGCGCCTCCAGGATCTCGATCTGGATCTCGCTCACGCTGTCCAGGAAGTTGCGCAGCGTGCGCTCCTCGGTCAGCAGCATCTGCAGCAGCCGGACCTCGAGCTTGAAGTAGTAGTGGTCGGCGGCCACGATCTCGACGCCGCCGGGCGCGGTGTCCAGGAACTTGCGGTAGTCGTCGGGCGGCGCGCCCAGCGGCTTCTCGATCAGGACCACGTCGCTGAGGTCGTAGTAGATGCCGAGGTTGGCCAGGTGGGTGGCGGCCGGGGTGACGATGTAGGTGATCACGTACGAGGACGACTCCATCTCCCGGGCCAGCTGCTCGTGGGCGGGCGATTCTGGGCTGTCCCAGTAGAGGACGTCGCCGTTGGCCTCCACCTCGCCGGCCTGCGCCGCCAGCCGGGTGCGGGCGTCGGGACCGTCTCGCTCGACCACGTGGATGCGGAAGTTGAAGAACTGCTTGAGCGTCTGCAGGTGCGCGTACGCCTTCTGGCCCCACTGCCCGAAGCCGACCAGCACGAAGTCCTTCTGCAGGTGCCGCTCCTCCTCGGCCAGCGCGTGCAGGCGCGCGTTCTTGATCGCCACCGCGGCCTGGTGGGCCAGGCCCTGGCAGAGCTGCACCTCCTCCGCGGTGAAGGTGCGCAGGCGGTCGCGCTGGGCCAGCACCGCGGCGCCGATCGGCTGCCCGTCGGCCACCAGCGGCAGCGCCAGCAGGGAGCGCACGCCGAAGCTGTCCGCGTAGGCGGGGCCGACCAGGGGATGGGCGGCGGCGTCCTCGACGACCAGGGGCTGGCCCTTGTCCAGGACCTCGAAGAGGAAGGAGGGCTGCGTGCGCTCGCCGTGCTGGCGCTGCCAGAGCTCCTCCTGGTCGGAGGCGGCCGCCCCGTACCAGCCCTCGCGGTCCTCCTCGTACAGCGCGATCTGGCAGAGCGAGGCGTCGACCAGGCGGACCAGGTTGCGGGCCACCAGGCGCAGCGTCTGGTCGAGGTCGATCGAGGACGCGATGGCCTCGCTCACGCCCGCGCTGAGCTCCAGCTGCTCGGCGTGGTGCCGGGCTTCCTCGTAGAGCTTGGCGGTCTGCACCGCGACCGCCACCTGGGCCGCCGCCGCGCGCAGGGCCTCGACCTGGGCCCAGTCCGGCCGCCGCTCCTGGGCCCGGTGGTAGCCGACCTCCAGCACCCCGGTCGCGCGGGCATGGCTGCCCAGGCCGAAGGGCTGGAAGAGCCGGATCAGGTCGCCGTGACCGCTGCGCTCCCAGAGCTCGCCGGCCAGGGTGAAGCTCGCCAGGTGGCGCTCGGCCGCCGCCGGCTGACCGATCAGGCAGGCCGCGACCTGCGTGACCACGGTCCCGTCCTTCCGTAATACCGGGACCTCGATCCAGCGCGAGTGCTCGGGCGCGCGGCCGGCGATCACGTCCTCGGCGCCGCCGTCTTTTCCGCCCACCAGCACCGCCTGCCAGCTGCCGGCGGCGTAGACGAGAACGTCGTCCTCGGCCAGGGCGCGCTCCTCGCCGGTCACCCAGGTCGGGATGCGCGCGTCGCGTGTTTCGGCCGCAGCCAAACTGACCACCAGCCCCGCGTCGCGCTCCTCGAGCACGTAGACGGTGGCGAAGTGGAAGTCGAACTCGGGCACGGAGGCGTCGGTGAGGTGCTCGACAACCGCCGCCAGGACGTCGCGCCGGGAGGCGCCGGGCCGCAGCATGGAGCTGGTCATGTCGGCCAGGGCCGTCAGCAGCCGGGTGCGGCTCTCCAGGCCGGCGACCAGGCGCTGGTCGGCCAGCGCCCCGCCGATCAGGCCCGCCGCGCCCTTCAACAGGATCCCGGTCGCGGGGGCCCGGCGGGCGGCGGCCAGGGGGTCCCGGCTGAGCCCGACCAGGTAGCCGAGACCGCCCGAGCCGTCCTCCAGGGGCAGGGCGCCGACCGGGAAGACGCGGCTCTTCTCCACGGCCCCGGCCAGGGCTCGCGTGAAGGCGGCGGCCGGGTCTCCGCCCGTGCTGTCCACGTCGATGGTGAGCGGCAGCGCCAGCGGCGCGTGCGCGGTCACCAGCTCCAGGCGCGGCCGGTGCGTGAGCGCCTGGTAGACGGCCGCGCCGTCCAGCTCAGCCGCCGGCAGCGCCTCGGCCAGCGCGATCGAGAGCAGCCGGCGCAGCTCGGCGGGCCCGCCCCGGGGCGCGGCCAGCACCTCGGTCAGCCGGCTGAGGCCCTCGAGCGCCGCCCGCTCGGAGGCGGCCAGCGCCTCCTCGACCTCGGCCCCGGCCTGCGCGGCGCGCGCCTCCAGCGCCCGCACGCCGGCCGTGTCTGGCACCCGGCCGGGCTTGCCCTTGGTGTAGCTGAGGTAGGCGAGGCCCAGGAGCTGGTCACCGCTGACCAGTGGGAGGCCGATGGTGGCCTCGACCTGGTGCCGGCGCACGAAGGTGCTGTCGATCTCGCTGGTGGCGTCGCGGGCGACCAGCACCCGGCGGGTCACGGTCAGCCAGACGCTGGTCCCGTAGTGCGTCGGGCGCAGGTCGGCCGGCACCTTGCCCGCCGCGAGGTCCTGCTCGTAGCCCTCCAGCTGGTCGCGCATGTCGGCCAGCGAGGCCAGCAGCCCGTCCTCGGGCAGCCCGGCCGCGAAGGGCGCATAGTAGCGGCGGGCGGACGCGTCGTACAAGAAGACGCTGACCAGGTCCGCGCCCGAGGTGCGCTGCAGGTCCTGGACCACCGTGCGCAGGACGGGCGCGAGCGCAGCCATCAGCAAATTCTCTCCTTGACGCGGCACCCGTCCGGGCTTAGCCTGCCTTAAACCGCTTTACTAAAGCGGTTTAGACTCGACAAGTTGGGGGCGGGTGTGCAGAGGATGGCTGGTGCCCGTGTCGCGCGTGACGATCGCTGACGTCGCTCGCACCGCCGGCGTCTCCAAGACGGCGGTGTCCTTCGCCTTCAACTACCCGGACCGCCTGGGGCAGGCCACGCGGGACCGCGTGCTGCAGGTGGCCGCCGAGATGGGGTACTCGCCGCATCCGCTGGCGCGAGCGCTTTCGCTGCGCCGCAGCGGGGCGATCGGCCTGCTGATCCCGCAGAGCCTGAGCGCCATCTTCAGCAACCCCTTCACGAGCGAGCTGATCCAGGGGCTGGGCAGCGCCTTCGCCGAGCACGACCTGGCGCTCCTGCTGGTGCCGCCGCTGGCCGGCTCCCTGGAAGATGCCGTGCGCCAGGCCTCGGTGGACGGGTTCATCAGCCTCGGCCTCACCGCCGACGACCCCACGCTGGAAACCCTGGCGGCGATGCGGCTGCCCACCGTGCACGTCGACGCGGATCCCTTGAGCGGAGCCGTCGTCAACATCGACGACCGCGGCGGCGCCGAGGCGGCGGCTCGCCACCTCATCGAGCTCGGCCACCGCGACCTGGCGGTGATCATGCTGCCGGGGGCACGGGCCCGGACCGGCGTGACCGCGGTGGCCGGCCGCCGCCTGGCCGGCTACCGGGCGGTGATCGAAGACGCCGGGCTGGACGAGCCCCTGCTCGTGGTGGCCGCGGCCACCATGGAAGCCGGCGCCGATGCCTTTGGCGGCCTGCGCGCGAGCGGCCGGCGCCCGACCGCCGTGCTGGCGATGAGCGACATGGCGGCGATCGGAATGATGGCGGCGGCCCAGGAGGCGGGCCGGCGGGTGCCCGAGGACCTGTCGGTCGTCGGCTTCGACGACCTGCCGATGGCGGCCTGGACGCGGCCCGGCCTGACCACGGTCCGCCAGCCGATCGCGGAGAAGGGCCGCCTGGCGGCCAAGCTGGTAATCAGTTTGCTGGAGGGCCGGCGTGCCGCCTCGCCGGCCCCGCTGGAGACCAAACTGGTGGTGAGGGGCTCGACCGCGAGCCCGGGGAGGTGATTGCGGAAACGAACGTGAAGGCTAACAATGGGTTGACGGCAGGCGTATTCGCCGTCCGGCGCAGGACGGCTAGGGGGTTATAGATGCGCATAGGCAGCTTGAAGGTCGCCGCGATCCTGGCCGTGGGTGCGGCCCTGGTCCTGGCGGCCTGCGGTGGCAACAGCAACAACAGCACAGGGACCGGCGGCAAGATCGGCGGCACGGTCCACTTCCTGGGGACCTGGTCGGGCTCCGAGCAGGATTCCTTCATGGCCGTGATCCAGCCCTTCGAGGACCAGACCGGGGTCAAGGTCGAATACGAGGCCAGCCGCGACCAGGACGCCATCCTGACCACGCGGGTGACCGCGGGCAACCCGCCCGAGGTGGCTTCGGCGCCCAGCCCGGCACTGCTCACCAAGTTCGCCCAGCAGGGCAAGGTGATCGCGCTCGACAACGTCCTGGACATGGGCAAGCTCAAGTCCGAGTACGCCCAGAGCTGGATCGACCTGGGCAGCATCAACGGCAAGCTCTACGAGGTCTACGCCTGGGGCAGCCTCAAGGGCCTGGTCTTCTACGACCCCAAGGTCTTCCAGCAGAAGGGCTACCAGGTGCCCAAGACCTGGGACGACATGATCACGCTCCAGAACAAGATGAAGGCCGACGGGACCACCCCGTGGTGCATCGGGCTGGAGAGCGGCGCCGCCTCCGGCTGGCCTGGCTCCGACTGGGTCAAGGAGATCGTGCTCAGCCAGTCCGGCCCGTCGGTCTACGACAGCTGGTGGCAGGGCAAGACCAAGTGGTCATCGAGCGAGATCAAGAGCGCCTGGACCGCCTGGGGCAACGTGCTCGGCTCCGGTGACGCCAACGTCTACGGCGGCAAGAACTTCATGGTCTCCACCAACTTCGGCGACGCCGGCAACGGCATGTTCGACAGCCCGCCCAAGTGCTACATGCACAACCAGGGCTCGTTCATCACCGACTTCTTCGTGAAGGCCAAGCCCAGCCTGAAGGCGGGCGACGACTTCAACTTCTTCCCGCTGCCCGACTTCAACAGCAAGAACGCGGGCGCGCACGTGGTGGCCGGCGACACCATGTCGATGTTCAAGGACACCCCGCAGGCCCGCGCGCTGATCAAGTACCTGACCTCCGCCCAGGCCCAGGACATCTGGGTCAAGCGGGGCGGCAAGACCGCCATCAACAAGACCGTATCCACCGACGACTACCCGGACGCGCTGCAGAAGAACATCGCGCAGACCATCCAGCAGGCCAAGATCGCCAAGTACGACGCCGGCGACCTGATGCCGCCCGACATGAAGAACGCCTACTGGTCGGCGGTGCTGCAGTTCGTGCAGGACCAATCCAAGCTGGACAGCATCCTCAGCAACCTGGACAACGTCCAGAAGTCGGCCTATACGACTTAGCCGGTAGCGACAAGGAGACAGGGGTATGGACTGGGGCGCAGTCTTGTCGGGGATCCCGACCCTGGTGGTCGTGATCGTGGCCGTGCCTGCCGTGCTGGTGGCCTACATCGTGGGCACCGAGTACCTGGTGCGCCTGCTGCCTGACGCGTTCCGGCCGCGGGTCCGGCCCTGGATTTGGGTCGGACCCGCCCTGGTCTTCGTCTTCGGTTTCCTGATCCTGCCCGCCATCCTCACCGCCAAGAGCAGCCTGGAGGACAGCACGGGCAACTTCGTGGGACTGCTCAACTACCAGCGCCAGCTGGGCGACTTTCCGACCGGCGGCGCCTGGATCGCGATCCGCAACAACGTGTACTGGCTGGTGCTGTACACGCTGGTGGCGCTCGGTTTCGGGCTGCTGCTGGCGGTGCTCTTCGACCGGGTGCGCTACGAGACCTTCGTGAAGTCGCTGATCTTCATGCCGATGGCCATCTCGGCCGTCGCCCTCGGCGTGATCTGGAAGTTCATGTACTGGTACCAGCCGCCGGGCGTGACGCAGACCGGCACCGTCAACGCCTTCCTCGGCCTCTTCCACGTCCAGCCGCAGATCTGGGTGCAGGATCCCAAGGTCGACAACTTCGCCATCATCGCCGCGGCCGTCTGGGGCATCACCGGGTTCGCGATGGTGATTCTTTCAGCCGCGTTGAAGGGCATTCCCGCCGACCTGCTGGAAGCCGCGCGCGTCGACGGCGCGGGTGAGCTGACCATCTTCCGGCGCGTGATCTTCCCGCTGATGATGCCGACGGTGGTGGTGGTCGGCACCACGCTGGTGATCTTCGCGCTCAAAGCCTTCGACGTCGTGTACGTGATGACCGGCGGCAACTTCGAGACCGACGTGCTCGCCAACCGCATGTACAAGCTGCTCTTCTTCTCCGGCAACCAGGGCGGCGCGGCGGCGGTGGCCATGATCCTGCTGGCGGCGGTGGTGCCGGTGCTGATCTTCAACCTGCGCCAGTTCCGCGCAGTGGAGGCACGACGATGAGTGTTGCGGCAGCGGCAGACCGTCCGGGAACCGCGGCCACCGCGGCGCGCTTCTCCCCGCAGTGGATCGTGGGCCAGCTCAGCGGCGTGGTCCTGCACATCGCCGTGATCGGGCTCACCCTGGCCTGGATGGTGCCGACCATCGGCATCCTCTTCACGTCCTTCCGGCCCTTCACGGCCATCAACAGCAGCGGCTGGTGGATGGCGCTCTCGCCGCCCTTCCAGTTCACGCTCGACAACTACTCCAAGGTGCTGTCGTCCAGCAACCTGGGCCGCAGCTTCTTCAACAGCTTCATGATCTCGATCCCGGCGACCATCATCCCGATCGCGATCGCGGCCTTCGCCGCCTACGCGTTCGCCTGGATGAAGTTCCCGCTGCGGGACTGGATCTTCCTGGCCATCGTGGGCGTGCTCGCGATCCCGCTGCAGCTCAGCTTCGTGCCGGTGCTCAGCTTCTTCGTGGCGCACGGGATCACGCCCTCGGCGCTTCCGCCGGGACTGCAGTACCTGCCGGTCTGGCTCGCGCACACCGGCTACGGCCTGCCTTTCTCGATCTACCTGCTCGCCAACTTCTTCCGCGCCTTACCCAGCGAGCTCTTCGAATCGGCCGAGATCGACGGCGCGGGCACGCTGACGGTGTTCTTTCGGATCGTGCTGCCGCTGTCGGTGCCAGCGCTGGCCTCGCTGGTCATCTTCCAGTTCCTCTGGATCTGGAACGACCTGCTGGTGGCCCTGATCTACGTGGGCGGCGAGCCCGAGGTGGCGCCGCTGACGGTGACCCTGGCCAACCTCACCAACTCGTACGGGCAGGGCTATCACCTGCTCACCGCGGCGGCCTTCTTCTCGATGTTCGTGCCGCTGATCGTGTTCCTCTCGCTGCAGCGTTACTTCGTGCGCGGCATCCTCGCCGGCTCGGTAAAGGGGTAAGGGAAATGGCATCGGTCACCTACGACCACGTCGTGAAGCGCTACACGGCGGACGTCACCGTCGTGAAGGACTTCAACGTGGAGATCAAGGACAAGGAGTTCATGGTCCTGGTCGGTCCCTCGGGCTGCGGCAAGTCGACCGCGCTGCGCATGCTGGCCGGGCTGGAGACCGTCACCGAGGGCCAGATCCGGATCGGCGAGCGCGTCGTCAACGACGTGGCCGCCAAGGACCGCGACATCGCGATGGTGTTCCAGTCCTACGCGCTCTACCCGCACATGAGCGTGTACGACAACATGGCCTTCCCGCTGCAGATGAAGCACACGCCCAAGGCCGAGATCGACAGGCGCGTGCGCCAGGCCTCGAGCATTCTGGGGTTGGACAACTTTTTGAAGCGCAAGCCGCGCGCGCTGTCCGGCGGCCAGCGCCAGCGCGTGGCGCTGGGGCGCGCCATCGTGCGCAACCCGCAGGTGTTCCTTCTGGATGAGCCCCTGTCCAACCTCGACGCCAAGCTGCGCGGCCAGACGCGCATCGAGCTGCAGAAGCTGCACCGCGACCTGGAGACCACGTTCATCTACGTGACGCACGACCAGGTCGAGGCCATGACCATGGGCGACCGCATCGCGCTCATGTACGACGGCATCCTGCAGCAGGTGGGCACGCCGGGCGAGGTGTACGACCATCCCGCCAACCTGTTCGTGGCGGGCTTCATCGGCACCCCGACCATGAACTTCGTCCCCGTCACCACCGCCAACGGCAGCGCCAAGGCCTCGGGCTTCGACGTCAAGCTGCCGCGCTCGGTGGGCGAGAAGAAGGCGGTGCTGGGATTCCGCCCCGAGGCGGTGACCGACCGCGTCGTCGAGGGCGGGAACGCACTCCAGATGAAGGTCGACGTGGTCGAGCGGCTGGGCTCGGACCAGTTCCTGTACGGGCAGGTGGGCGGCGACCAGGTCACGGCCCGCGTCGATCCGCGGATGCAGGTCGCGGTGGGGGACACCGTACGGCTGGGCCTCGACACCCGCTCGCTGCATCTGTTCGACTCCGACACCGAAAAGGCCATGCTTTAGAAGGGTCCGCCCTCGAGCGTCTGCGGGCCGGCGCGGATTTCGACGCCGCACGGGCGCGCGCCGTCCGGCGCGCGGTGATGCGGCTGCTCACACGCCGCTCGCGCACCCTGCCCAACATGGACCGCGTCCTCGCCGCGGCCGGGCGCGAAGGTTCGGCGGCGGCGCGTGAGCAGGAGATTCCCTTGGAGCGCATCGTCGGCTCGGCGTCGGGAACTTCCAAGGTGCACGAGTTCGACCCCGGCTTCCTGCCTCTGTCCCCGCGCATGCGCCAGCGCTGGATGCGCGTCTACCAGGCCATGACCGAGGGGGGCGACGTGCCGCCCATCGACGTCTACAAGGTGGGCGACGACTACTACGTGAGCGACGGGCACCACCGCGTCTCGGTGGCCCGGGCGTTGGGCCGCGAGACCATCCCCGCCCGGGTCACCGAGGTCCGGACGCGGGCCCCGCTGCCGTCGGGCGCGGATCCCGAGTCCCTGCTGCGAGCGGCCGAGTACCGCGATTTCCTGGAGCGGACCAAGCTCGACCGGACGCGGCCCGAGGCGCGGCTGGAGTGCTCGCGCCTGGGGCGCTACGACGAGATCCTGCGCCACATCGCCGGCCACGCTTACTTCCTGGGCCTGGAGCGCGGCCGCCCGGTGCCGGTCGAGGAAGCCGCCGCCAGCTGGTACGACAACGTCTACCTGCCGGTGGTGAAGGCGATCCGCCGCCACAAGGTGCTCGAGCAGCTGCCGGGCTGGACCGAGACCGACCTCTACGTGGAGGTGACCCGGCGCTGGCTGGAGCTGAGCGAGTCGGGCGAGCGCTCCGGTCCTCACGAGGCGCTGCACCGGCTGGCCGACGAGGGCGCTCTGCGCCGCTTCACCTGGCTGGGCCGGCGGCGGCCCCTGCGCCTGCGCCTGTAGCGGGGCCGTTTGTATACAAACGCCGCCCTGCAGGGAGGGCGCGGTCCGCGGTTTGTATACAAACGGCGGTGGTGACGACGGTGGTGGTGGAGGGCGAGAGCGATCGCGCGGCCCTGGAGGCGCTGGCGCGCAGGCGGGGCCGCGACCTGGCGGCCGAAGGCGTCTCCGTCGCGCCCATCGGGGGCGCGCATGCCGTGGGGCGATACCTGGCGCGCCTGCGGGCCGAGGGCTTCGACGGGCGGCTGCTGGGGCTGTGCGACGCCGGGGAGGAGGCCTACTTCCGGCGCGCGGGCGTCCAGGAGGTGTTCGTCTGCCGGCCGGACCTGGAGTCGGAGCTCATCCGGGCCGCGGGCCCCGACGCGGTGCTGGCCGTCATCGAGACGCTCGGTGAGCAGCGGTCGTTCCACAGCTTCCAGCGCCAGCCGTTCCAGCGCGGCCGGCCGCTGGAGGCGCAGCTGCACCGCTTCCTCGGCGTCCATTCCGGCCGCAAGGCCCTGTATGCCCGGGCGCTCGTGGAAGCGCTGGCGGACGGCCGCGCGCCGGCGCCCCTCGACCAATTGCTGGTTGCAATCTGAGAGCGACTGTCATAAGCTAGTCACCTGCAAAAGGAGGTGACTAGCATGACTATGAACAGGCTGCCCGGACGCTGGTGGGCGCTGATCGCCCTCAACCTGGCCGTGCTGGCCGGCGGCATCGACGGCACCGTGCTGGGCGTGGCGCTGCCCACCCTGGCGGGTGCGCTCCACGCCACCGAGACCGACCTGCAGTGGTTCCAGTCCGGCTACCTGCTGGTCATGGCCGCCGCCATGCTGCCGGCCGGCCTCCTGGGCGACCGCTTCGGCCGCAAGAAGGTGATGCTGGGCTCGCTCCTGCTCTTCGCGGCCGGCTCGGCGGCCTGCGCCTACGCGCCCAACCCCGGCGTCTTCATCGCGGCCCGGATCGTGCTGGGCGCCGCCTGCGCGGGGCTGGTCGTGATGGCGCTGGCAGCGCTGAGCGTCCTTTTCGACGACCAGGAGCGGCCGCGGGCGGTGGGCATCTGGGCCGGCGCCAACTTCCTGGGCCTGCCGGTGGGCCCGCTGCTGGGCGGCTGGCTGCTCACGCACTACTGGTGGGGCTGGGTCTTCCTGCTCAACGTTCCGATCGCGCTGGCGGGCCTGCTGGCGACGGTCTTCCTGCTACCCGAATCGCGCGCGGCGCAGCGGCCGGCCCTCGACCTGGGCGGCGTGCTGCTCTCGATCGGCGGCCTGGTCATGGTGACCTACGGCCTGGTCTCGGCCGGCGAGAACGGCTGGACGTCCCTCACCACCCTGGCCGCGGGCGCGGCGGGCGTCGTTCTGCTCGCGGCGTTCGGCTGGTGGGAGTCGCGGCAGCGCGAGCCGCTGATCGACCTCGCGCTCTTCCGAGTGCCCGCCTTCACCTGGGGCGTGGTGCTGGCCGCGCTGGGCGTGATGGCGATGGTGGGCATGCTCTTCACCATGCCCCAGTACTTCCAGGCCGTGGCCGGCACCGATGCCATGGGCTCCGGCGTGCGGCTGCTGCCCGTGATCGGCGGGTTGCTGGTGGGCGCGGTCCCCGCGGACCGGCTGGCCGGGCGGATCGGTCCCAAGCTGACCGTGGCGGCCGGCTTCCTGGTCCTCGGCGTGTCCCTCCTCGTGGGCGCGAGCACCAGCGTGGACTCGGGACCCTGGTTCGTGGCCGCCTGGATGGGGGGCGTCGGGCTGGGCCTGGGGATGGCGCTCTCGACCGCCGCCTCGGGCGCGCTGGCGGTGCTGCCGGAGCAGCGCAGCGGGGTGGGAGCCGCGGTCATGCAGGCCTTCCAGAAGCTGGGCGGCCCTTTCGGGTCGGCCATCCTCGGCAGCGTGTTGGCGACGGTCTATCGCGGCCAGGTGCCGGCGGCGGCGCGGTCCAGCGTCTTCGCGGGGCTGGCGGTCGCGGCCCGGCTCCATTCGCCAGAATTGCTGGCGTCGGTGCGCGCGGCTTTCGTGTCCGGAATGGATGTGGCGCTGCTGCTGTCGGCGGGCATCGCGCTGGCGGGCATGCTCCTGGCTCTGGCGTTCGTGCCGGGGCGGCTGGCCGTGGTCGCGCGCCGCGAAGAGGCGGTCGCCCTTGGCGGGTGAGTTAGGCCTTCGGGAACGCAAGAAGGTCCGCACGCGGAGCGCGATCCAGCACCACGCGCTCCGCCTCTTTCGCGAGCAGGGCTACGACGAGACGACGGTCAGCCAGATCGCCGCGGCCGCCGAGGTCTCCGAGAGCACCTTCTTCAGGTACTTCGCCAGCAAGGAGGCGACGGTGCTGGAGGACGACTTCGACGCCGCGCTCTTCGAGCTGCTGCGCGCGCAGCCCGCGGAGCTGAGCCCGGTCCAGGCCATGCGGCGCGCCCTGCGCGGCGCGTTCGGGGACATCAGCCCCGAGGAGGTCGAGGACGCCTTTTCGCGGGCCGCGCTCATCCTCAGCCATCCCGAGCTGAAGGGCGCGATCATGACCCAGCTGGTTGACTCCATCGACCAGCTGGCGGCGGTGTTCGGGGAGCGCCTGGGGCGGCCGGCCGACGACATCGCGGTGCGGGCGCAGGCCGGCGCCGTGGTGGGCGCCCTGATGGCGGTCACCATGACGTCCTCGCTGGAGCTGGACGCCGGGTTCGTGGGCCGCATGGACGCGGCCCTGGGTCAGCTGGAGGCGGTCTTCGCGTTGCCTGAGGCGCGGGCGGCCTGGTCGCGCTCCACTCCGAAGGCGGGGTTGAGCACGAAGTCGCCGCGCCGCGCGTAGGCGGCCTCGCGCTCGACCGCGGTCTTCAGTGGCCGCACCAGGGGGAGGGTCGGCAGGAGGTCGGCTTCGAGGGCCCTGCGCCAGGCCTCCGATCGGGCGTGGCCAGCTCCGCCCCTGCCCAGGGTCTTGATGTTCAGCATGGCGCTGACGGTCCAGGTTTGGAGAGGTTCGGGGCGGTTGGTTCCGTGGATCTCGGTGGGGTGCGCGCCGCGCAGGTCCTCGTCCGCGAAGTCGTAGTGCACCTGCTGGTCGGGGCTCACGTACAGGAACTCGGTGGCCGCGCCGCAGACGTTGACGCCGTTGAGCAGGCGCGCGTGCAGCTGCGCGGCCAGCCGCGGGAACCCGCTGTGGGCCAGCCCCTGCGCCACGTCGAAGCCGTCCTTGGCCCAGCAGACCCAGGTGCCGTGGTAGTCCTGGAAGTCGACCAGCCCGTCCTCCGCCAGCGAGCGACAGCGCACGCCGACCTCGGTCACGAAGTCGGCGCTGTAGATGCGGCGCACCAGGCCTGACACGTACGGTCGCGCGTCCTCGGCGCCGTCGAAGACGCTGCTCGCCAGCAGCAGCACGCCGTTGCTGGAGATGCTCTCGACCTGCCGCGGCCGGCCGTCGCGGTCGCGGTCCAGCGCCATGGCGAAGTAGCCGGCACGCGGCATCCAGAACTTTTCGAGCAGGGTCTGGCGCAGGCGGCGCGCCAGCTCCCGGCACTGCTCAGCGCGGTCGGGCAGCAGCGTGGCGGCCGCCAGCAGCGCGTCATGGGCGTAGCCCTGCACCTCGACCGAGGCGATGGGCTGCGTGTGGTCCGCGAGGCTGCCGTCGGCGTGCAGGTAGGAGGTGCCGGAGTCCTTCCAGGCCTGGTAGGGGATGCCGCGCGGATTGCGCCGGCAGAACTCCAACAGCCCCAAGTCCGAGCGCTCGAGGCTGTGCGTCAGCCAATCCACCGCCGCGCGCAGGCTTTGCTCGATGCGCACCAGGCGCCGGTCCTTGTTGAGGATGGGGTGCGTCAGGATGCCGCTGCCGTAGGCGGCGCAGAAGCGGCCGATCAGCCGGATGTAGAGCGGCGTGGCGTCGACGCTGCCGTAGTAGGTGAGCGATTCCGGCGTGCCGCCCCACATCGCCGAGAGCATCTCCAGCAGCTGCTGCGAGCGCGCCGAGATGCGGCGCGTGCCCACGAACAGGCTTCGGTGCTCGTGGTGGATCTTGCCCACCTCTTCCTCGTTGCTGTTCGGCCCGGGCGCGGCGTCGACGGTGCCCTGCAGCTTGGCCAGCGCCAGGATCACCTCGAGCGCGATGTCGGGTCGCAGGTGCAGCAGGTCTTCGGCGGCCTCCACCGAATCGCGGCCGAAGACGGCATCCGAGAACAGCTCGCCCGCGCTGCCATAGAGCCCGCCGCCCTCGGCGCGAACTCTCTCCAGTGACTGCAACATGCTCGGCGCCGCGGGCGAGCCCAAGGCCGCCAAGATTAGGGCGGCCAATGCCGTTTTCATCCCACTTTCGCTTCGGAACCGCGCAGTCCGCGCACCAGGTCGAGGGCGGCAACCTGAACAGCGACTGGTGGGACTGGGAGCGGCAGCCCGGAACGCCCTGTCTCGAGCACTCGGGCGACGCCTGCGACTTCTATCACCGCTACCGCGAGGACCTGGCGCTGGCGCGCGACCTGGGCTTCGACAGCTTTCGCTTCGGCGTCGAGTGGGCGCGCGTCGAGCCCGCCAGGGGCGAGTTCTCGCGCGCCGAGCTGGACCATTACCGGCGCGTGCTGGCGGCCTGCCACGAGCACGGGTTGGAGCCGATGCTGACCTTTCACCATTTCACGCTGCCGCGGTGGCTGCAGGCGCTGGGCGGCTTTCTGTGCGCGGATTTCGCCGCGATCTTCGAGCGCTACTGCGACCGCGTCGCGGCCGCGCTGGGCGACCTGATCGCGTTCGGCTACACGATCAACGAGCCCGAAGGCTGCGCGGTGGGCGGCTTCATCACGGGCGTCAATCCGCCGGGCTTGAAGAACGATGTCGCGGGGATGTGGCGCGCGGCCGAGAAGCTGCTGGAGGCCCACCGGCGCGCCGCTGCGGCCATACGTGCTCGCGCCGGCGTGCCGGTGGGGATCGGCCTGGCGCTGCCCGAGATCGAGTACGTGGAGGGCGACTCACCGGCGGAGCTGGGCGCCGCCATCAACGCGCGCTTCTTCGAGCTGTCGCGCAGCGACGACTACATCGGCGTGCAGAACTACCACCGGCTCCGCATCGGTCCCGAGGGACCACGCGGCCTGGAGCAGCATCCGCCGGCCCTGGGCGCCGGCATCCGCCAGGCCTGGCGCGAGGCCGGCGGCATCCCCGTGATCGTGACCGAGAACGGCATCGACACCACCGACGACACGCGCCGGATCGCCTATCTGCAGGCGGCCCTGGCGAAGTGCAGAAATGCCGGGACGAGGGCATCGATGTGCGCGGCTACCTGCACTGGTCGCTGCTCGACAACTTCGAATGGTCGCTGGGGTACGGCCCGCGCTTCGGGCTGGTCGAGGTCGACCGGGAGACGTTTGCGCGCCGGCCCAAGCCGAGCGCGCGCTGGCTGGGCGACTATGCGCGGCTGGGCCGGGCCCAGACCCCGCGCTCCTGAAGCAGCTTGATCTGGGGCTCGATCACCTGCTTCCGATACTCGGCGTGCTTCATCGGCGCCCGCTTCAGGTACAGGTTCTTGGGATAGATCGGCTGCTCGTACAGCAGCTGGTACAGCTCGGTGCGCAGGTCCTTCAGCCAGTTGTCCCACTGCGCGCGGTCGCGGTGGTCGCGCAGCGCCTCGATGTCGACCACGCCTGACACGTACGTCGAGCCGGCGCCGTACTCCTGCCGGCCCACGATGCGGCCCTTGTAGTCGATCACGAAGGAGCGGCCGCCGAAGGTGTCGATGGGCGTGGTCTCGTCCGGGAAGAGGTAGTACGTCCCCAGGTTGGGCGCCACGATGTAGAGGTTGTTGTCGAGCGCGCGGGCCCGGCTCTGGATCTCGAACATCTCGTTGCCGGTCGCCGGGTGCGGATACGAGGCGCGGTAAACGACCTCGGCCCCGTTGAGCGCCAGCGCACGCGCGTTCTCGGGGTAGGAGCCCTCGTTGGCCATCATGATCCCCAGCCGGCCGATCTCGGTGTCGACCACGGGCCAGAAGGCGTCGAGGTTGCGCCCGTACTTCTCGACCCACCAGTCGTAGACGTCGTGAGGGCAGACCGAGTGCTCAACCGGGAACAGCGGCGAGACCTTGTAGTGCTGGAGGATCACCTCGCCGGCCGGATCGAGAATGAAGCCGACGTTGAAGAAGCGGTCCTTCAGGTCCGGATGGCGGGCCTTGGCCTGCGCCATCACGAAGGCGTCGTACTGGCGGGCCAGCTTGCCCAGCGCCTCGGTCTCGGGGCCCGGGATGTCGATCGCACAGGTGCGGGCGAACTCGACGTGGTCGAGGTCGAGCACCTCGTCGTTGAAGGCCTGGAGGCCGCCTTCGGGGATCGCGATCAGGCGCACCGGCAGGTCCAGGCTGGACAGCCAGGAGGCCGCCTTGAAGAGGTGGCCGAGGTGCTCGAGGTTGATCTTGATGTCCTCGCGCCGGCGGATGCCGCGCACGGTTGGGATGAGACCGACGGCGGTGTATGGGCGGATCATCTGCTACCCCCTTTTTTCAGCCGATGAGGCTAAGCGCGTCTTCGCGGGCGAGGCTCTGCCGGCGCAGCAGGGCCTGCGCCACCGCTTGGATCTGCGGCCAGTTTGCGGTGACCAGGAGCTCGGCGCGCTTCGTCAGCTCCCTGAGGCGCGCGGCGTGCTGCTCGCGAGGCGCCAGCAGGCGCAGCCACTCCCGGGCGATGGCGTCCAGGTCATAGCCCGCTCCCTCCGGGTTCTGGAAGCCGGCGACGCGGGCCTCCGCCACCGGCCCGGCCAGGAAGGTGACGACCACCGCCTCGATGTAGTCGGGGTGCTCGCGGAAGCCGGGCCGCAGGTTGAAGACGGTGTGGCCGTTGCCGCCGTCGCCGTCGGGCAGGAGGTCGGCGGAGGCCAGGTCGATGCCCAGGCGGTGGCCGACCACCACGTGGCCGGCCTCGTGGTAGGCCACCTCCTCCAGCGTCGAAGCCCGGCTGCGCGGCGGTCTGATCACCGCGGATATCTTCCAGACAAGTGAGCGCCCTTCGCATCGCCACCCGCGGCTCCGCCCTGGCGCTGATCCAGGCGCGGCTCGTGGAGGCCGCGCTGCGCCGGCTCGGCGTGGAGGTCGAGCTGGTCCCGGTGGTCAGCGCGGGCGATGTGCGCGCGCCGGGCACCGCGCCCGGCGAGGGCGTCTTCGTCACGGCCCTGGAGTCGGCCCTGCTGGCCGGCGAGGCGGACGTGGCCGTGCACTCCGCCAAGGACATGCCGCTGGTCGCGGAGCCGGACCTGGTGGTGGCGGCCTACCCCGAGCGCGCGGACCCCCGGGACGCGCTGGTCGGTGCGGCCCTCGCCGACGCACCAGCCGGCGCGCGGGTGGGGACGGACAGCTGGAGACGGGCCGGGTTCCTGCTCCGGCTGCGCCCAGACCTTCGCCACCAGCCCCTGCACGGCAACGTCGACACCCGGCTGCGCAAGCTTGACGCGGGCGAGACCGACCTCCTGGTGCTGGCGGCCGCGGGGCTCGACCGGCTGGGCCGCCAGGACCGGATCGCGCAGCGCTTCGATCCCCGCGAGCTGGCACCGGCGGGCGGCCAGGGGGCGCTGGCCGTGCAGGCGCGGCGCGAGGACGAGCGGGTGCGCGGCCTGCTGGCGGCACTGGACCGGCCCGACGTGCGCCTGGCGGTGGAGGCCGAGCGGGCGGTCCTGGAAGCCACCGGCGGAACCTGCCGCTCGCCGGTGGGAGCGCTGGCCCGCGTGGCTGGCGAAGAGGTGGAGCTGCTGGCGGCGGCGGTGACGCCGGATGGCCGGCAGCACCACCTGGTGGTGCTCAGCGGGGCGCTGGGCGAGGCGCCCCGGCTGGCGGCTCAGGCCGGGCGCGAGCTACTTGTCAACGTGCCGCTGGAACCAGCGCTCTAGCTCGTCGCCGTCGCGCCAGACGCCGGCCACCCGGTCGCGGGCCTTGGCCGTGCCCAGCCAGGGCTGGAGGCCGAAGTTCTTCCAGTAGATGAGGTATTTGTGGCGGAGCAGGCGGGCCCGCGGATGGTCCTGCGGATACGGGCTGGGCACCAGTTTCAGCTCCTGGCCGCCGATCTCGTACCCCTTCTTCTCGAGCGCGGCCACGAGCTCCTCGAGCTGCCGGCCCGAGGCATTGGCCGCCGCCGCCTCGCGGTATTTGGCCAACGCCGGGGGCTGCATCTCGTAACGACCGCCGGCCGCCACCAGGCCCTTGGCGTCGAGCGAGACGTAGCCGCCACCGCCATGCCCGTAGATGTTGAGCTTGTAGGGCGACTTGTCCTTGGAGAACCGGATGTCGCGGTTGGGCCGGGAGAGCTTGGTGGCCCCGAACTCGGGCTCCAGGTCGCGTAGAAGCGCGGCCATGGGCTCGCGGACCTGCTGCTCGTAGGTTTTGCGGTTGGCCTCGAAGTAGCGCTTGCTGTTGTCGAGCTGCAGTCCGACGAAGAAGCGCTGGAAGTCCTCGCTGAACCCCCGGAACTCGCTCACGCCTCGGACAGGTCGGGGAGCCCGTCGAACCAGGCGGGCCAGCCGGTGCCGGTGTGGAGGTCGAAGGCGAGGCTGGCGTGCTGGTCCTTGTTGAGGTAGGCGACCGCGTGCCCGACCGCCGGCTCCGCCAGCGCGGTCACGGTGCCGGCCACGGCCACCACCCAGACCGGGACCTCGCCGGGCAGGCTGTCTGAGAGCAGCACCCGATTGGAGGCCTTCTTCAGGTCGGCGTAGGGCACCAGCTTGGCCTGGCTGCGGGTCACCGCGCTGAGCTTGCTGTCGGCGATCGCCTTGTCGACGGCGCCCTGGCGGGTGGCCCGCGGTTCGGCGGGCTTGGGCGGCGTGGTGGGGGCCACCGGCTCGGGCGCGGCGGCGACCGCGGGCGGCGGGTTCCAGGGCGGCGGGGCCTCGGCGGCCGGCGGTGCTGGAGGCGGAGGAGGCGGGGGCGGCGGCGGGGCCGCGGGCGGCGGCGGCTTCCAGCCTTCGGTGGTGGAAGCCGGGGGTGGGGGCGGGGGGGGAGGCGGCGG
>DASUVY010000112.1:0-13582 GCA_036378695.1 Candidatus Dormiibacterota bacterium
AATGCGCGGAGATCGTGAGCGCTCCTGGCCCCCCTGGCCGCCCCCCGCCGCTCGGGTTGGGGTGCCATCGGCAGCTAATTCTATCGACGCCGGGGGCCGCTCCCGGCCGGGCCATAATGCCCATCAATGGCCCTTCGGGCCGTGCTGGCAGCGATCGCGGCGGTGACCGCGCTGGCGCCTGCCGGCGCCGCCGCCCAGACCCCGGTGGTGGAGCGCGCCGACCTCGACGGCGTCATCAACTCGGTGATGGCCGACTACATAGCCCAGAGCGTCAGCCACGCCGCCGACGACCACGCCGCCGCGCTGCTGATCGTGATGAACACCCCCGGCGGCGAGATGGACGCCATGGACCGCATCATCACCAGCCTTCTCAACTCGCCCGTGCCGGTGATCGTGTATATCGCCCCACCCGGCGCCCGCGCCGCCTCGGCCGGCCTCTTCGTGGCCCAGGCCGCGGACGTGGTGGCCATGGCGCCGGGGACCAACATCGGTTCCGCCCACCCGATCGCCGGCAACGGGGCCGACATCGGCGGCGATCTCGGGCAGAAGGTGCTGAACGACGCCGTGGCTCGCATCCGCGACCTGGCGGCCTCCCACGGGCGGAACGCCGACTGGGCCGAGCAGGCGGTCCGCAACAGCGTGAACGTGGGCGCCGACCAGGCGGTCCAGCTCCACGTCGCCGACCTCGAGGCCGCCTCGGTCGGCGCTCTTTTGACCGCCCTCGACGGCCGCGCTTTGCAGCGGCCCCATGAGCCCGCCGTGACCCTGCGCCTGGCGGGCGCCCAGGTCATCGACGAGCCAATGCCCTGGTGGCAGCAGCTGCTGCACACGCTGGTCGACCCCAATGTGGCCTACCTGCTGATGCTGGTGGCGGTGTTCGGGCTGATCGCCGAGGTCTCCTCGCCGGGCGCCATCCTGCCCGGCGTCGCCGGCGTGATCTGCGGCGTGCTGGCCCTGGTCTCGCTGGCCGGGCTGCCCGTCAACATCGCGGCCGCGCTGCTGATCGTCTTCTCCTTCCTGCTCTTCGTGGCCGACATCAAGGCGCCCACCCACGGGATTCTCACCGTCGGGGGCATCGTGGCCATGCTCTTGGGCTCGCTCTTCCTGATCGACACCGGCGCAGTGGGACTCGGCGTCGACCCCTGGCTGGTGGGCGGGGGGGCGCTCGTGAGCGGGGCTTTATTCGGGTTCGTGGTGCGCAAGGCCCTGGGCGCACGGAGCCGCTGGAGCGCGGCCGGCGCGCAGGCGCTGGAAGGCGCGCTGGGGGAGGTCCGCTCGGCGCTCGAGCCGGCAGGGTCGGTCTTCGTGGCCGGCCGCGAGTGGCCGGCGGTCGCCGCGGCCGGAACCGGTGAGCTGGCGCGCGGCGCGACGGTGCGGGTCACCGGGCGCGAGGGCGAACGGCTGGTGGTGACCGCGGCGCGGCCGCCGGGAGGAGCCCGACCGTCGGGGTCCTGACGCCGGCCTTCGGGCTGGCGCCGGACGCTTTCATCCTGCTCACCCCGCTGCCCGTGATGGTGCTGGTCAACCTGGCCCAGGCCGGCGGCTCCCGCCGGCCCGGGCTGCGGACTGCCGGCGAGGCCGTGATTCTGGTCCTGCCCGGGCTGGTGGTGCTCTTTGGCGTGCTGGACGGCCTGGGGGCGGCCGCCGGTCGCGCTGAGCCCGGAGCCGTGGCCTATGGCTTTGGCGTCGCTCTGGCCGGCGCTCTCGCAGGCGCCGCCGGGACCCCGATGGTCGTGAGCGCGCTGGCCAGTCGCCTGCCCATCGACCCGGACAACCTGGTGCACCGCCTGGCCCTGGTCCTGACGGTGGGCCTGGTGGCCCTGCAGGCGGTGACGCAGCTGACCACCGACGTCCTGGGGGCGGAAGCCGCGGGCGCGCCGCTGACGCGCCTGGACCTGGTCGTCCAGGAGGTGCCCTTCCTGCTGGCCGCCCTGGTCGGGGTCGGGCTCTGGACCCGCCGGTCGCCGGCGGGGACGGTGGCCAGGCTGGGCCTGGCCGTTCCCCGGCCCTGGCAGCTGGTCGTGGCGCTGGCGGCGGCGGGCGCCTTCTACGCCTTTGGCGTGGGCGCGGACGCGCTCGACCACTGGCTCACGCCGGCCCTGGCCCAGCGCGTCAACGCGGCCAATCTCCGCATCTTCGGCGGGCTCTCGGACCCGGTTGGCATAGCCACCATCGCTCTGGCCGCCGGCATCTGCGAGGAGGTGTTTTTCCGGGGCGCCCTGCAGCCCCGGCTGGGCCTGTTCTGGCCGGCCATGGTCTTCGCCTCTGTGCACACCCAATACGGGCTGTCGCTGGACGCCCTCGCCGTGCTGGTGTTGGCGCTGGGCCTGGGCCTCCTGCGCCGCTTTACGAACACGACCACGACCGCCCTCTGTCACGTCGCGTACAACGGCCTGGTGGGCGCCGGGATCGGCTGGCTCGGCTTGCCGCAGGCGGTTCTGGTGGAGGTCGTGCTGCTGTTGGGCGCGATCTTAACAACCTGGGTTGGCAAGCGCGGCGGGCGGAACTAGAATTCGGACGCCAGTGTTACATGTCGCCCCTACATATGACGACGACCCCAATATGTTGTTGTCCACCACGCCGGTCGCCGTGCCTACGCGCGTCGTGGCGGTGGTCAACCAGAAGGGGGGTGTCGGCAAGACGACCACCACCATCAACTTGGCTGCGGCGATGGCCGAGCTGGGCCGCCAGGTGCTGGTGATCGACCTCGACCCCCAGGCCAACACCACCAGCGGCCTGGGCCTCGACGCCCGCCGCCGGCGACTCACCGTCTACCACCTGCTCAGCGGCGAGGCGGCGGTCGATGACGTGGCGATGCCCTGCCAGGTCGACGGCCTGTACGTGGTGCCCTCGCAGCTCGACCTGGCCGGGGCGGAGATCGAGCTGGCCAGCCAGGACAACCGCGAGGGCCGGCTGCGAGCGGCCCTTACCGACCTGGCCGGGGGCTACGGCCACGTCCTGATCGATTGCCCTCCCTCGCTGGGTCTGCTCACGCTGAACGCCCTGGCGGCGGCCGACGAGATGCTGATCCCGCTGCAGTGCGAGTACTTCGCGCTGGAGGGCCTCGGGCACCTCCTCTACACGCACCAGCTGGTCCAGGCAGGGCTCAACCCGCGGTTGGAGGTCGGCGGCATCCTGCTCACCCAGTTCGACGGTCGCACCACGCTGGCCTGGGACGTGGTCCAGGAGGTCCGCCGGGTTTACGGCGACAAGGTCTTCCGGACCCTGATCCCGCGCAACGTTCGTGTCAGCGAGGCACCCAGCCACGGCATCCCCATCACCATCTACGACCCAGCCTGCCGGGGGGCGCTCGCCTACCGCCAGCTGGCGGAGGAGGTCCTTTCGCGATGAGCGCAGTTCGCCCTCGCGGCCTCGGCCGCGGGCTCCAGGCTTTGATCCCCCTGCCCACCGGGCCGGGCGCCGGCAGCAGCCGGCTGCTCGCCCTCGACCAGATCCGGCCCTCGACCGGGCAGGCGCGGCGACACTTCCCCGCCGACTCCCTGCGCGAGCTCGCCGACTCCATCCGCGAGCACGGCGTCCTGCAGCCGATCCTGGTGCGTCCGCTGGCCGACGGCTATGAGCTGATCGCCGGCGAGCGCCGCTGGCGGGCCGCCCGCCAGGCCGGCCTGGAGCGCATCCCGGCCGTGATCCGGGAGGACGCCGCCGACGAGGAGAGCCTGCTCCTGGGGTTGGTGGAGAACCTGCAACGTGAGGATCTCGACCCCATCGAGGAGGCCCACGGCATCCAGCGCCTGATCGACCAGTTCGGGCTCACCCAGGAGGAGGCGGCCGTTCGCTTGGGCAAAGGCCGGGTCTCGGTGGTTCACTCGCTCATGCTTCTGCGCGCCTGCCCGGCGGTGGCTTCGGCGACGTCCTCCGGCGCCATCACTCCCGGCCACGCCCGCGCCCTGGTCGCGCTGCCCACCCTGGAGGACCAGGAGCGCGGGCTGCGGGTGGTTCTGGCCAGGCGTCTCAACGTTCGCCAGACCGAGAACTGGGCTCGCAGCTACCGGCCGCCGGGCCCCCGCGCGCGGCGCTCGCTGGCGCCTCCGGCGGTGGAGGCGCTGGCTCGGCAGATGGCTGAGGTTTTGGGGGCGCAGGTTAGGATTAGCGGCGCCGCCCGGGGGCGGATCACGATCGAATTCACGAGCCGCCGGCAGCTGGAGGGAATCGCCGCCCGACTGACCCGCTAGCGGCGATGTAAAACGTTTTACATCGGGCCCTCCCGGCACCTTGCAGGGTCCGTGCCGGAGGTTTTGGGCCAGGGTGAACGGTTCCAGGTCTTTTCTGGCCGAGGCGGCCGAGGTGATCGTGCTCGCGCTCGGTCTGTACCTGGTGATCACCTTCGCGATTCAGACCGTGCACGTGATCGGCCTGTCCATGTACCCGTCGCTGAACGACAACGACTACCTGATCGCAAACAAGCTGGACTACCGACTCCACCCGCCTCAGCGCGGCGACATCATCATCATGCGCGACCCCTTCGACTCCTCTAAGGATTTCATCAAGCGCGTGATCGGGCTGCCGGGTGAAGAGCTGCTCATCAAGGACGGCCACGTGTACATCAACGGCCACCTGCTCGACGAACCCTACGTGCGCAGCGATGAGCCCTGGAACAACAACGCCAACTGGCCGCCACCTGGGAGTCCCGACGCCGGACAGGCTCGCGCGATTCCGGCCAATCAGTACTTCGTGATGGGTGACAACCGCAACGCCTCCAGCGACTCCCGCGTGTTCGGGCCGGTGGCCCGCGACCGCATCGAGGCGCGAGCCTGGCTGCGCATCTGGCCGTTGGCCAAGATGGGGACCATCGACCAGGTCAAACCCACGCTGCAGACCTCGGCCTCGCTGCCTGTCGCCGCCTAACGCCGGCCCGCCAGGAGGGCGGGGAGGCCTTCCTATAATCCGAGCCATCGCACGGGCGGCCGGCATTACCAAGGGCGTTGCGCGTGACCTGATCGAGGTACTGGTCCTGGCGCTGGGCCTCTATTTGCTGGTCACCACCACCGTCCAGACCGTGCACGTGGTCGGCCTCTCGATGTCGCCGACGCTGGGCGACAACGATCTCTTGGTCGCCTCTCGGATCGACTACCGGCTGCATGATCCGGAGCGCGGCGACATCATCATCCTGAAGAGCCCGCTCGATCCCAGTCGCGACTACATCAAGCGCGTCATCGGATTGCCGTTCGACCATCTCTTGATTCGCGACCACCACGTCCTGATCAACGGTGTGGCTCTCGAAGAGCCGTACGTGCAGAGCTGGGTCGGCAACGGCGATTACCCGCCCACGCCCGACGCGGTCGACGGCGAAACGATTCCCAAACGCATGTACTTCGTGATGGGCGACAACCGCGACCACTCCAGCGACTCGCGGCTGTTCGGTTACGTCAGTCGCGACCAGATCGACGGCAAGGCGGTGCTGCGGGTATGGCCCTGGTCGCACATAGCAATGCTAGACGTGCGTCCCACGCTGGCCCGAACCTGAAGCTCAGGCCCCGATGGTTTTCCGGAAGGGCTCCGCGCTGCTGAAGGGACCGATCACCGCCATCTGAACCGGCGCCTTCATCACGCGCGCGGCCACCCGCTGCAGGTCGGCGGCGGTAAGGCCGTCGACGATCGCGATCACCTCGTCGACGGTGCGGATGCTGCCGGTCAGCAGCAACTGCTGGGCCAGCCAGCTGGCCATGGCGTTGGTGCTCTCGAGGCCAAGCCGCAGGCGGCCCTTGGTGAACTCCTTGGCCTTCGTTAGCTCGGCGTCGGGGACCTCCTGCTCGGCGATCCGGTGCAGCTCCTCGAGCGCCGCCATCACCGCCTCCTCGGCCTTTTTGGGATCGACGCCCATGTAGACCGCGAAGTAGCCGGAGTCGCGGTGCTTGCGGCTGTAGCTGTGCACGTCGTAGGCAAGGCCGCGCTGCTCCCGGATCTCCAGGAACAAGCGTGAGCTCATACCCTCGCCGAGGACCGTGTTGACGATGTCCAGCGCGTAGCGATCGGGGTCCATGTAGGACAGGGCTCGAGTTCCCAGGCAGATGTGCGCCTGCTCGGTCTTCTTCTCGACCAGGACGACTTCCGGTGCGGAGTGTCCGGTCGGGGCTGCGTCATAAGCCCCCTCGGCGGGTCCGTCGGCCAGGCCCAGGCCCTGGTCGATCAGCTCGGCCGTACGGTCGGGATCAATGCCGCCCGATACGCCCACAACCAGGCGGCTGCGCCGGTAGTGCTCCTCGATGTATTGGCCCAGGTCCTCGCGCGTCACCGCGGAAACCGATTCCGCGGTGCCCACGATGTCGCGGCCCAGCGGGTGGCCCGGCCACATCGCCTGCTCGAAGATGCTGTGGACGTAGTCCTGCGGCTGGTCCTGGTACATCTTGATCTCTTCCAGGATCACCATCCGCTCGCGGTCGATGTCGTTGGGAGCCAGCTGGGAGTCGGTGACGATATCGCAGAGCACGTCGATCGCGAGCTGCAGGCGGTCCATGGGCACGCGCGCCCAGTACACCGTCAGCTCCTTGTCCGTGGAGGCGTTCATGACGCCGCCCACGCCCTCGATCGCTTCCGCGATGTCCTTGGCGGTGGGCCGGCGCCGGGTGCCCTTGAAAAGCAGGTGCTCGATGAAATGCGAGATGCCGCCGATGCGGTCGGGCTCGAAGCGCGAGCCCACGCCGAACATGAGGACCACGCTGGCCGACATACGGTCGGGCATGGGCGCGGTTAGAACCCTGGCGCCCCCCGGCAGCTGGTGCAGAAAATGACCATTGGCCGGCGGCATGCCCGGCCAGTATACGAAGCGGCCGGCGCCGACCCGGCCCACTCGCCGGCGGCGACGAGGCCGATGTAAAACGTTTTACATCGCGGACTTCAGAGCCGCTGCTCGCCGTCCCGGATGGCGCCCAGAGCCGCGTACAGGATCATGGCGGCGTAGTCGGCGGGCATCCCGTCCGACACCGCGTCCAGGGCCTCCCCCAGGAACCGACGGACGCGCGGTGCGCCCGGCAGCGCGTCCAGATCCGGCGCCGCGCGCGCGGCCCCGATCACCTCGGCGATAGCGCTGGGCGTGATCTCCCCGTCATCGGCGCCGTCGGACGCGGCCTCGAGGAGGCTCAACGCGCGCCGGATGGCGCCCTCGCAAGTGGCGGCGCCAGCCTTGGCGCGGCCCCGGATCAGGCCTCGGCGGCCTTTCGCGGGATCACCACCACGCGGCGATCCGGCTCTTCGCCCACGCTGTTCGTGGTCACATCCGGATCGTCTTCCAGTGCCAGGTGGATGGCGCGGCGCTCGAAGGCCTGCATGGCGTCGAGGGTGATGGGGTCGCCGGTGACCTTGACCTGGCGCGCGGCTCGGTAGGCGATCTCGCGCACGGTGTGCTCGCGCCGCTGCCGGTAGCGCTCGACGTCGACGATCACCCGCCGGTCCGGCCCCAGCTTGCGGCCCACCAGCAGGTTGGTGATGGTCTGGAGCGCGCGCAGGGTCTCGCCGCGCCAGCCGATCAGCATGCCCAGGTCGCGGCCGCTGACGTCGAGCAGGATGGCGTCGCCCACGCCCCGCACTCCCACCTGGGCCCGGATCCCCATGTGCGTGAGCAGCTGGTCGACCAGCGTCTTGGCCTCCTGCGCCTCCTTGACCGCCTGCTCGGCGCTGGCAGGACCGCCGGCGGCGCCGGCAGAACCCGCTCGGGCGGCAGAACCGGCCTCGATCACCGTGACCTCGACCACAGTCTCGTCGGAGGTCTCGCTGATCACCTTGACGTCAACGTTGCGCCGGCTCTCGCCGAGCTGGATGAGCGCGCCGTCGACCGCCTCCTCGAGAGTGCGGCCGCGGCCCTCGGCCGACTTCATCGCCTGGCCCTCCTGGGTCTCGCGCCGAGCGGCGCCTTGGGTGGCGAGCCCGGTTCTTTGGGTTTTGGTTTCTCGACCGGCAACGGCGGCGGCCCCCCTGGCCGCAATCCCCCCCAGCCGGTCACGAAGTACTGCTGGATGATAGCGAAGCAGTTCGAGATGAACCAGTAGAGCCCCAGCCCCGCGGGGGTGACGAAGGCGAAGTAGGCGATCATCAGGGGCATCACCACCTGCATGGACTGCGTCATCTGCTGCGCCTGCTGTTCCTGCTCCGTGGCGTTGGGGTTGGGTGGCTGCTGCATCATCCGCGACTGCACGAAGGTGGTCGCCGCGGCCAGGAGCGGGATCACCAGGTAGACCAGGGTCGGAATCGGGAGCCCGGGCAGCAGCGGGTGCGCGTTGGGGTAGTCGTTCAGATGCGGCACCCAGAGGAAGTGGTCGGACACGAAGGCCCGGCTGCGCGCATTGCCCAGGAAGACGTAGTAGAGCGCGGTCAGGATGGGCAGCTGCACGACCGCCGGGAGGCAGCCCGTGAGGCTGCTGAGGGGATTGACCCCGTGCTCCTTGTAGAGCTCCATGAGGGCCGCCTGCTGCTTCTGGGGATCGTTCTTGTACTTCTTCTTGAGGGCCGCCACCTCGGGCGCGATCCGGCGCTGCTCGGACTGCGTCTTGCGGCTGATCGAGAGCTGGAAGTGGTAGAGGGGCGAGAGCACGACCTTGATCAGGACCGTGAGCACGATGATGGCCATCCCGTAGGCCCCCAACCAGGCCAGGGGCGGCACCCCCGCCAGGGTGTCGTAGAGGAAGCGCAGCGCGATCGTGAAGCTCTGGCCGAAGATCGCCCACCACAAGGTGTGGATGGGCGCGAAGACGTCGAACAGGTGTCGAAGCTCGTTCACGGCGAGGGCGCGGACTCGGTCATGTTTCTGGGCTCACGGGACCGGGTCGTAGCCACCGCGGGCGAAGGGGTGGCAGCGGGCGATGCGCCGTGCGCCCATCCAGGAGCCGCGCAGCCAGCCGTACCGGGAGACCGCTTCGTAAGTGTACTGAGAGCAGGAGGGGTAGTACCTGCAGCTACCGGCAAAGACGTGCGAGAGGGTTAGCTGGTAGCCGCGGATCAGGAGCAGCACAAAACGCGTCACGGCCCCGCCTCCCGAGCCAGGCGGCGGGCCACCCGCTCGGCGTCCTGCAGGAGGGCGGCAAAGGCCGCGGCCAGCGCCGCCGGACGCGCGATCAGGACCACGTCATACGGTATTCCCGGCCGCTCCCGCCCCGAATCATCGGCCAGCAGGCGCAGCCGGGCGGCCTCGCGGACGCGGCGCCGGGCTCGGTTGCGGCGGACGGCGCCCCGGACCTGGCGACTCACCGTCACTCCAACCCGCAGGGGCGGCTCGGCCCGCCGGTGGGCAAAGGCGATCAGGGTGGCGCCGGAGTAGACGCGGCCGGCCGCCAGCGCAGAACGGAACTGGGCCCGCCGGCGGAGGCGAGAGGCGCGCCTCAGCGCGGGGTGAGCTGGCGGCGGCCCTTGCGCCGGCGGTCGCGGATGACCCGCGCCCCGGCGGCGGTGCTCATGCGGCGCAGGAAGCCGTGCACGCGCCGGCGATATCTCTTCTTGGGTTGGTAGGTGCGCTTGATGTTGGGTGACCTCGAAAAGGGCAGGCGGCAGCGCCCGAGCGGGCGCGCCAGGACCTCCGATGATACCCCAAGACCCGCGCGCAGCCGGTCTCCACCGACCTCTTCGCCGGCGCCTTGCGACCGCCTCCGGCCTTTGCTATGGTTGGCCACCGGGACCGGGCCGCCGGCTCCACGACTGCCCAACCAGCCGCATCGCAGCACCCGTTCCAGCCGCTTCCTGACATCGGTACAGTCGCGCAAGCGGCGCCCCGCGCTTCCCTGTCCTGTGGCAACGCGCATATCCCCAAAAAGGGGGCGCTTTTCCACATAGGTATTCACAGGAGTCCGGAGCTTGCAGGCCAGGCCGCGAACCTGCCTGCCGGCTCGGTCGGCCGCGCTGGGCGGGCCGGGTCGGCGGGTTCCAGAAGGTGAGCGGAAAGCCTCCGGAACAGTTATCCACAAGCAGTCCACGCGTTGGCACGTGCCTGCCGATCGGGGCTGTGGAAAAGCTCATCCACGCAGGAGAAGGTCATCGAAGTGAATCAGGAGCACATCTGGACCGCGGTGCAGGAGGAGCTGCGTTTCCAGCTCGCCAAGCCCAGCTACGAGACCTGGCTGAAGAACACCAGCCTGGTCTCGGCCGAAGGCAGCAACTTCCGGATCGGCGTGCCCAGCAAGCTGGCCAAGGACTGGCTCGAAGACCGCTTCGCCGGGCTGATCCAGGAAACCCTGCAGGCGGTCACCGGGGGTGAGGTCGAGGTCGATTTCGTGGTCTCGCCCACCGGGCTTCGGGCCGCGGTCTTAGAGGAGCCGCCGGCCGGTCTGGTCGAAGACCTGATCCCGGACGAGAGCGGCCAGGCGGCGCCCACCGAGTTGAACGAGAAGTTCAAGTTCAGCTCCTTCGTGGTCGGCAACAACTCGCGCTTCGCGCACGCCGCCGCGATGGCGGTCGCCGACGCCCCCGGCGAGCACTACAACCCCCTCTTCCTGTATGGCGGCGTGGGCCTGGGCAAGACCCACCTGATGCACGCGATCGGGCACGAGGTGCGCAAGCGCTACCCCAAGAAGCGGGTCTCCTACGTGACCTCGGAGCAGTTCGTGAACGAGGTCATCGCCTCCATCCAGACGGGCCACATGGCCGAGGTCCGCCACAAGTACCGCACCGTCGACGTGCTCCTCATCGACGACATCCAGTTCCTGGCCGGGAAGGACCGCACCAAAGAGGAGTTCTTCCACACCTTCAACACCCTGCACGAGATCAACAAGCAGATCGTGATCTCGTCCGACCGGCCGCCCAAGGAGATTCCCAGCCTGGAAGACCGCCTGCGCTCGCGCTTCGAGCAGGGCCTGCTGGCCGACATCCAGCCCCCGGACTTCGAGACTCGGCTGGCCATCCTCAAGTCCAAGCTGGGCGCCAGCGGGGGCCTGATCTCAGAGCCGGTGCTGACCTTCATCGCGCACAAGGTCCAGAAGAACATCCGCGAGCTGGAGGGCGCGCTGACGCGCGTGCTGGCCTTCGCCGCCATCCACCAGCGGCAGATCGACGAGGACGAGGCGGCCAGCCTGCTTTCCGACATCATCCCGGCCGGAACCCGGCGCCCGCTCACCATCCAGCGCATCCAGCAGACGGTCGCGGATTACTACAACCTCTCGACCGACGACATGAAGAGCAAGCGCCGCGACAAGCACATCGTGTTCCCGCGCCAGGTGGCGATGTACCTGGTCCGCGAGGAGACACCTTCCTCGCTGCCGGTGATCGGACAGGCCTTCGGCGGCCGCGACCACACCACCGCGCTGCACTCGATCGACAAGATCGCCAACGAGCTCAAGGAGGACGAACGGCTGCGCTACGACCTCCAGGTCCTGAGGGAAAGGATCTACGCGGAATGAGAAGCCTCGCTTTCCCCAGCCGGCTGTTGATTGCCCGCCGACAAGCCTTGAGCAGGTACCGCCCGGGGCGCTTTCCACAGGCCACGCCCAGCCTTTACAGGGGCGACGAGGCCTTTCACCTATCCTTTTCCCCCGCTTCGCCGAAGCTGCCGCGAACGGGGTCTGCACAGCTTCCACAACGCTTACGGATAGGGCGGCGAAGCCTCCCTATCGAGGAGACAGCCAACTGATGGGGATAAGGAGCCAGACCGCGTTGAAACTCACCTGTCAGCCGAGCACTTTCAGCTCGGCGCTGCAGATCGTCTCTCGCGCCATCTCCACGCGCACGACCTTGCCCATCCTCAACAACATCCTGCTCGAGACCACCTCCGACGGCCTGGCGCTCACCGCCACCAACCTGGAGATCGGGATTCGCAAAGTGGTGGCCGCTGAGGTGGCTGAAGAGGGCAGCACCACCGTCCCCGCCCGTCTGCTCACCGACTTCGTGGGCACCCTGCCGGACCAGGACTTGGAGATGTCCCTCGACCTGCCCACCCAAACCCTGAGTCTCAAGTGCGCGCGTTTCGACACCCACGTCAAGTGCATCGAGGCCGAAGAGTTCCCGCCCGGGCCGCGACCGGACGAGGGCGATCGCCTGACGATTCCGCTCGACGAGCTGCTGGCGGCCATCGAGCAGACCCAGATGGCGGCGTCCACTGACGAAGCCCGACCGGTGCTGACCGGGGTGCTGCTGCACATCGATCGCGACGGCCAGACCCTGGCCGCCACCGACGGTCACCGGCTGGCCGTGCGCAAGCTCCAGGCGCGGAGCGCGGGCGACCTGGAAGCTCGTCTAATCGTGCCCGCGCGCGCCCTGGCCGAGCTGCCGCGCGCCTTCCGAGGCGAGTCGGGCGAGGTCGAGGTGATCGTGAGCAAGGCCCGCAACCAGGTCTTCTTCCGGGCCGGGACCTCCGAGGTCACCTCGCGCCTGATCGACGGCACTTACCCGAACTACACACAGGTTATCCCCACCAAGAGCTCGACCACCATCAAGGTCGCCACCTCCGAGCTCAATCAGACGGTGCGCGCGGTTTCCCTCTTCGCCCGCGACTCGGCCAACGTGATCCGGCTCAAGACCGAGACCGGCGGCCTGGTGCTCTCGGCCACCACTAACGAGGTGGGCGACAGCCGGGCCGAGGTCAACGCCGACGTGGATGGCTCCGACATCCAGATCGCCTTCAACGCCCGCTACATCCTGGATGCGCTGGCGGTGGCGGCGGAGGACCAGGTCGAGCTGCTCTTCGACGGCCCCCTCAGCCCGGGCCTGATCCGCCCGCCGGGCTCGGACCAGTACCTGTACGTGATCATGCCCGTCCGGGTGGCCATGTAAGGGCGCGCCGGGTGCGCCTTGAGCGGCTCGAGCTCCGCAACTATCGCAATTATCGACACCTCGATCACGATCTCGGCGAGCACCTGAACCTCTTCCTGGGCGCCAACGGGCAGGGCAAAACCAACCTGCTGGAGTCGATCGCGTTGCTGGCCCTGTCGTCCTCGCCACGGGCCCGCCGGGAGATCGAGCTGCTGGGCCCGCTGGCGCCCGAGGCTCGGGTTTTGGGGCGGGTGGAAGCCGGTGGCAAGACCCGCGAGCTTCAGATCGACTTCCGCGAGGAGGCCGGCCGTGGGCGCAAGCGCATCCAGGTCGACGGCCTGCCCAGGCGCGCGGTCGACCTGCCCGGACTCGCGCCCGCCGTGCTCTTCTGGCCCGAGGACCTCAACCTGGTCAAAGCCGGACCCGAGCACCGGCGCCGCTTCCTCAACCAGATGCTGGTCCAGGTCGAGCCGGGGCACGCGCGCCTGATCTCCCGCTACGCGCGGGTCCTGGAGCAGCGCAACCATCTCCTGAAGCAGATCGCGGCCGGCGAGACCGGGGTGGACACGCTGGCCGCCTGGGACGAGGAGCTGGTGGCGGTGGGCTCGCAGATCGCTGCCGCGCGGTCGGCCGCGGTGGCCGAGCTGGCGCCCCTGGCTCAACGACATCACCAGGCGATCGCGGCCGGCGAGAGCCTGGGCATCGGCTACCAGGGACCGCCCGTGGATTTCGCCGGGGCTGTGCAAAACTCCAGACACCTGGACATCCGCCGGGGCGTCACCGGGGTCGGGCCCCACCGCGACGACCTGCTGCTGGAGCTGGGCGGCCGCGAGGCCAGAGCCTTCGCATCGCAGGGGCAACAGCGGACCTTGGTGGTTAGCCTGAAGCTGGCCGAGGC
>DASUVY010000113.1:0-18600 GCA_036378695.1 Candidatus Dormiibacterota bacterium
CCTTCAGCCTGGTCCGCAACCAGCGGCTGGCGGTGAGCACCACGCTGCAGCCCAGGCTCGGCGTGCTGGCCGTCACCGCGCCCGGCGGCAACGCCGCCGAGCTTCTGATCGACGGCAACGCGGTGGGAGCCGGGGGCTGGACCGGCGAGCTGCCGGTCGGGCATCACACGGTCGTCTTCCGGACCGCGGACACCTGGCCCTGGGTGGCGGGTGTCGACGTTCAGTGGCAGCAGAAGACGACCGTCCAGGTCGCGCCCACGCCGGTGGTGCCCGGGGACGAGGGGGCCTTCGTCGCGGGTCTGAACGCCTACCTGGGGTCGCTGGGCGGGCAGTACGGGGTCTGGCTGGACGACCTCAGCAGCGGCCACCAGCTCGGTTACCACCAGGGCGACGTGATGGAGGCGGCGAGCGTGATAAAGGTGCCGCTGGCGCTCTACGTGCTCGACCAGGTCGCCCAAAACAAGATCAAGCTCAGCGACACCGTCCAGTTGCAGGACTCCGACTTCATGGGCGGCACCGGAACCCTGTACTACAGCAATGCGCCGGGCGACACCTTCTCCTACCAGGACCTCCTGGCGCTGCTCATCCAGCAGTCGGACAACACCGCCTGGAAGGCCCTGGGCCGCGTCGTGGGCACCGACAAGGTCGACGCCTACGCCGCCTCCATAGGCGCGCCGGATTGCCACCAGGAAGACGACAACTGCACGGCGCAGGAGGCAGGCGTCATGCTGGCCAAGCTGGCGGGGGGCAGCGTGCTGGATGCCAACGGCCGCCAGATGCTGCTGGGCTGGCTCGAGAACACCGCCTTCAACGACCGCATCAACTACTACCTGAGCAACGGGGCCGTCGCGCACAAGGTGGGCATGGACGGCGGCGTCATGAACGACTCCGGGATCGTGCTGGGCAGCCACCAGTTCGTGATCTCGATGTTCACCACCAGCGAGAACCCCGACCAGGGCGTGCAGGCCATCCGCGACGTAGCCCGAGCCGCGGCCAAGTACTACAGCCGCTAGTCTCACCCACGCCGAGCGCCGGCGGCGGAACGCTTTTTGGCGCCGCAACCAGTTCCGGCGCCGGCGCTCGACCTCTTCCGTTACCCCTTGAAGGCGCTTGGGGGGCCGGGCGGCAGGTAGGGGCTGGGGTCCACGGGCTGGTTGTTGATGCGCAGCTCGAAGTGGAGGTGCGCGCCGGTCGAGTTCCCGGTCGAGCCCTCAAGGCCGATCGGCTCGCTCTGGGTGACCGAGTCTCCGACCTTCACCAGCGCCCGGTCCAGGTGGCCGTACAGCGTGGTCAGGCCACCCTGGTGCTCCAGCACCACGTAGTTGCCGTACCCGTAGGGCCCGCTGCCGACCAGGATCACGACCCCGTCGTCGGCGGCCTGCACCGGAGTGCCCTCCGGCAGCGCAGTGTCGATGCCGGTGTGGAAGTGCGCGAACCCACCGAACGCCGGCTCGAACCAGTACGGCGTGGGCCCGAAGCCCTGCGTGACCGTCGCGCCCGGCATCGGCCACACGAAGCGGTAGGTCTTGGAGTGGCCGGCGCTGGTGCCGAACGTGCCCAGCGGGTTCTGGCCCTCGTAGATCTTGACCTGGTCCCAGACCTGCGACATGGCGGTCGCGATGATGGCGTCCTGCTGGTCCTGCAGCAGCTGCGTGATCTGCTCGGCCAGCTGCACGGACTGGTTCTGGATCAGCACCAGCTCGGCGCGCGTCTCGGCGATCTTCTGGTCCAGCTTGGCCTTTGACTCCTCCTCCTGCTGCTGCAGGTTCTGCAGCGAGGCCAGGTTGCCGGCCGCCTGGTCACGCAGCCCTACCTGCTCGTCACGCGCGGCCTGCTGCTTGGAGCGGTCGGTGACCTCCCGGGTCTCGTCCTGGATCAGCTGAGACTTGAGGTCGCGCGCGCGGGCGCTTGCCGAGTTGAGGTCGCTGATCCGGCTGATCATGTCCGACAGGTCCTTCGACTCGGCCAGGGTCACCAGCAGCGAACCGGGCTGCACGTAGATCGCGCGCGCCAGGCCCTTCAGCTGTGCGCGTTCGACCTCGATCTTGTGGTCGGTGCGCGTGATCTCCGCGTTGAGGCGGTTGATCTCGACGTCCAGGTCGGCAATCTTGGCGTTGGCGGCGTCGATCTTGCCCTGCGTCACCTGCTGCTGCTGCTCGTTGTCCTGCAGCGAGCGTGTGAGCTGGTCCTGCGCGGCCAGCGCGTCCGCCAGGTTGGTACCCAGCTGCGCGCGCACCTGCATGATCAGGGCCGCACGCTGCTGCGCTGCGGCCAGGTCGCTGTTGGTGTCGGCGGCAGCGGGCTGCGCCGCCAGCCCGAGCATGCCGAAGGCCACGGCGATGGCGGTGCTGATCCGCATCACGACTCGAGGTGCCTCCGCAGGCTGAAGAGCGAGGACCCAGAGCCCAGGGCGATGCCCACGGCAAAGACGAGGAGAGCAGCCACCACAGCTACTTCAACGGTCACGCCCGGCGCAACCTGCGCAAAGGACCCTGCGCCGGCCGCGATCAGGGCCAGGCTGATCAGCAGCGTGACGATACCCGCCAGGAGGCCCGCCAGGCCGCCCGTGAGCGCGCCCTCGATCACGAAGGGACCCCGCACCATCCAGCGCGGCGCGCCCACCAGCTGCATGATCGTGACCTCGTCGCGGCGGGCGTGGATGGCCGAGCGGATGCTGTTGGCGGTCACCGTGACGGCGACGAAGCCGAGGAGCAGCAGGAAGGCCGCGCCCGCGATGGCGGCGCCCAGCATCACCTGCTGGATCCGCTGGTAGGCGCCCCGGTCGTAGGAGGTCGGATAGCCGGGATCGACCGCCGGGTCGTCGCGCACCAACGCGTCGATGGCGCCCACGTCCGACACCTGCTTGACCTGCACGTCCAGGCTGGCCGGGAAGGGGTTGGAGTCGGTGGCGTCGACCAGCTCGGGCAAGCCCGGGCGGCGCTGCGCCCTGGCCAGGGCCTCAGCCTTGGTCGTATAGCCGACGCTGGCCACGCGGTGGTCGGCCTCGATCCGCGCGCGCAGAGCCGTGATCTGGTCGTCCGCCGCGTCGTCGCGCAGGTACACGTGCAGCAGGGAGGCGTCGTGCGCTTCAGAGACGGCGAGGTTGCGCATCGCGAACCCGCTCATGCCGACCAGGCCGCTGAGCAGGAGCAGCAGCGTCATCGATCCCAGCGCCGGCGCCGTGCCGCCGAGGTTGCGCAGCCAGTTGCGCAGCGCGCCCTGGAACAGATAGCGGCCAGCATTGCGCATGACCACCACGAGCAGGCGCCGGCGACCCGGAAAGCGGCCCTTTATGACCACGCTGCCCAAGCCAGCCTCCCGACCCGCCCGGCGGGCTGATCTCGCACGAGACGCCCGTCGACGAGGGTCAGGACGCGGCGCTGCATGCGCTTGACGATTTCCACGTTGTGCGTAGCCACCAGGACGGTGGTGCCGAAGTTGGCGATGTCCTCGAGCAGGTCGGTGATCTGCCAGGCCGTCTCCACGTCCAGGTTCCCGGTCGGCTCGTCCGCGATCAGGAGCGGCGGCTGGCTGACCACCGCCCGCGCCACGGCCACGCGCTGCTGCTGGCCGCCGGACAGCTGGTGCGGGAAGGCATCGCCGCGGTCGCCCAGTCCGACCGCCTCCAGCGCATCCAGGCCTCGGTCGCGGGCCTCCTCGTCGGAGATGCGCAGGTCTGTGACCTGCAGCGCGAAGGCCACGTTTTCCAGGGCCGTCAGCCGCGGCAGCAGCTTGTAGTCCTGGAAGACGACGCCCACGCGCCGGCGCAGCTCGGCGACCTTGGCGGCCGAGAGCTCGTGCGCGGGCATTCCGTCCACCCACACCTCGCCGCAGGTGGGCCGGATCTCCCGGTTGATCAGCTTGAGGAGCGTCGTCTTGCCGGCCCCGCTGGGACCGACCAGGAACACGAGCTCGCCGGGGTCCAAACCGAGATGGATATCCTCCACCGCAACCCGGCTGCCGTAGCTCCGCGTGACGCCCACGAATTCAACGAGCGATGGCAACTGAGAGAAGGTAACGGACCCTGGCACGACCTACCGTCAGCCCGACAGTTAAGCCGTGTAAATTTCGTTGGTGAACGGCGGCCAAGTTCGGCGATGGCTGCGCAAGCAACCGGGTGCGCGAGAAGAAATGCCGTTTGGTCCTGACACCCTTGTATACAAAGTCGGGGGCAAGATGTTTGCCGTCACGCCGCTGCGCGGCGGCACCGTGACCCTCAAGTGCGACCCCGGCTGGGCCGAGGCGCTGCGCGCGCAGCACGCCGGGATCCGGCCGGGCTACCACACCAACAAGCGGCATTGGAACACCGTCCAGCTCGACGGTTCGGTGCCGGCGGAGCTGGTGCTCGAGATGCTCGAGCACTCCTACACGGTGGTCGTCGACTCGCTGCCGCGCCGAGAAAGGGAGGCGCTCCGCTCCGGCTCCGCCTCATAGCGCTCGAGCACCCGCAGCCTGCGCACGGTGAGGTCGTCGATCTCCACCTCGCCGAAACGAGCACGCCCCACCGCCAAGCGGCCGACGGCCAGCGCGCCGATGGCGACCGCGCCGACCGCCAGTGCGCCCACGGCCAGCCCCATGGTGGCCGAGAGCACGACGGCTCGGTTCACCGCGCGCGCAGCTCCACGCGCCGGATCTTGCCGCTGATGGTCTTCGGCAGCTCACTCACGAACTCGATCTCGCGCGGGTACTTGTAGGGCGCGGTCACCTTCTTCACGTGGTCCTGCAGCTCGGTCGCCAGCTGCTCAGAGCCCTGGTGCCCCGGCGCCAGGATCACGTACGCCTTGACGATGGTGCCGCGCATCGGATCGCCCTTCCCCACCACCGCCGCCTCGGCGACCGTGGGATGCTCGACGAGCGCGCTCTCCACCTCGAAGGGCCCGATCCGGTAGCCGGCCGAGATGATGACGTCGTCGGCGCGGCCAACGAACCAGAAATAGCCGTCGGCGTCGACGTAGGCGCGGTCGCCGGTCACGTACCAGTCGCCGCGCCGGCTGGCCTCGGTGGCCGCGGGGTTCTTCCAGTACTCCTGGAAGAGCCCGACCGGGCGCTCCGGGCGGTAGCGCACCGCGATGTCGCCCTCGTTGTCAGGGCCCAGCACCTGGCCTTCCTCGTCGATGACCGCGACAGGCATGGCCGGCGAAGGTTTGCCCATCGAGCCCGGCCGGACCTCCAAAGACGGGTAGTTGCCGCACAGCAGGACGGTCTCGGTCTGGCCGTAGCCGTCGCGGATCAGGTGGCCCGTCCCCCGCTGCCAGGTTTCGATGACTTCGGGGTTGAGCGGTTCGCCGGCGCCCACGCACCAGCGCAGCGACAGCCGGCGCTTGCTCAGGTCTTCGAGCACCAGCATCCGGTAGGCCGTTGGCGGCGCGCAGAAGGTCGTGATGGGATAGCTCTCGAGCAGGTCGAGCGTCTCGCTGGCGCTGAACTTCCCGCGCGCGTCCTGCACGAAGAGGGCGGCGCCCATGTTCCAGGGACCGAAGAAGCTCGACCATGCGGCCTTGGCCCAGCCCGTCTCGGAAAGGTTCAGGTGGAGGTCGTCGGGCCGCAGATCGAGCCAGAACTTGCCGGTCACGATGTGGCCGATCGGATATGACGCGTGCGTGTGCAGCACCATCTTGGGGTTGCCGACCGTGCCCGACGTGAAGTAGATCAACGCCGGATCCGACGATCGGGTGTCGAAACAGGTGAACGCGCCGTCCTGCTTGGCCATCTCGGCGTCGTAGTCGAGCCAGCCTGAGCGCTCCCCGTTGGGAACCAGGATCAGCGTCTTAAGCGATGGGCATTCGGCTTTGACCTCGTCCACCTTGGCCGCGTTCTCGGCGTCGGTGACGTAGGCCACCGCTTCGGCCAATGTCGTCCGGTAATGGATGTCCTTGGGCATGAGCAGCACCGTCCCGGGCACCGCCACGGCGCCTGCCTTGAAGCATCCCAGCAGCACCACCCACCACGCCGGGACGCGCGGCAGCTGCACCATCACGCGGTCGCCGGGACGCACCCCCTGCTCCCGCAGGAGCCGCGCGAAGCGATCGGACCGTTGGGCGAAATCCGCGAAGGTCAGCTTGCGTTCGTCACCGCTCGCGCTCAGCCAGTGCATGGCCAGCTTCTGCGGATCCTTGGCCCACCTGCCGATCACGTCGCGCGCGAAGTTGAAGCGCTCCGGAACTTCGAGCTTGAACTCGCGCACGGTCTGCTCGTAGTCGGTCATGTTGTGGACGTCGGTGGTGCTCAAGGGAGGCCCTCCACAAATGCGGTGCCGATGGTGGTGCGATTGCCGTCGGGGTCTTCCCCCCAAATCTCCAGCTCGGCGGTCCCGTCGCTGCGCGACTTGACCCGGCCCCGGCAGCGATAGGGCCGGCCGGGGAAGTCAAGCCCGCGGTAGCTCACGTCCAGGCTGGTCAGCCGGGCTTGCGGACCGCACCAGTCGGTGACTAACTGCGCCAGCCACGCGGTTTTGAGTAGCCCGTGCAGGATCACGCCCGGGAGCCCGGTGCCGCGCGCGAAGTCCTGGTCGTAATGGATCTCGTAGAAGTCGCCGGAGGCGCCGGCGTACTGCACTAGCTGCCGGGTGGTAGGGTGCTTGACCAGCTCGGGCAGCTCGCTCATCTGCGGATGCGAGTGCCCCGGATACGAGCGGCCGCGCGGCCGTGCTGGTTCGTGTACTCGGTGTCGAAGACCAGGAAGAGCAGCGCGCCGCTGGAACCCTGTTTCTCGAACGCGTCTTTGAGGACCGTGCGCGAGCTGATCACGTCGCCGGGCCGCACCGGCTCCAGGTACTCGAAGCGGTCGCCACCGTTGAGCCAGCCCTTGCCGTACTCCAGGACTTCGGGGATTTCGGGCGTCTCCGTGCCGAGGGCCACCAGAAACGTGGGCGGCGCCTCGTCGCGCCAGCGCGGGTTGGAGTCACCGATGGCCTCGCAGAAGCGGCGCACGTGCCCGGCTTCGACGGTCGTGGTCTTGACCGGCCCCTCCCAGCCGATCCGCCCCCGGATGCGGTCGAGCAGGGTGGAAGTCGTGCTCGCCGTCGCCTAGCGGCCCCTGGGTAGGCCGAGCACCCGCTCGGCGATGATGTTGCGCTGGATCTCCGAGCTGCCGGCATAGATGGTCTCCGCCTGCGACCACATCCAGCCGTACTGCCAGCGACCCTCCTCCACCGCCCAGGGCGATTCCGGATCCAGAGCTCCATACATGCCCTGCACGGCGATGGCGGCCTCCTGCAGCTTCTTGTCCATCTCCGACCAGTAGAGCTTGACCAGCGAGGCTTCCGGCCCCGGCACCTGGCCCTGCTGCGCCTTGGTCAGGTTGCGGAGCCCGGTCGCTCGGAAGACGTGGGCCTCGATCGCGGCCTGCGCCACCCGCTGGCGCACGACGTCGTCGCCACCGGCGCCCTGCCGCCGGGTCAGGCTGGCCAGCTCGTCGATGGCGCGCTGGAAGCGGTACGCGTTGGCGAGTCCGCCGCGCTCGAAGCCGAACGTCGCCATGGCCATCTTCCAGCCGTCGGTCGGGCTGCCCACGACATCGCGGTCCTCGACGAAGGCGTCGGTCATGAAGATCTCGCAGAACTCGCCGCTGCCCGTCATCTGGATGATCTGGCGGACCTCGACGCCAGGCTGCTTCAGGTCGATGAGGAACATTCCGATGCCCTTGTGGGGCGGGGCGCTGGGATCGGTGCGCGCGAGCAGGAATGAACGGTCCGAGTAGTGGGCGCCGCTGGACCAGGTCTTCTGGCCGTTAAGCACCCAGCCGCCGTCCTTCTTCGCGGCTCGCGACTTGAGCCCGGCCAGGTCGCTGCCGGCGTCGGGCTCGCTGAACCCCTGGGCGAAGACCATCTCGCCGGAGAGGATCTTGCTGAGGTACTGCTCCTTCTGCCAGTCGCTGCCGAACACGCTGAGCAGCGGCGCCAGCAGGCTGACGCCCAGGCGGCCGATGATGGGCGGCCCGCCGGCGCGCGCCATCTCCTCGGCGTAGATCGACTGCATGACCGGAGTCGCCCCGCGGCCGCCCTGCTCCTTGGGCCACGCCAGCGTCAGCCAGCCGCCCTCGTAGAGGCGCCGCTGCCACTCGCGCTGGATGGATTCCTCCTCATCCTCGCGGTATCCCCCGACGCCGCCATGCCGCCATTCCTGGGGCAGGTTGGCGTCGAGCCAGGACCTCACCTCCTGGCGGAAGGCCTCCTCCTCAGGAGTGAAGCTGAGGTCCATGGTTGGGAGACTAGCGCATTTGGGAATGGTGTCTCCGTGATGGCAACCCACGTGCTCTGCGGACGCTGCGGTGCGACCCTGGCGCATCCCTCGGCGGCCTGCGCCAACTGCGGCGCGACCCCGGCTTACCAGGCTCATCCCTACCGGCGGCACAACCCCTGGGCGGCGGTCGCCCTATCCGTCATCCCAGGCCTCGGCCACATCTACCTGGGCCATTGGAAGAAGGGCCTGGTCTACATGGCGATGGCCGGCGGGCTCCAGTTCTTCGGGGCGGACCTCGACCTCACCGGCATCGGTGCGGCGGTGGGGATCCCCATGGAGCTGGGCGGCTTGGGGATCTGGGCGCACTCCGCCTGGGACGCCTACAACATCGCAAAGCGCGGGTACTAGGAGCCCCTGCCGTTTGTATACAAACGGGCGGGTCGGGTCCGCCCCGAGGGGTTTCTTTGTATACAAACGGCGGTCAGACCCAGCCGTAGGCTAGCCAGCCGCCGTCGACGGCTATGGTTTCGCCGGTGATGTAACCGGCCTCGTCGGAGGCCAGGAACACCGCCGTGGTGGCGATCTCTTCGGGGCCGGCCATCCGGCCCATCGGAGTGCGCCGCTGCACCGCGGCCGTGTCGACCCTGCCCGAATCGATCAGGCCCTTGACGAGGTCTGTGCTTACGTAGCCGGGCGCGATGGCGTTGACGCGCACCCCGCGCGGCGCCCATTCCACGGCCAGCACCTTTGTCATCATCACCACCCCGGCCTTGGCCGTGGCGTAGGCCACGCGCTGCGGAAAGGCGTTGAAGGACGTCACGGAGGCGACCACGATCACGCTCCCCGAGCCCTGCTCCATCAGCACCTTCCCCGCGGCCTGCGCGCTGTAGAAGACACCGTCGAGGTTGGTCGCAAGCACCTGGCGCCATTCCTCGGGCCGGTAGTCGATGGCGTCCTTGACGATGTTGATGCCGGCATTGGCGACCATGATGTCGAGGCGTCCGAAGCGCCTCAGCGCGGCCTCCACCAGCGCCTGCGCGCCCTCCGGGGTGCTCACATCCGCGGCCACGCCCTCGGCGTCCGCCCCCAGCTCGCGGGCGGTGGCCGCCGCCGCTTCGGCGTGTCGCGAGTTGACGACCACTCGCGCGCCCTCGGCGAGGTAGGCCTCCGCGATGGCGCGCCCGATGCCCCGGCTGGATCCCGTGATGGCTGCCACCCGTCCCTGGAGGCGGCTCACGGCACCGCCAGCCGCTTGCCACCGGCGACGTACAGCTCGATGCCCACCAGAGCCGGCTCAGGACCCTCGGCTACCTCGTAATCCAGTTCCTCACCCACCAGGTCGGCGAGCTGGGCGCGCGCGGCACCCGGGTCGGGCGCCTGGAAACGCGCCCGCACGATGTCGCCCGCGCCCGAGGGATGGTCCGCCGGCGCCTGCGCGGGATGCAGCCCGACCGGCACGTGCCACTCGATCAAAAACGGCAGCACCGAAGGTTCGGCGTTGGCCATCAGCTCCTGAGCATGCCACTCCAGGACGCTGCCATCCGGGCGCGTCCTCGAGCCGCGGGTGACCGGCGGCAGCTCCCAGCCGCGGCGCCGGAAGTGGTCGCGCGCGCGGCTCAGGTCGTCCGTGCGCGCCGCCCAGGTGACGAAGGGCCGTCCGGCCGCGGCGAGCTCGCCGATCCGGCGATTGCGAGGCGCCGCGGCCGCCTTGGCCTCGTCGACCACCGCGATGAGCTCGATGTATGTGCGGCCGAGCGGGATGATGCGGTTGGCGGTCCCGCCAGGGTGCACGCCACCGGCCAGCGAAGCCAACCCATACGTGTCCAGAAAATGGCGGCCGGCGGCGTCCAGGTCCAGCACCGGCACGAGAACATGGTCCAGTTGTGCAAGAGGGCGGCGCCCGGAGGCGCCGCCCTCGCTGCCGATCAAGTTCTCGCCGGGATCAGCTGCTGCTGCTGGATGTCGAGCGGCGGCGCCGCCGGCCGTTGGTGGACGGCTTGCGGGTCCGCGTGGTCGTAGTGCGCCGGCGCCGGGTCGGCGTCGCCGAACCCATCGCGCGCTGGACGCGCCGCTGAATGCCGCGCAGGCCGCGCTCGACCGCGCCCGTAGAGGCGGCTTTGCCCTTCGAGGAAAGGCGCTCCACCTGGCGCCGCAGTTTGCGGTTCTCCTTGATCAGCTCACTGACCATGGCGTTCAGCGAGTCGACCAGTTCCGCGCCACCGACGCGCCGCCGGCGTGTGGAAGTTGTGCCGGTGCTCGTGCTACGGCGAGTGTATTTGCGCTTCGGTCGCGCGGTGCCTGCGGATTCGTCTGCCATCAGCCAACCCCTTCACAAAAATCGATAGGACGCGAAGCAGTATAGGGCCGACTTTGTGAATTTGTTACGCAGCCACCGCAATTGGCTGGGCGGGTTGCTGCTTGATCAGGCTTTTCAATCCTTCCCGCGCCAACTCATGCGCGGGATTGGCTTTCCTGCTGACATAGCGCACGACGCGGTGGCCGCGCCGGCAGCGCTCGCGAACTTCGTGGACCGCCATTCGGAAGGTTTCACTCGACGGCATCCGGCTGCGCACCACGGGCGCGCAGTCCGTGCGCACCACCACGCGGTGCAGCGGCCAGCGGGAAGCGGCCAGGTCGAGCGCCGCCGCGCAGACGTGGGCCTCCAGCTGCGCAGATCCGCCCCCGTGCGCGAATCCGAAAGATTCGGTGTACAGGGTGCGGCCACGAATGAAAACGGCCAGGCCACATCCGGCCCGGCCATTTTTGTCGAGTGCGGCGTCGACGTAGATCACGAGGCACTCTCGCAAGCAATTCCCCTCCACAGGTGGATTTCCCGGGAGCTTATCAGCATGTTGGGGCCTTGCCAAGAAGGCGCCACAAAATGTGGCGCCTATAGGGATCAGGGGATGGCGCCTTCCTGCGGCGGCGGGATTTCGGCGCCCATGGCGTGGTAGCCGCCGTCGACGTGGATGATCTCGCCGGTGGTCGCGGGCATCCAGTCCGAAAGCATGGCGCAGGCGGTTTTGCCGACCGGCGACTTGTCCTTGATGTCCCAGCCCAACGGCGCGCGTCGGTGCCAGAGGTCCTCGAAATCCCGGAATCCGGGAATCGCGCTGGCGGCCAGGGTGGCCAGCGGTCCGGCGGCCAGAGCGTTGACGCGAATCCGGTGGCGGCCGAGGTCGCGCGCCAGGTAGCGCACGATGGACTCCAGGGCCGACTTGGAAACCCCCATCCAGTCGTACTTGGGCCAGGCCTGCGTGGAGTTGTCGAAGTCCAGGGTGATGATGGAGCCGCCGTATTCCCGCATCACCGGGAGCATGCCCACGGCCAGGGTCTTCAGGGAGAATGCGCCGATGTGAAATGCGACCGCGGCGCTTTCGAAAGGCGTGTGCAGGAAGTTGCCGCCGAGCGCATCGTTGGGCGCGCCGGCGATCGAGTGCACCAGCCCGTCGAGGCGGCCCCACCGTTTCTCTATCTCTTTGCAAACCGCCTCGACCTGCTCCGGTTTGGTGGCATCCAGCTCCAGGATGTCGGGCACCGGGTCGAGGCGCTTGGCCGTCATCTGGGTGATCGACATCACGCGGCCGAAGCTCGTGAGCAGGATTTCGGCGCCGGCCTGCTGCGCCTGCTCGGCGATGGCGTAAGCGATGGACTTGCGGTCCAGGACGCCCACGATGAGGACCTTCTTGCCCTGCAGCAGCATGCGCGAGATAGGTTACGGCTCCGGGCCGGTGGCCGCCGGCAGGTCGGGCTGTCGCGACCAGTCGCTCCAGCTGCCCTCGTAGAGCAGCGGCTGCGGCAGCCCGGCCACGGCCATGGCCAGGACGTGGTGACAGGCGTTGACGCCGGAGCCGCAGTGCACGATGACGGGCCGCCCATCCGCCAGGCCCAGCGCGCGGTACTGCGCACGCAGCTGTTCCGGCGGCAGCAGCCGGCCCTCCTCATCCAGGTTGCCCTTCCAGAAAGCGCTGACCGCTCCCGGGATGTGGCCCGCCCGGGGATCGATGGGCTCCGTATCACCGCGGTAACGCTCGCCGGCCCGGGCGTCCAGCACCAGCGTCTCCGCCGAGCGGCCGTGCACTGCCTTCCTGTCCACCACCTCGCCAGGCACTTCCGCGGCCACGAAGTTGCCCGCGGGAGGGCGCTCGGCGTCCGTCGAAAGTGGGCCGCCCCAGGCCTGCAGGCCGCCGTCGAGCACCGCAGCCTGGCGATGACCGAAATGGCGCAGCAGCCACCAGAGCCGCCCCGCCACCGAGCCCGCGGCGTCGTCGTACACGACGACCCGGGTGTCGCTGGAAACCCCGGCCGCGCGCATCTCCGCCTCGAACTGTTGGGCCGAGGGAATCGGGTGGCGGCCAGGCCCGCTGGGCGCGGTGACCGCCTCCAGGTCGACGAACACCGCGCCGGGGATGTGTCCACCCTCATACGCGGCGCGCCCGCTGCGCCCGTCCAGGTACCAGCGGAAGTCGATGATCCGCAGGTCGGGGTCGGCGGCGTGCTGCTCCAGCCAGCGCGCGTCGACCAGGGGCTCCATCGCGGCTAGCCTAGCCTTAAGTGGGTGGCGGCAAGGGGACGCTGACGGTGATCAGCGGGCCGATGTTCAGCAACAAGAGCGGCGAGCTGCTGCGCCTGGCCACCGTGCACCGGATCGCCGACCGCAGCGTAACCCTGTTCAAGCATTCGCTGGACAACCGCTACACGGGCGTGGACAGCATCTCGACCCACGGCGGCGCCTCCATGGCGGCCGAGCCCGTGTCCACCTCGTCGGAGGTGAGCCTGCTCGCCGCGAGCGCCGACGTGGTGGCCATAGACGAGGCGCAGTTCTTCGACGAGGGGCTGGCCCGGGTTGCCGCGCAGCTGGTGGACAGCGGCGTCACCGTCTTCGTGGCCGGCCTGGACCGCAACTTCAAGGGCGAGCCCTTCGGGCCGATGCCCGCGCTGATGGCCATGGCCGACGAGGTCATGAAGCTGAAGGCGGTCTGCATGCGCTGCCGGTCGCTCAACGGCACCATGACCCAGCGCTTGATCGACGGCCGGGCCGCCTCGCGGAACAGCCCGGTGATTTTGGTCGGCGCGGCCGAAGCCTACGAGGCGCGCTGCCGCGACTGCCACGAGCTTGCGGAGTGAATCTCCTCCCCACCAGTGGGGAGGTGCCGAGCGCAGCGAGGCGGAGGGGACGCCGGCGGACTAGCTGTGGACTATCGCCGTGTCGTGACAGAAATGGACGTGCGCGGGGCGCATGGCGTGGATGTGCTGCAGCGAGCGCTCCCAGGCCTCGCGGTCGGCGGCCTGCCCCGGAGGCAGCTGTGGCCGGTTGGGCTTCTCATAGATCCGGGCGGTGTACGCAGCGTCCCCGATCATCACCTCTTCCCCATCTGAACCCGTAGCCACCATCACCGACTGATGGCCGACCGTGTGGCCGGGGGTCGCGACCACACGCACGCCGTCGGCGATCTGGGTGTCGCCGTCCAGGAGCTCGAAGCGCGCGCCCGCGAAGTCGAACCAATCGACCAGCGTCTTCGATTCGCGGCGGGCGCGGTCGAGCTCGGTCCGCTGCACGTAGAAGGGCGCGTGCTTGAAGACCGCGTTCTGCCCGCAGTGGTCGAAGTGCAGATGGGTGTTGATCACGATCTTGATGTCCGACGGCAGCAGGTCGTGCTTGGCCAGGGCATCGGCGGCCGACACGTTGACCACCCGCCAATCGGTCAGGACCTTCTCGGGACCGCCCACGCCAGAATCCACCAAGATCGGTCCCGCCTCCTCGTGCAGGATCACGAAGCCGTGCACGGGCCAGGTGCCGCCGTCAGGCCCGTTGAGGCTGGCCAGGTGCAGCCGCAGGATCTGCGGACCAGGCACTAGAGCGTCGGGAAGGAGCCGATCGCGAGCAGCACGAAGAGCGCCGCCAGGTAGAGCATCGAGTAGCTCCACAGGCGCCGCGTCCACCCCTTCTCGGTGAGGTCGAGAAGCGCCAACCCAACCAGCCCCGCCCCCAGCGCGAGGGCCCCGGCCAGGTAGACCGCGCCGGCCGCGTGGGTGAAGAAGGGCACCAGGCTGGCCCCCACCGTGAGCACCGAGTACACGAGCGACTGCCGCTTGGCCGAACGGTTCCCCTCGACGACCGGCAGCATGGGCACGTGGGCGCGCTCGTAGTCGCGCCCGATCAGCTGCGCCAGGGCCCAGAAGTGGGGCGGCGTCCAGAAGAAGATGACCAGGAAGAGCGCCACCGCGGTCAGATCGAGGCTGCCGGTGACCGCGGCCCACCCCACCAGCGGCGGGACGGCGCCGGCGGCGCCGCCGATCACGATGTTCTGCGGCGTCGTGCGCTTCAGCCACACCGTGTAGACGAACACGTAGATCAAGGTCCCGCTGAGGGCGAGCAGGGCGGCGGCCAGGTTGGCCAGCGAGAGCAGAACCGCGAAGGCGAGCACGTTCAGGGCCAGCCCCAGCGCCAGCGCGTGCCAGGGTGGGATCCGGCCCGCGGGCAGGGGGCGCCGCCGCGTGCGCGCCATCTCGGCGTCGATGTCGCGGTCGAACCAGCAGTTGATGGCGTGGGCGCCGCCGGCGGCCAGGGTGCCGCCCAGGATCACCCCCAGCACCGCTAGCGCCTTCGGCCAGCCGTGCGCCGCGGGCAGCATCGCCCCCACCGCGGTGGCCACCAGCAGGAGCACGATCCGCAGCTTGAGCAGGCTCAGGTAATCCCGGAGCACCGCGCTCAGCGAGCGCGTCTGGGCCAGCGAACTGAGCATTAAGCGGAGTCTAGCGAGGCGACGTGGCCGGCGAGGGTCGCCTCGTCCAGCTGGCCCCGGACGGTCCCCTCGATAGTCCCGTCCGCACGGATGAAGACCGTCATGGGCAGGCCGGTCACGCCGTAGGCCGACCCCACGCGGCCGGCGAAGTCGTTACCGGCCAGCGGCGTGCGGGCGCCCGTGGTCTGGAGCAGCTCGTGCCCGCGGCCGGGGTCGTCGATGTAGTCCAGGAGCAGGAACTGGACGCGCGGGCTGCGCTCCGCATACCTCTCCAGCAGAGGCAGCTCGTTCTGGCAGGGCAGGCACCAGGAGGCGTAGAAGTTCAGCACCACCGGCCGTCCGCCGAGCTGGCTGAGGCGCAGCAGGTGGCCGTCGAACTCGGGAATCTCGAACTCGGGCGCCCGCGCGCCGCCGGCGGTGGCGCGGACGGCGAAGGCGTTGAGGCTGTTCAGGGTGTCCACGATCTGCTGGGCGTCCCAGCCGCTGCCGTGCGAGTTGAGCTCGGCCAGCCCGGCGGCGTCCAGCTGGCCGAGCAGAGTCGGCGGCACCTGGCCGCCCACATCGGGCGAGCCCCCGTAGCTGACCCGGACGTAACCCCAGCGGTCGACCACGATCAGGCGGTCCTGGTGGCTGTCGCCGGTGCTCAGGGGGAGGTCGAAGGGCGACCAGAACGCTGCCACGTCGTTGGGCACCCCGGTGGCCAGCGTCCAGTCCGCGCCCACCGAGCGCGCGTAGTCAGCCAGGACCGCAGGCCGGTCCACGGTGGGATCGGTGGTGACCTCCAGCAGCCGCACAGCGCCGCCCAGCTTCTGGCGCAGCTGCAGGAAGAGCGCCGTGTACAGCGGGCAGGTCTGGTGACAGGTGGTGTGGAAGCTGCCGATGACGGTGGGCTGGCCGAGCAGGCTGGCGCGGCTGAGCGGGCTGCCCGCCTGGTCGACCAGCTTGAAGTCGGGCAGGGGGGCCAGCTTGCCGCCCAGCTCCGAGAGCCCGAGGTTGACGTTGTCGGAGCCCGCATAGGCGCCGCCGGGCAGCGGGCCGCCCGCGCCCACCGCCAGCAGCACCGGCGTCACCGTACCGGGCTCCAAAGTGAAGGCGGCATCCAGAGCCTGGCCGCCGACGCGCACCCCGTCGTAGCGCCCGGCCGCCACCTGCACCTCGGCCAGCTGGCGGTACCGCGGCGCGGCCGGGATGGACCCTGCAAGGCGACCGGCGTCGGCAACGCGGCCGCTGGCGAGCAGCTCGACCGCGGCGGGCGTCGCCACCTCGGCCCCCTGCGCCGAGCTGGCCAGCACCAGGACTGTCCCCGTCGCGCCGCCCCCGCTTCGCGGCGCGGTCAGGTAGTAGGCCAGCGTGGCGCCGGCGATCAGGGCGGCGATCACCCACAGGTACAGCCGGGCCCGGTGCACGGGGCCCAGCCTATCGAGTGGCCTGCGTCAGCTCTCGTGCCAGGAGCGCAGCAGCAGCCAGGCCGCCAGGAAGCTCACGATCAGGACCCCCGGCGACCAGCCCAGCCCCGGGCCGAAGGGGTCGTAGGTCGAGAGGTCGGCGACCACCGCCAGCACGGAGACCGCCACGCACAGGGCCAGGCCCAGGCTCACGCGCATTCGGCCATGGCGCTGGACCATGAGTCGCAAACCGAGCAGGCGCGTGCGGTGCACCCGCTCCGGCTCTGGCGCCGGTTCCGGCGTCACCGGCTCCGCGATGTGGCCCTTGCGGCGGATGCGCACGCGCGCCTCCCGCGGCGGGGGCTCGAAGCGGTGCGCCACCTCGCGGTCGGGCGGCGGCGGCACCTCCAGCGGCTGCCACAGCGGCTCGCGCCGGCGCATGCGATATGCGATGAAGGCGGCCACGCCCAGCACGAGCCAGAACAGGTAGATGAAGGTCGAGTTCGACACGTTCTGCGCCATCAGCTGCGAGAACACCGATCCGATGCCGACCGCCCCGATCACGGATAAGAGCGGGATGCTGGCGCGCCCGAAGGGGATGTTGAGCGGCATCCGGTAGGGCCGGTACAGCTCCGGCTCCACGTAGCGCAGGCGCATCACGGAGAGGTGCGCCGTGCAGAAGGCGAAGGTGGCGGCCAGCGAATAGACCGCGCCCATGAGATCGATCTTCCCCGGCAGGATCAGGATGGCGCCCGCGATCCCGAACACGATGATCGAGATCCAGGGCGTCTTGAACTTGGGGTGGAGCGCGGCGAAGGTCTTCGGGAACAGGTCGTTCACGGCCATCGAGTAGCTCAGGCGGGAGATGCCGATGAGCCCGGCGTTGGTGGCGATGATCAGGATGGTGAAGGCCAGGATGGCCACCCAGATACCCGCGATCTGGGCCAGCAGCATGGGGTGAAAGGCGGTCACGATCCCGGCCACGGGGTCGTCCTTCCAGGTCGTCGCCAGCTGCGTCGTGTAGGCGTGCGACTGGGGGTCCAGCACGACCGGGAAGACGCTCATCCCGATGGTGGGCAAAAACGCGGAGACGAAGAGCACCGCCACGATCACGCCATACGTGGCCTGGGGGACCGTCTTGCCCGGGTTCTTGGCCTCTTCGGACAGGTTGGAGATGGTCTCGATGCCCGTATAGGTCACCATCGCGATCGAGATGGAGGCCAGGAAGTTGCCCCAGCTGGGCGCCACCCCGAGGTGGATGTTGGCCAGAACCGTGTGCAGGTTCAGGAGCAGGAAAACGCCCAGCAAGACCAGGATCAGCTGCGTGCCCAGGTCCAGCAGAGCCAGCACCAGGTTGATCAGGCTCGACTCCTGGATGCCCACGATGTTGACCGCGATCAGCAGGCCGACCAGCACCACGGCGCCGCCGATGTGCCACGCGAAGTACTCCTTGAAGTTGGCCAGCACGCCCACGTAGCGGCCGAGGTCGCCAAGGTAGGAGATCGCCGTGTAGGCGCTGATGGAGACCGTCGCCGTGTAGTTGAGGAGCTGCACCCAGCCCACCAGGAAGCCGACCGGCTCGTTGAAAGCGCGCCGCGCGAAGCTGGAGGAGCCGCCCGCGTGCGGCATCGCGGCGGTGCCCTCGGCGTAGTTGAGCGCCGTGGTCACGAAGATGGCGCCGGCCAGGATCAGCGCCAGCGGCGTGAGCCCCAGCGCAAACGCCGCGGTGACGCCCAGCGCGTAGTAGATCGAGGAGCCGACGTTGCCGTAGCAGGCGCTGAAGAGGGCGCCCACGCCCAGCGTGCGCGGCAGCTTGGGCCGCCCGCGCACCACCACCCGATAGTCGCCCGGCCGGCGGCCGCGCTTCAGCGGTTCTTTCTCGCTCATCGTCAGCTCAAGAGATAGCCGCCGCCGGGTAGCGGGCGATCACCCTGTCGACGTAGCCCGCGAAGAGGTCGGCGAGCCCGGCGTCCTGGAACTCGATGACATTTTCAGCATTCATCTCGCCCGAGTGCGAGAGGTTGTAGCTGCCGCAGAACACGTAGTCGTCGGCCACCACGCACTTGGCGTGCATGAAATCGTGCACGGTCCCACTCGACCACGGCGTCGACACCTTGCCTCTGAAGGGAATGCCGGCCACGATCGCTCTCAGCGCCTGCCGCTTCCAGGCGGCCTGCGGGTTCTGCGCCCACTGGCGGTCGACCTCGGCCATCTGGGTGGCGTCGAAGACGCCCTTGATGTCGATGCCCTCGAAGCCGCGCTGGACGATGTCGGCCAGGGTCCCCAGGA
>DASUVY010000114.1:0-5999 GCA_036378695.1 Candidatus Dormiibacterota bacterium
CGTGCGCCGGCCGGCGTCTGGGTATGCGCGCGCGACCTGGGCGGCTCCCTCGAGGTACAGGTCCGCGGCAGTGTGCCCGCACTGGTGCCTTTGGTCCCGGGCGGCTCAGGGCTGCCGCTCCATGCCGACGCCACCATGCCCAAGGCCACCTTCGAGTGAGCGGGCAGCGCGGCCAGGCGCTGGCCGAGGTCGCCCTCTGCCTGCCCATCGTGCTGACCCTGGCCCTGGGCTCGGTGGCGGTCGCGCGGGTGGCCGACGCCCGCGGCGGCCTGGATGCGGCCACCGCCGCCGCCGTCGAGGCGGCGGCCCGAGCCGCGGACCCCAACACGGCGGCGAATACCGCCCAGGCGGTCTTCACCGCCTCGGTCGGGGCGTACGGTCTGGGCGGGCCCCGGCTGGCGCTCGAGCTGGGCAGCTTCGCGCGCGGGTCGCAGGTCACCGCCGCCGGCAGCGCGACCGTGGCGATCGGCTTCGCTCCCCTACCCGGACTTGCCCAGAGCCTGACCCTGACCTCACACGCCAGCGCCCGCGTGGAACCCTGGAGAAGCCGGTGAAGGGCCAGGCGCTGGTCTTCTTCGCCCTGGTCCTGCCACTGGTGCTGCTGCCAGTGGCGGCCTTCAGCGCCGAGGCTGGGGTGCTGGCGGCTCGCCAGGCCCACCTCAGCGAGGCGGTCGCGCAGGCGGCGCTCGATGCGGCCCAGCAGCTGGGCGTCAAAGCGCTGCGCGCCGGCGCCGGCTGGCTGCTCGACGTGCGCGCCGCCCAGGACATCGCACGCGCGGAGCTGGCCGCCTCCGAGCCGGCGGCCGTCCTGGATGGCGTCGGCGCGGCGGGCGCCCAGGTCACGGTCAGCGCCCACGAGGTCGTCCCCCTGCGCCTGGCCGCCTTCGTGGGCCGCCCTTCGGCCACGCTGCGGGTGCGCATCAGCGCCCGCCTGACGCCGGGCTACGCGAGCCCCAGCAGCCTCCGCCCGTTGCTCAGCAGGACCTTCTCCATGACTTGATCCGGAAGGCCCAGTGCCGCCAGCTCTTCCAGGCACCGCTCGGGCTGGATGAAGGGGTAGTCGGAGCCGAACAGGAACTGGTCTTGCAGGCGGCCCCGCATCGCCCGCTGCACCGATTCCGGGATGTTGTGGGGCGCGTAGCCCGAGATGTCGATGTGCACGTTGGTCTTGTGCACGGCGATCGCCAGCAGCTCCTCGTGCCAGGGCGCGCCGAAGTGGGCGGCGATCACCTGCAGCTCGGGGAACTCCGCGGCCACGGTGTCCAGGCGGATGGGCCGGCAGTAATCGAGCCGGATGCCCTGGCCGCCCGGCATGCCGGCCCCGATCCCGGAGGTGCCAGTGTGGAAAAGCGTGATCAGACCCAGCTCCTGGCATTTGGCGAAGACCGGCCAGTAACGCTCGTCATCGGGCGCGAACTTCTGGATCGAGGGGTGGAGCTTCACGCCCTTGAGGCCGAGCCCCTTGATCTTCTCGACGCCGCGCACGGCCTCCTCGCCCTTCAGCGGGTCGACGCTGCCGAAGCCGATGAAGACCTCGGGGTGAGCCTGCACGGCGCCGGCCACGAACTCGTTGGAGAGCCGTGGGCGGTGGGTGGCCGTCTCGGCGTCCCAGGCCAGGAGCAGGGCCAGCATGTCGAGCCCGCGGTATTCCTCCGCCACCTGGTCCACGGTCTTGCGGGCCACTGGCGACCGGAAGTACTTCTCGGCGGCCTCGGTGTAGCCCTTCATGGTCACGTCGAGCCACTCCGGCGTGGGCAGGTGGACGTGGAAGTCGATGGCGCGCACCGCGGTCGATCATAGAGCGGTGGAAAAGGCGACCCTGCTGGTCCTGGCGGGGGGCGCCAGCCGGCGCATGGGCCGCCCCAAGGCGAGCCTGCCTTTCGGCGAGGGGACGCTGCTGGAGCACGTCATCCGGCAGCTGAGCCCCGCCTGCTCAGAGGTCCTGGTCAGCGGCGAGGGCGGCCTCTCCGACCTGCACCCGGGCGCGGGACCGCTCGCCGGGATCGAGGCCGGGCTCCTGGCCGCCCGCCACGACCTGGTCTTTGCGGTGGCCTGCGATATGCCGTTGCTGACCGCGGAGACGGCGCGGATGGTGCTGGCGGCAGCCGCTGGCCACGACGCGGCGGTGCCGCGCGTGAAAGGCAGGCCTGAGCCGGCGGCCGCGGCCTACCGCCGCTCGGCAGCCTCGGCGATCACGGCCGCACTGGAAGCCGGCCGCTACCGGGCGGCGGACGTGCTCCGGGAGCTCGACGTCGCCTGGCTGGACGGCCTCGACCCGGCGCTTTTCACCAACGCCAACGATCCCGCGGCCTACCGGGCCCTCCTCGACGCGTTGCGCTAAAGGGGGGTCCCCGCCGAGTCGCCAGACTCGGTGGGGTCCTGAAGCCGGTAGATTTCAGCGTGATGAAGATCGTCGTCACCGTGAAGCAGGTCCCCGATCCCAACGCTACGCAGGGGCTGGAATCGGACAACACCATCGCGCGCGACCGCGAGGTCGTCCTCGACCCCGGCGACGAGTATGGGATCGAGGAGGGCCTGCTCCTCAAGGAGGCCCACGAAGGCGAGGTGGTGCTGGTTTCGATGGGACCGGAGCGCGCCCGCGACGCCATCCGCAAAGGCCTCTCGATGGGCGCGGACCGGGGGATCCTGATCACCGACGAGCAGCTGGCGGGGGCAGATGCGCTGCTGACGGCCAAGGCCCTGGCCGCCGCGATCAAGACGGAATCGCCGGACCTCGTGATCTGCGCCACGGAGTCCTACGACGGTTCCACGGGCATGGTGCCGCCGATGCTGGCCGAGCTGCTCGAGATGCCCCAGCTGACCACCGCCAAGAAGGTCGAGGTCAGCGGTGGCAAGGTGACCATCCATCGCCAGACCGAGGACGGCTACCAGGTGGTGGAGGCGGAGACGCCCGCGCTGGTCACCGTCACGGCGGGCATAGCCGAGCCGCGCTACGCCTCCCTCAAGGGCATCATGGCCGCCCGCTCCAAGGAGGTGAAGCAGGTCGGACTGGCCGACCTGGGAATCGAAAAAGGAACGCCCGCCGAGACTGTGCTCGCCGTCAATGACGCGGAGGCGCGCCAAGCCGGCGAGGTCGTGGAGGACGACGGCAGCGTCGGCGTCGAGAAGATCATGGCCGTCCTCCAAGCGGCCAAGGTCGTCTAGCCATGGCCACGATCTGGGTCTACGCGGAGCTGGGACCAGACAAGGTCGCCCCCATCAGCCTGGAGCTGCTGGCCAAGGCCCGCGAGCTGGGTGATGCCGAGGCCGTCGCCCTCGGCCCCGGCGCCGGCGCGGCCGCGGCGGAGCTTGGCAAGCACGGCGCCAAGACCGTCCACGTCAGCGAGGACCAGGCGTTCGCCGACTTCATCGCCGAGCCGGCCACCGACACCTTGGAGGCACTGGTCAAGCAGCATTCACCCGATCTCCTGCTCTTCGGCTTCACGACGGACTCCCGCGAGGTGGCCGGCCGCCTGGCGGCCCGCCTGGGCTGCGGGCTGATCTCCAACGCGTTGGACGTGAAGGCGCAGGACGGAGGCTTCGTGGCGCGCGTGCCCTACTTCGGCGGCGCCAAGGTCGCCGACTACAAGGCCAACGGCAAGCCGGCGATCGTCCTTTTGCGGCCCAAGTCGGTAGAGGCATCCGAAGTCGGCGGCGAGGCGAAGGTCGAGCAGGTCCAGGCCACCATCGGCGCGAGCTCCAAGCGCGCCAGGATCCTGGAGCGGAAGGTGGAGGCGGCCGAGGCCGTGAAGCTGGAGGACGCGGGCGTGATCGTGTCCGGCGGCCGCGGGCTGGGCGGTCCCGAGAACTTCCCCATCCTGGAGGACCTGGCCGGGGCGCTGGGCGGCGCGGTGGGCGCCAGCCGGGCGGTGGTCGACGCCGGCTGGGTGCCCTACTCGATGCAGGTGGGGCAGACGGGGAAGACCGTCCGGCCGGGCGTGTACATCGCCGTCGGCATCTCGGGCGCCATGCAGCACACGGTGGGCATGAAGGGGGCCAAGGTCATCATCGCCATCAACAAGGACGCCGAGGCCCCGATCATGAAGATGGCCGACCTGGGCGTGGTCGGTGACGCGCTCAAGATCGTGCCCAAGCTCACCGAGGCCGTGAAGGCCAAAAAGGGCAAGTAGACAGGCCAGAGGCGGAGCGACTTCTCGCCGAGCGCTCACGCCTGCGCGGGGAGCGTGACTTCGCGGGGGCCGACGCCCTCCGCGACCGCCTGCAGGAAGCGGGCTGGGAGGTCGTGGACTCGGCGTCCGGTAGCCGCTTGGAGCGCGCGCCGGCGGTCACGCTGGTGGCGCTCGATTCGGGCTGGCCAGAGGATGTCGAGCGCTGGCGACGCTCCGTGGCGGATCTCGAGGCCGAGGTGCAGACGCCGGCACTGGATCCGGAGGCAGGGTGGGCGCAAACCGTGAATACGGCCGTGCAGGTGGCGCGCGCAGAGGTGGTGATCCTGTTCGATCCCAGCATCGAAGCCACCGGCGACGTTGCCGGGCCCCTCGTGGCGGCCCTGAAAGACCCCTCGGTGGCGGTGGCCGGGCCCTTCGGCGTTCGCGGCAGGGGCACGCTGAAGGAGTTCGAGTCTCACCCTGGTCCGGAGGTGGACGCCATCGAGGGCTACTGCATGGCCTTTCGCAAGGCGGACTTCCTGGCCGTGGGCGGCTTCGACCGCAAGTTCCGCTTCTACCGGATCGCCGACATAGAGCTCAGCTTCAAGCTGCGGGCGGAAGGCAATCGCCGCGCCCTTGTGGTCCCGGCGCCGGTGCTGAAGCATCAGCACCGGGTGTGGGAGGCGACGCCGGAGGGCGAGCGGGAGCGGCTCTCGCGCAAGAATCTCTACCGATTCCTGGACCTCTGGCGGAATCGGGAGGACCTATTGGTGGAAAGCCGCAATCTCCGCGGCGAGGCCCAGTCCGACCAGTAGCAGGCCGGCCAGGCGTGAGATCCAGACCCGCACCGCCGGGCTGATCCGGCCCCGGGCGCGGGCGATGGCGCCCGTCAGCACTGCCCACCAGGCGCTCGATCCCAGGAGCACGCCGAGCACGACCGCTGCCGCGGAGGCGCCGCCCTGCGAGGTGCCGATCCCGAAGCCGGCCATCACGGCCAGGGAGGAGAGGATCGTGGGCGGGTTGGCCAGGGTTAAGGCGAGGCAGGAGGCGTAAGCGCCGGCCAGGCCGGTCCGCCCCCACCCGCGCCGTTCCGGCGCGACCTCCCCGAGAGGAGGTGGGCGCAGCAGACTGCTGATTCCCAGCAGCACGATCGCCAGCCCGCCCACGCCCTGCACCCAGCGGGCCTCGCGTAGAAGGAGCCCCGAGACGATGGTCAGCCCGAAGGCCGCCACCGCTGCGTAGATGCCGTCGGCGCTGGCAATGCCCAGGCCGGAGGCGAAGCCGCTAGGCCAGCCGCGCTCCAGGGTGCGCCGGATGCAGAGCAGTGCCATCGGGCCGACCGGCGCCGCGATGGCGAGTCCGATCAGCAGGCCGCGGCCGAGAAACCCGAGTTCGCTGGCCACCGACGCCTCCTCGCATGGAGGGCAGTTTAGGAGCTCTGGCCGTTCCCCACCACGTGCAGCCAGGTCAGGCCCGAATTCAGCTCGATGACCTTGCCCTGCTCGTCGGTGAACCAGACCGGCTGGTGATTCTCATAAAACCACTGTGGCCCGCCCTGGCCCATGTGCCAGGTGGCGTGCACGAGCTTGCCGTTCGAGTCAAGGTCGGCCGGACCACTCCCCAGCATGTCGTACCACACCGAATGCGCGCCGCCGTTGTCGTCCTCGACCCAGCCCGCGTCGTGAAAGCCGACGTGCAGGATGACCACGTTCTTGGCGTGCACGGGTGCGTGGTACTGGTCGTCGATGAAGGGCGTGCCGTGGTCGCTGCGCAGATACTGCTTCGAGTTGCCGTCGTAATCCCAATGCACCGACATCAGCGGCACGTCGATGGCGCCCGCCGGTTGCCCCATGTCGATGTCCTGATGCGTGGGGTCGACTTGATATGGCG
>DASUVY010000115.1:0-5717 GCA_036378695.1 Candidatus Dormiibacterota bacterium
TCGATCATGTCGACGTCGGGCTTCTCCATCTGGCCCAGGAACTGGCGCGCGTAGGCCGACAGCGACTCCACGTAGCGCCGCTGGCCCTCCGCGTAGATGGTGTCGAACGCGAGCGAGGACTTGCCCGATCCGCTCAGCCCGGTGAAGACCACCAGGCGGTCGCGGGGGATGGAGAGGCTGACGTCCTTGAGGTTGTGCTCGCGCGCTCCCCGGATCGTGATCTTGTCGACCGGCACCGGCTAACTATCCCCTTCGGCGCTGATGGAAAAACTGCCGGTCGCCGTGGCGATCAGCGTCCGGCCCGGCCCCTCCACCCTGGCCTCTGCCACGCCCGTGCGCCGCCCGGCGTGGAGGACGCGGCCGGTGGCCCGCAGGCGCTCCCCCGGGCGCACCGGGTTGATGAAGTTGACCTTGAGGTCGAAGCTGACCTGGCGCGCGCCTTCCGGGATGGCCGTGGCCATGGCCCGGGCCATGGCCGAGTCGCAGATGGTGGCGATGAAGCCGCCATGCACGACGCCCAGGCTGTTGGCCATCTGCTCCACGGCCTCCATCTCCACCACGACCCGGCCCTCGCCGGCCTCGACCAGCTGGATGCCCAGGAACTTCCAGGCTCCGGAGGGGGCCCTGACGCCAGTCATTTACGCCAACCCTTACGCGGGATGGCCAGGCAGGTGGAGGAGGCGTGCGCGACGAGCCGGCCCTCGTCGTCGAGAACCTCGGCCTCGGTGAAGCCGAGCGTGCGCTTCATCTCCACCACCCGGCCCACCGCCCGCAGCCGGCCCTCGACCACGGGCCGGATGAAGTTGATCTTGAGCTCGATGGTGGTGTTGGCCTGGTCCTCCGGCTGCAGGGTGAGCAGTGACATGCCCATGGCCGCGTCGGCGATCTGGGTGATGATGCCGCCCTGCACGACGCCGCCCTCGTGGCGGTGCTTGGCGTCGGCGTCGATCTCGACCACCACCCGGCCCTCGTCGACCTCGGCGATGCGGGCGCCCACCGTCTCGCGCCAGCCCGCGCGCGGACCGTCGCCGACCATCCCTCTCCGCAGGGCCTCCAGATTGGTTATGGCCCGCGCCTCGTCCTTCGGTAGTTCCTGATCGAACCCCGCGGGCGCACCGCCGGCGCCGCCGCGATGGCCAGCGCCACCTCCTCGTCGTCCTCGCCGCCGCTGGTCTCGCCGGCGATGCGCTTGCGCAGGGCGATGATGCGGTCGCGCACGCGCGCGGCGTCCTCGAAAGCGAGCTCGCGCGACAGGCGCTTCATCTCCTTCTCGAGGTCGCGGATGATGGCCAGCAGGTCCTCGCGCGGCAGCCCGGCGGCCATCATCAGCTCGACCGCGTCCGCCTGCGTGTCCTTGGCCTGGACCTCCAGGTTGTAGATCGCCTTCTTGATCGTCTCCGGCGTGATGCCGTGCTCCTCGTTGTAGGCGATCTGCCGGGCCCGGCGCCGGTTGGTCTCGTCGATGGCCTCGCGCATCGATTCGGTGACGCTGTCGGCGTACATCACGACGCGGCCTTCCACGTTGCGCGCGGCGCGGCCGATGATCTGGATGAACGACCGGTAGGCGCGCAGGTAGCCCTCCTTGTCGGCGTCCAGGATGCCTATGAAGGCGACCTCGGGCAGGTCGAGTCCCTCGCGCAGGAGATTGATGCCGACCAGCACGTCGAAGGCGCCCAGGCGCAGGTCGCGCAGCAGGTCGATGCGCTCCATGGCGTCGAGGTCGGAGTGGATGTAGCGCACGCGGATGCCGAACTCCTTCAAGTAGTCGGTGAGGTCTTCGGCGAAGCGCTTGGTCAGGGTGGTGACCAGTGAGCGCTGCTCCTTCTCGGCGGTCTTCTTGAGCTCGGCCACCAGGTCGTCGATCTGGCCCTCGGTCGGCCGCACCTCGACCACGGGGTCGACCAGGCCGGTCGGCCGCACAACCATCTCCACCGTCTTCTGCGAGCGCCGCATCTCGTAGGGACCGGGCGTGGCCGAGACGTAGAGGCGCTGCGCCAGGCGCTGCTCCCACTCCTCGAAGCTGAGCGGGCGGTTGTCGAAGGCGCTCGGCAGCCGGAAGCCGTACTCGACCAGCGCCGCCTTGCGCGAGCGGTCGCCGCCCAGCATGCCGCCCACCTGCGGCACCGCCACGTGCGACTCGTCGATGAAGACCAGCGCGTCCTCGGGCAGGAAGTCCATCAGCGTGAATGGCGCCTCGCCGGGCTGGCGGCGTGTCAGGTGGCGCGAGTAGTTCTCGATGCCGGCGCAGGTGCCGGTCTCGCGCAGCATCTCGAGGTCGAAGTTGGTGCGCTGGCGCAGTCGCTGCGACTCCAGCAGGCGCCCGTGGTCGTCGAACCACTTACAGCGCTCCTCGAGCTCCTCCTCGATGTCGCGGACCGCCAGCTCCAGCTTGCGGCGCGGCGTGATGTAGTGGCTGGCCGGGAAGATCTTGACCTCGGCGCGGTTGCGCAGGATCTCGCCGGTGACGCCGTCCAGCTCCTGGATGCGCTCGATCTCGTCACCGAAGAACTCGATGCGATAGACCTTCTCCTCGCTCGCGGGCACGATGTCGACGACGTCGCCGCGCACCCGGAAGCGCAGGCGTCCGAGGTCGTAGTCGTTGCGCTCGTACAGCATCTCGGTGAGCTTGCGCAGCAGGATCTCGCGCCGGATCGACTGGCCCGCCACCAGCTCGACCGACTCGCCCATGTAGTCCTCGACCGAGCCGATGCCGTAGATGCAGCTGACGCTCGCGACCACGATCACATCGCGGCGCGTCATCAGCGCGGTGGTGGCGCTGTGACGCATGCGGTCGATCTCTTCGTTGCGCGACGAGTCCTTCTCGATGTAGGTGTCGGAGCGCGCGATATAAGCCTCGGGCTGGTAGTAGTCGTAGTAGCTGACGAAGTACTCGACCGCGTTGTTGGGGAACAGCCGCTTGAACTCCGCGCAGAGCTGCGCGGCCAGCGTCTTGTTGGGACTCATCACCAGCGTCGGGCGCCCCAGCTCCTGGATCACCCAGCCCATGACGTTGGTCTTCCCCGACCCGGTGACGCCCATCAGCACCTGCTCGGCAAGCCCCTGGCCGAAGCCGTCGAGCAGCTGGGCGATGGCTTGGGGTTGGTCGCCCTTAGGCTCGAAGGGCGCCTGGATATCAAAGCGGGAGGGCATGCGGCCCTCAGATTTTACCCCGAACGCCCGTTCGTCTAGGCCGCCGTCACGACGAAGTTGTCGAACTCTCCGGGGCCCTCGCCGACCACCCCTGCGTGGCCGTTCGTGTAATCACTGTTGCTCACCTGGATGCTGGCCGGCTGCAGCGCTCCCGAGGGGTCGGTGACCGTGCAGGACAGCCCGCTTCCGACCGCGCTGAAGCTCAGCGCGTAGAAGTTCGCGGGGTTGAACGCCCAGGTCACGTTGTCCCCGATCTGGGTCCAGTTCGACCCGCTGACCTCCCACATGGTGAGGAAGCCGCCGTGGTCGATGCCGCACGCGTAGAAGTTGCCGCCGCTGTAGCGCGTGATGAGGCGGGCGTGGCCGGTGGTCGACGCCGCCTTGACGGTGGCGCTCACCTTGATGTTGGTCCAGCCCCCGCTGCCCACCGTGGCGATGGCCCAGTTGGCGTCGGGCGTGTAGAGCACGTGGCTGCCGTCCTGCACGATCTGCCAGTTCCCGGAGTCCAGGTTCCAGTTGGGCACGTTGGTGCTGCCCACCGCGTCCTCCTCGAAGTTGTCCTTGAAGAGGTAGGAGGGCGTGGGCGTGGGCGCCGGCGCCGGAGCCGGGGTGCTGACCGGCTTCGGGGTGGGCGTGGGCGTCGGTTTGGGAGTCGGCGTGGGCGCCGGCAGCAGCGGGATCGCGGCCGGCGGCTGGGATGGGTCAGGCGTGGGCAGGATCGTGGGCGCCGCCGTGGGCACCGGGACTGGAGTCGCCTGGACGACCAGCGCCGCGGCCGGGTGCTTCAGCGGCTCGCTGTAGGGCAGCCAGCTCAGGCCCGAGCCCGCGAAGGGCAGCCAGCTGGGCGGGCGGCCGGTCAGCCAGACCAGCGTGCCCGGCCCGCGACCGATCAGGCAGAAGCAGACGAGCAGGGCCAGCAGCAACGCCGCCGCGGCCGACTGAGTGCGCCGCCGGCGCCGGTCGCCGGCCAGCGTTTGCGCGTGCAGCATCCCTCCTCCTCGCGGAGGTCAACGGCGCGCGGCCGGCTAGCTTGCGAGATCGAGCTGGAGGAAACGGCCCTCGCGCCGGCGGCTGCCGGCCGTCCAGGCAACCGGGCGGGCGAAGACCGGCCCCGTGTAGGCGAACGTGTGGTACTCCCCGTTTTCGCCGCAGGGGTCGACGTCCAGGACAGAGATGTCGCGCGCGAAGTCGGGATCCACGACGCGCCCCAGCCAGGATTCGTCCAGCCGCTCCAGGTCGACGCAGGTCACCACGGCGCGGCCACCCGTCCTCACGAACTCATCGAGCAGCGCGGCCGGCGGCGATCCCCACAGCGGCTCCACATGCTCGAGGCCGGCGGCGGTCACGCGGTCCTCGTACCAGGCCCGCACGTCGGCCAGATGGATGTCCCCGAGCACGACGCCTGGGCAGCCCTGCGTTCGCAACCGCGCCAGCACCTCCACCAGGCGCGTCTCCATCTCCGGCCAGGTGGTGCCCAGGTCCAGCAGCCGCGGAACCCCCGTGGCTGCCGCCTGGATGCGAATCAGTTCGATCCGGGTGGCGTGGAAGCGGACCCGTTCGGTCGCCGAGTCGTAGAAGGTGACCAGCGTCTGCACGTCGAGCCCCGCCCGCCGCGCCCGGTCCAGCGCCAGCGCCGAGTCCTTCCCGCCCGACCAGAGCAGCGCAAACCCGCCAGAGGTCCGACTACGGGAGCTCGAGGATCAGCGCCTCCACGTAGGTGCCGGCCGGGTAGCCCTGATCGCCGGGCGGGATGCGCACCAGGGCGTGCGCGCCGGCCAGCGACATCAGTCGCGAGGACGACTGCGAGCCGGTCGAGGCGGCGACCAGGTCCGGGCCCTCGCGGTGCAGCACGACGCGCTGATACTCGGTGCGGTCTCCCGCGGCCTGCGCGTCATAGCCGAGTCGCACGCGCAGCTCCGGCCGGTGAAGCCGGGCGTGGCCCTGCAGCTTGCGCAGGGCGGGGCGGACGAAAACCTCGAAGGTCACCAGCGAGCTGACCGGAAATCCGGGCAGCCCGAAGGCCAGCCCGCCCCGGGGCAGCGTGGCGAAGGTGAACGGCTTGCCCGGGCGCAGCTTGACGCGGCCCACATGCACCTCGCCCAGCGACTCCAGCAGCGGCTTGACCAGGTCGTGGGTGCCGACCGAGACCCCGCCCGAGGTGACCAGCACGTCCGCGCGCTCCAGGGCGCCTATCACCAGCTCGCGGAGCGGCTCGGGCCGGTCGGGCGCGATGCCCAACAGCTCGACCTCGGAGCCTGCCTCCCGCAGGGCAGCCAGCAGCGCCCAGCGGTTGGAGTCGGCGATCTGGCCGGGCCCCAGCGGACGGCCCACCTCCACCAGCTCGTCGCCGGTGGACATCAAAGCGACGCGCGGCCGCCGGTGCACGGGCACGCGATCGATGCCGAGCGCCGCCGCCAGCCCCAGCTCCGCCGGCCCCAGCAGCCGGCCGCGTGTGACCACCACGTCGCCGGGCCGCAGGTCGGCGCCGGGGGCGTGGAAGTTGTGCCCGGCGCCGAACCCGGCGGGCACCACCACCTCGTCGCCCAGCTGCTCGACCTCCTCCACCA
>DASUVY010000116.1:0-2892 GCA_036378695.1 Candidatus Dormiibacterota bacterium
GGGCGATCGAGCACGATCACCCCGACGCCGCCTTCCCGCTCAAGCCTCACCGCCATTCCGCCACCTCCGCATACTTAGTTCGATATGGCCACCATGATCATCGAAGGGGAGCGCGCGCAGGCGGCTTCCGGCGACACCTACGAAGTCAAGAACCCGGCGACCGGCGAGGTCGTCGACCGCGTCCCCTCCGGCGGAGAGGCCGATGTCGATCGTGCGGCCAAGGCCGCCCGCAAGGCCTTCGCGAGCTGGTCGAAGCTGGCGCCCGCCGAGCGCGCCAGGGTCCTGCACAAGGCGGCGGCCCACATGCTGGCCAAGGTCGACGAGATCGCGCCCGTGCTCACCGCCGAGCAGGGAAAGACGATTTTGGAGTCCAAGATCGAGGCGCAGCGCTTCGGGGAGAACATCGCCTGGTTCGCCGACCTGGCCGACAAGGTGCACGGCGAATACGTCCTCCTGCCGGACACCCGCACCTACGGCCTGGTGGTGCGCAACCCGATCGGCGTGACCGGCGCCATCGTGCCCTGGAACTTCCCGCTCACCCTCGCCGCCAACAAGGTGGCGCCGGCCCTCGCGGCCGGCAACTGCGTGGTGCTCAAGCCCTCCTCGACGACGCCCCTGGCCACCCTCAAGTGCATCGAAGCGCTGATCGAGGGCGGGCTGCCCGAGGGCGTGGTCAACGTGGTCCTCGGCCAGGGCACCGGGAACGCGATCGTGACCCATCCCGACATCCGCAAGGTGGCCCTCACGGGCTCCACGCCGACCGGCAAGAAGGTGATGGCCGCGGCCGCGCCCTTCCTCAAGAAGGTGGTGCTGGAGCTGGGCGGCAGCGATCCCTGCATCGTGCTCGACGACGCCGACCTGGACGAGGCTGCCAAGGCGATCTCGATCGGGCGCTTCTTCAACTGCGGCCAGGCCTGCCTGGCCATCAAGCGCCTCTACGTGCAGGAGGGCGTCTTCGACCAGCTCCTGGAGCGGCTGGTCGAGCGAGCCAAGAAGCTGAAGCCGGGCAACGGGATGGACAAGGACACCCGCATGGGCCCCATGCACACAGAGACCCAGCGCGCCGAGGTCGAGGCGCAGGTCCAGGACGCGCTCGACAAGGGCGCCCAGGTCGCCTTCGGCGGCGGCCGGCCGGAGGGAGAGCAGTACGAGCGGGGCAACTTCATCAACCCCACCATCCTGGTCGACGTGCCCGACGGCAGCCGCATGGTCACCGAGGAGGTATTCGGGCCGGCGCTGCCGGTGATGCGGATCAAGGACCTCGACGAGGGCCTGGCGCGGGCCAACAACTCGCCCTTCGGCCTGGGGTCGTCGATCTGGACCTCGAGCATGGCGGCCGCAAACCGGGCGGTGAAGGAGCTGGAGGCCGGCTACACCTGGGTCAACGCGCTACAGATCGCGCACGACGAGCTGCCGTTCGGGGGCACCAAGGAGTCGGGCTTCGGCAAGGAGCACGGACTGGAGGCCTTCTACCAGTACACGGAGCAGAAGTCGGTCGTCTACGGGGGGCTGTAGGCCCCGGCTTCTAAGCGCTCCGGCGGTTGACCCGGTCCCAGCGGCCCTGGCAGGCGACGCAGCGCGTGGCCTCGGGCCGGAACTTGAGCCGCTCGGTGGCGATGGGCTCCTCGCAGTCCTCGCACAGCCCGTACTTGCCCGCGTTCAGGCGGTCCAGGGCGCGCTCGACCTGCTCCCGGTTCTCGCCCAGCAGGTGGACGAGGGTGTCGTTGATCTCGCGGTCGCTGAGCGCCTGCGCGAAATCGGTGTCCTCGTAGTCGTGGGTCATGATGTCGCCCACGCTCTCAGCCAGGGGTCGGTGTAGCCCGGCCTCCTGTTCGAAGCTCGACGCCAGCCTGGCCAGGGCCGTGCGATTGGCCTCCAGCCGCTTCATCCGCTCCCGATCTTGATTCGTCATAACGCCCCCCACGAATTCCGGATAAGGACACTAACCCTATCACATCTTTTCCCAATGTCCAGCAGTTTTTTGGGCAAAGCTTGCACTAGGGATGCGCCGGCCGCGGGGGGCGCGATAATGCGCCCGGAAATTGCTCCCCAAGCTCGTACCCCTCGCTGCCACGCTGATACTACTGATCGCCTGCACCGGGAATTCCGGAGGCCCCGCGCACAGCGCGCCGCCTTCCCTGGCGCCTGACGCCCAGGGGCTTCACTGCGCCCCCCAGGACCACGGGCTGAACCTCCAGCAGCTGGGCTGGGGATTCTGCTATCCGGCGGATTGGAAGTACATCGAGCGCGAGGTGGGGACCACCTCACCGCCGGGCGTCGACACCACGCTGGACATCGTGGGCGCCACCAACGGGCTGTTCGGTTTCATGATCATCGGCAGCTACGACCGCGGGAGCAGCGCCTCGCTGCAGGCGTGGCTGGCCGACAACGAGCCGGACGACACCGACATCACGCCCATCCACTGGGGCAATGCGGCCGAGGCGGTTGCGGTCAACGGCCAGCTCAAGCGCTACGCGCTGAGCCGGCACCGGGTGTACCTGATGAATATCAGGGAGGGCACGGGCAACCTCGACCTGGACGCCGCCATGAGCCAGCGCCTGCAGTACTGGGTCTTCGGAATCTAAGACCGCGAGCCGCCGTAAGGGCCGGCTACGCCGGCCCGTGTGAGTCCGTCTTCCAGGCGTTGGGGACGTAGCGCGGCGCCAAGAGGGAGGTAGGGTCCGGGGGAGGAACCGCTAGGTTCTTCCCACGATTTAGTTCGGGCGCTTGAACATGGACTGGAACTTCAAAGCCAGGCCCATGTCGCCCTTGATCTTGAGCTTGCCCTGCATGAAGGCGGCGGTGGGGTCGAGCTGGCCGAAGATGATCTTGACGAAGTCGTTGGCGTCGGCCATCAGGGTCAGGTTGGGATTCTCACCCTCGCCCTTGCCG
>DASUVY010000117.1:0-13478 GCA_036378695.1 Candidatus Dormiibacterota bacterium
CGGGGTTCCGCTGCTGGACATGGTGCGCTACGAGCGCTTCAAGGTGGCGCAGCTCTGGTCGGTGGAGTACGGGACGGCCGCCGAAGCCGAGGAGTTCGGCTGGCTCTACGCCTACTCGCCCTACCACCACGTCCGCGACGGTGTGGACTACCCGCCCGTTCTCATCACGACCGGAGAGGGAGACTCCCGCGTCGACCCCATGCACGCCCGCAAGATGGCGGCGCGGCTGCAGGCGGCGAATCCCGAAGGTTTGACGCTGCTGCGAGTCGACACCCGGGCCGGCCACGGCCAGGGCAAGCCGGTGGCGAAGCTGGTACCCGAGGAGGCCGACGCCTGGGCCTTCCTCCTACACCACCTGACGAAGGACGGTTAGAGCCAGCCTCTCCGGCGGAACAGCAGAAGCTGGATCAACGTCGCCAGCACCATCGTCCCCACGCCGATGAAAAAGGCGTAGGTCGGCGGCTCGAGCACCCCGGTCAGGAAGGCGAAGTTCATGCCGTAGAAGCCGGTCAGGAAGGAGATCGGCAGGAAGATGCTGGCGATCACGGTCAGCGCCTTCATGGTCGAGTTGAGCCGGTTGGAGACCGTGGACAGGTACACGTCCATGGCGCCGGTCAGCAGGTCGCGGAGGGAGTCGACCGTCTCGTACTGGCGGATCACGTGGTCGTAGACGTCGCGGTAGTACACGCCCAGCGAGGGATCGCTCAGGCTCTCGGTGATCAGGCGCTGGAAGAGGTCGCGCTCGGCACCCAGGAGATGGCGGAGCTGGGTGACCGAGTGCTTGAGCGTGTAGATCTGGCGCAGCTGGCTGGTCTCCGCGCGGTCCACGATCGCGTTCTCCAGCCCGTCGATGGTGGTGTCCAGCTGCTGGAGTGCGTCGAAGGTGGGGTCGATGATGGCGTCCACCACCAGGTAGGTCAGGAAGTCCGACTTGCCCCGCGCGATCGCCGGCTGCTCCTCGATGCGCTTGCGCAGGCTCTCCAGCGCCGGCGCCGGCCGGTCGTGGACGGTGACCAGGTAGTCGTCCGATAGGTAGAGGTGGTACTCGTCGCTGGTCAGGTGGCCGCCGGACGACCACCTGGCGTTGAAGAGGACCATGAACCGGTAGCCGTCGTAGTCCTCGAGCTTGGGCCGCTGTCCCCGCTTCTTGACGTCCTCGATGGTCAGGGGGTGGAACTTGAAGGTCTCGGCCAGGATCTTCAGGTCCTCCTCCTTGGCAGCCTCGATGTCCATCCAGAACCCCTCGGTGTGGCAGCGCTCAAGGTGCTGGAGGGTGGTCTTGGGGTCGGGCTCGTGGAAGGCGCCCTTGGTAGTGATCAGCGTGCGCACGGGCGACGATCCTAAGCCGAGATCCAGTACGGAAACGTATTTAGAGGTTTCGCGGTAGCTGGACTGTCACGTAAGCTGAGCCACAAGGCCCCCAATGAACCTGACTCCTCAGCGCGCCGGCCGCCTGGCGGTGGCCGCCCTCGTCGCCTCAGCCGCGCTCGGCGCCGCGCCGGCCATCGCTGCCGGCCCGCCCGTCCCGGCGCCCACCCCGATTGTGGGGCTGCCTGTCCTGCCTACGCCCGTGCTGCCGATCCCGACTCCCACGCCCTCGCCGGGGCTGCCCGGTGTGACTGTCCCAACGCTGCCGGTGCCGGGACCAGTGGACCCAGCTATCGCGACCGGCACCGTGGCCACGGCCCCGGCTCCGGAGCACCCGACCTACCAGCCCTCGCCGGACGAGCAGTCCTCACTGCCGGACGAGCCGGACCGCCTGGCCTACGAGCAGCAGCAGCTGGACACCACTACCGACAGCGCGGCCTTCGACGCCACCCTGGGCGGGATCGCCATCGGCGCCGGCGGCGGCACCGGCCGCTTCGGCTGGCCGGTGGTGGTGCCCGCGGGGCAGAAGGCGCCGATCACGCAGCGCTTCGGCTGCACCGACCTCGCCGGCGAGCCTTACAAGGCTGAATGCCCCTCCAAGCGCTGGCACTCGGGCCTTGACCTCGCAGAGCCGAAGGGGACTCCGGTCTTCGCGGCAGATTCGGGCGTGGTCCGTGTCTACAGCAGCAGCACCGGCTACGGGAATCACATCCTGCTCGTGCACGGCAACGGCTACGCCACCCTCTATGGGCACCTGAGCAGCTTCGCGGTCACGGACGGCCAGGTCGTCAAGCGCGGGGAGATGATCGGCCAGGTAGGCTCGACCGGCTTCTCGACGGGGCCCCACCTGCACTTCGAGATCCGCTACCAGGCCGACTACATCGACCCCTGCGCCGAAATCAAGTGCTAGCAGGCCGTTGAAAGAGGGCTTCGCGCCTTCGGCGCCGTCGGCGCTTCGGGGCGCGAATCGCTCGGCGACCCTCTTTCAACACCCTGCTAGAGGTGCCCTCCCGTGAGGGTGAAGGCCGCCAGCAGCCCGGCCGTGACCGCCAGGATCACGCCTAGCAGCAGGCCGGCCGGTAGGTTGGCCGAAGCCGGCCGCACCGAAGGCGGCATATAGCGCGCGCTGGGCGCGTCAGTGACGGTTGAGGCGCGCGCCCGCAGGCCGGCGATCACCAGCCAGGCCGCGGCGGCCACCATGGCCGCCAGCGAGAGGACCCCGACGATCAGGCCGTTGACGATCTCGTAAGTCGTCTGGTGCTCCGGATGCAGGTACCAGTCGGCCGCGTAAAGCTGGCCGCCCGCTACCAGGCCGATCACGTCGCGGCTGCCGTCGTTCACGTAGAGCGTGACCGGCTCGTTGACGAGGTCGTAAAGGGAAGGCACCGGCGGCGTGTAGGAGCTGGGCGCCTGGGGCGTGTACGAGTTCGGATCTCCGGAGAGGTACAGGTAGCGGGCCGTCGACTTGCCGTGGGTTTCGCTGTAGCTCGACACGGTGCCGTGCACGGCCACCGGTCGCGCGGGATGGGCGACCAGCACGTCGTGGCCGCCCGCGATGCAGCCCAAGGCTCCAACCGTGATCAGGACCCAGGTCCAGCGCACACGATCCCAAACGTGCGCGGCATCCGGGCCGAAGGGATGGGGCGGCCGCGGCTCCTCGGCCGCGGCCGGTTCCAGCGAAAGCAGCGTTCTGCACCCGGGCGCGTAGTAGAGGTGGACGGGCATTCCCTCGGGGAGCTGGTCGTACACGGATAGAGAGATCTCTTTGCTGACCGGTCCGATGCGCGCGAAGTAGTGCCGGCCGTATCTCCCCTGCACCACCTTGCGCGCCAAAGGCGCGGTCAGGTAGGCGACGGTGCGCTCCCGGCCGTCCACGAGGTAGGCGAAGCCCTTCCAGCAGATGTAGAGCCCCAACCCGGCCAGGACGAGGCCCATCACCGAGAGAGGTGAGAGATCGGGCAGCAGCGCCAGGAGCGCGCCGCCCACGACGACGGGCGGTCCCACCACCAGCCGCCACACGCCGGAGGTTTGGAGGCGCCGTGCCTGCGCGGCGCTCAGCTCGCCGGCCCGGTTGGCCGCCAGGTCCTCGTCGCCGAAGCCCAGAAGGCCTTCCAGGGAGCGGGCGTCCAAGGCGCCCGTACCTTAGCGGAGCCAGCTCCTGGCGAGAGGCGGCAGCAGCACGAGCACGGCAGCGGTGGCCAGCACCATGTCCAGGCCGCAGACGATCCCGAAGCCGCGCACCATGGGGACCGGGCTGACCGCCAGGACCAGGAAGCCCACGGCCAGAGCCAGGGCGCTGGCCACGATCGCCGGCCCCACCCGCTCCGAGGCCGTGAAGGCGGCCGCCTCGGCCGCCGCGCCGGCCAGCCGCTCGGAACGATAGCGCGCCAGCCAGAGCACGCTGAACTCGGTGGCGAAGGCCACCACCACCCCGGCCAGCAGGATCGTGATCGGGCTCGAGCGCACCTGCAGCAGGGCCAGGAGACCGGTCGCCCAGCCCGCGGCCACCACCGTGGGCAGGACGGCCAGGCCGGCCGGCAGGGGGTGCCGGTAGGCGAGCAGAAGGACCACCAGCACCACGGCCAGCGCCAGCAGGTTGAGCTTCAGCTGGTCGCCCGAGAGCTGCTGCAGGGACTGGGCCGCGATCACCGCCAGACCGGCCGGATAGGCCCGGTAGCCCGCGGGCGGGGAATCGCCCGACTGCAGGCGGGCCGCCAGCCGCTGGTCGTCCGCCACCGAGGTCAGGCGCGTGATCCCGAAGACGCTGCGCGCCATCTTGTGGTCGGTGCTCACCACGGCGTTGGTGAAGTAGCCGGGGATGTTGGCGAGGATCTTCTGGGTCTGGGCGGCGTCCGGCGGCTGGTTGTTGTTGAACGCCGCCAGGAAGCCGGACAGCCCGCTGACCGGCTTGAGGTCGGAGGAGGCCGCGTGGTCGGTGGCCTTCTGCAGCCAGGCCACGGCGTCGGCCTGGGTCACGTCGGGGCCGACCAGCACCAGGTCGATCTCGCCCACCAGGCCCACGGTGTCCTTGATGTGCTGCGCCTCGGCCAAAGTCGCGCTGCCTGGCGGCATCAGCTGCGAGGGGTCCGTCTCCAGGCGGACCAGGGGCAGTGCCACCCAGCCCAGCACGCCTACCGCCGCCAGCGGCAGCACCACGTTCAGTGGCAGCCGGCCGGCGCGCAGGACGTGGGCGCGCAGCGGCGAGGCCGGCAGCGGCGCCGGCTCGGGAGCCGCCTTGCGCCGCCCACGGACGGCGGGGACGGACGCCGCGCGGCCGCTGAAGAGCGCCACCAGCGGCAGGCCCACCACCGTGCTCACGACGTAGGCGCAGACCACGCCCAGGGCCATGAAGAGCGCGAACTGGCGCACCAGCGGGATCGGCGACAGCGCGAAACCCAGCACTGCGATCGCGGTGGCGAGGGCCGCGGTGCCGGTGGCGGGCAGGATGGCGCGCGCGGTGCGCTCCAGCCGCCCCATTCCCGCCGGCTCCTCGGCCAGGCGGTTGACCGCCTGGATCACGTAGTCGGTGGTCAGGCCCAGCACCACCGGCAGCACGGCCAGGGTGGCCGGCGTCAACGGCAGGCCCAGCCAGCCGGCGGCGCCCGCCGTCCAGAGCCCGGCCAGCGCCGCCAGCGGCACGGCCAGCAGCCGCAGCCGGACCCGGATCGCGAGCAGCGTCACCACCAGCATCGCCAGCAGCGTCAGCGGCAGCAGGTAGATCAGCGAGTTGTGCACCGAGTCGGCCAGCGACACCGTCAGCGCGGGAGCGCCGGCGACGTGCACGTCCAGGCCCTGCAGCTCGGAGCGGTGGCGCTGGCTGTCGACGCGGTCGAGAACGGCCCGAACATCGACCGCGGTGGCGTCGGGGCTCATCCGGACCTGGATCACCGCGTGGTTGGGGTCGGGCAGCGCCCAAAGCCAGAAGGGCCGCACGGCGCCGTTGGGCTCGAGCAGGATCTCGTCATAGAAAGAGGGGTTGTCGACCGCCGGCACTCCCAGCGTCGGGTACTGCTGCGCGATCTGGTTGGCGCAGGCGCGCACGGCGTCGTCGAAGGCCTGCTGCTGCTCCTGCGAGGACTTGCCCGCGGCCTTGGCCGCGTTCTCGGCCGCCTGGCCCTGCTGGCCGCAGATGTCCAGCGCCCGCCGCGTGACCTCGTTGGCGAAGGTGTTGACCAGGGTGCCCGGGCCGTACACGCGCTTGACGCCGTGCACGCTGGCCAGCTTTCCCTCCATGCCCGCCATGCCCACCATGTGCTGGGGCGTGAGCAGCTGCTGTCCGGGCTGCGGCTCCAGCTCGATCACCACCGGGTCCGCCCCGAAGTTACCAGCGTAGGCCGCCTGGTCGCGGTAGGCGGCAGAGCTCGTGTCCGCCAGCAGGCCGACGCTGGCGTCGGTGTTCAGGCGGGTGGCGCCGTATCCCAGCACGGCGCTGACCAGCAGCCCGACCAGGAGCGCGCCCAGGGCCATCCTCGGCGATTCCAGCGCGGCCGGCTGCGCCGGTGCGGCCGCGCGGCCACGCGGCTTCTTGGCCGCCATTCCCCTCCCAACGTCCATGTCGTGTCCTACTGCCCGGGCAACCCCGCCATCATCAGATTGACCAGCTGCTGGTCGGACGCAGTGCCCTTAGGGGCCGACGCCGATCCGCCGGCCGATCCGCCACCGCAAGAGAAGCCGCCAGCGTAGCCGCCCTTGTTTGTGCTCGGTACCGACTCGACACGCACGTAGTGCCCGTTGGCGTCGGCGTAGCTAAAGGCCGATTTGGTCTCGATCACCGCAATCATGAGGGCCTGGGTGGGACAGGGGCTCACTCCCTGCACCAGCTGGTCACTGACCGCGACCACTGTCCGCAGGTGGGCGATAGTTGCGGGCGCGTGCTGCAGCACGTACGCCAAGTTCTGAGAGTTGCCGTCCATCACCGCGTCGAGCTGGCGCACCACGGCCGCGGTCTGGTCGATGCTGTCGCCGATGTTGTTCTCAACCGCCACCAGCGCCGTCAACACCACATCGGTGTCGCGGATCTGGGCGTCGATGGGCGCGTACTGAAGGTCGCGGTTGAGCTGCTCCGAGTACACGAAGAACATGGCCAGGTCCTGGTCGCGGTGCTGCAGCGTGTCCGCCACGGTGCGCAGGTCGGCGGAGGACTGGCCGAGCGCGCGCAGCGCGTCGTTCACGTCCTGGCCGCGGCCGGCAGACGCGTTGCCCAGCTCGACCAGGATGGTCTGCAGGTTGTCGCGCACATCCGGCTGCAGCGCGTTGAGCACCTGGTCGACATCCTGCGTTACGTGCACGCGCGCCATGGGGATCGTGCCGCCATCGGGCATGGCGCCGCTGTGGCCGCCGTCGAGGTCGACGTACTTAGGACCCAGGAGGCCATGCGGCCGGATTGTGGCGCCGGCGTCGTGGTGGATCTTGACCGCATAGCTGTGGTTGACACTGACGTCCAGGACAGCGTGGCCGTTCTGCCAGCGCACCGCATCGACGCTGCCAACCTTGACGCCGCCCAGCTCCACGCTGGCGTTGCGATTGAGGTCGCCGAAGCTGGCAGCTTCAACGTGCATGTGCAGCGGCGCCGTCCAAGGCATCACGGGCGGATTGAAGGTCAGAGTGACCAGGATCAGCGAGCCGGCGATGGTGCCGATGCCGATCAGCCTTTTCATTCCCGATGACATTCCGCGACGGATCATCAGATGCCTCCGTTCGCGAGGCCGGTGAGCACGTCCGGCAGGCCTACTCCCGGGATCGGCAGCGGCGGCGTGCCGGGAGGGTTGATGCCGCCAGGGATCGGATTGCAGCTGCCTGGTGAGGGCGTGGGGATAGGCGAGGGGCTGGGCCGGCCAGGTATCGGGATGCACGGCGGCAGCGGGGTCGGGCAGTTGGTGATGGTCGGAATCGGCGTGGGCAGCTTGGGTGGTGTAGGTGTCGGCGTGGGGATCGGGCAGAGCTGCGTCGGGGTCTGGACTTTGGGGGTCGTGGGCAGGGTCGGCGCCGTCGGTGCCGCCGGCGTGGCGGCGTTCGGGCAGCCGCTCTGCGGCGTCGAGTCGTAGCGGCAGTCGTTGACCACGTACTGGCGCAGGAAGTTGTCGCCATTGGCATCGTGATCGCCAATCGCGCTACCGATGTACGGCACCAGGGTCTCCAGCCCCGTCTGCAGCGAGCCCAGGTTGTCGTGCGTGTACGGGTACACATAACCGAGGGTCCCGTTCAACTGCACCAGGAAGGGATCAAAGCCCGTCACGGTGTCGTGGAAGTTGCCCTCCTCCCCATCCAGGGTGGAGTTGAAATCGTCCATGGTGTTGGCCAGGTGCAACAGCAGGCCGCTTAGCGACTGGTCGTTGGCGGCCAGGGTGCCGTGGACGTCGGCGGTGTTTGCCACGAAGTTGCCGAGATTGTCATGGCTCTGCGCGAGCCGGTTGCTGGTGGTCGCCAGGTTGGTCGTGATGTTGCCGATGTCGTCGTCGTGGTTGTGGAAGGTGGTCAAGCCGGCACGCGACTCCACGGCCAGGTGGCCCATGTTATCGAGCAGCGAGTTGATGGCGGCCTGGCGACCGTCTACGCCGCCGCCCGCTTGCTGCACGATGTCCTGGAGCCGCTGCCTCGTTTCGGGATCCAGCGTGGACAGGAACTGGTCGAAATCGACAGGCGTCACCGTGGACGTCGAGGGGATGCGGCCGCCGCTCGGGATGGTGGGGCCGCCCGCAACCGGCGTCAGCTCAACGTACTTCTGCGCCAGCAGTGTGCCGTAGCGGATGCGCGCGATGGTGCCTTGATGCATGGGCGCGAACTTGCGGTCGATGCGCATGGTCACGACTGCTTGGCGACCCGAGGCAGTCACGTTGGTGACCTGACCCACTGACGTCCCCGCCACCACCACTTCCGCACCGTGGGATAGGCCGTTGGTGTCGTCGAACGCCGCCGACAACGTGTAGTCGAAGCCTGGCGGCCAGCCCAGGTTGAGGTTGGCCGGGAAACCGAAGTTGGCGTTGATCGAAATGGCCGCGATCAGCACCACGAGGCAGCCGGCAAGAAGGCCCAGGCCGGCTGTGAACGCATTTCCCTTGACCAGCCTCATGGTCCGCTGCGCCCCGTGCACGGGTACTGAGCCTGGGTGGGCGACTTCTGGCCGGTTGGCTGCCCTGTGGATGCGTCCTGCGCGTAGGTGCGCAGCTCGTAGCCCTGGCCGTCGGTGGCTCCCGCGGTCTTGTAATTCATGGCGCTGGCCATCTCGGCCAGCGTGGTGCGGACGTCCCCCACGCAGGGGTTGATGATGCCCAGCGCCGTCGCAGAGTGCGTCTGGAACGACTTGAGGTCGTCCAGCAATGCGGGCATCTCCTTGAAGATCTGGTTCAGGTCCTTCTCGTGACCCGAAAGCGCCGCGTTCAGCTTCTGAAGTGCGCTGCTGGCGTAGACCAGTTCCTGCTCCAGATTGGCCTCGTGCTGGGCGATGACCTGCAGAAGCTCGCCGCCGTTGGCGAGGTCTCCTTTAAGCGACTCGGCCTCGTCGGCCATCATCTTGGCGATCTTGTCGAACTCCACTGCCAGCGCGTCCAGCTCCTGGTCGCGCTGCGCGAGCTGGGCGGAGATGTCGGCCGCGTCCTGCGAGATGGCGGGCAGCTGCTGGAGCAGCGCGTTCAGGTCCTGGCCGCGGCCGGCGAAGGCGGCGCCGCCCTCGACCGTCGCCGTGTGCACCTTCTCGCGGGTGGCTTGGTCGAAGATGTCGTTGACCTGGTCCAGGGTGACCGGGGCCGAGGTGTCCTGGAGCGGAATGCTGCCTCCGCGCGGGATAGGCGCGCCCGTGCCGGGCGTGAGCTGCACGAACATCACGCCCAGCAGGCCCTTGGGCCGGATGTCGGCGTGGGTGCCCTGGCGCAGCGGCACGAACTGGCGGTCGACCTCCAGCTTCACGACCGCGCCCGCGGTGCTGGTCTCGGGCGCGATGGAGACGTCGCCGACCTTGCCCGCCGGCACCCCGTTGATGACGACGTCGTTGCCGGGCACCAGCTGCTCGGCCGAGATGAAGTAGCCGGTGACGGTATAGGGCTGGTTCTGTTGCCAGACGTTGACGCCGGCTCCGAAGATGCCGGCAACGCCCAGCGCGGCGACGATGGCCTTCAGGATCACGTGCCGCCCCCCAGCAGGAACTGCACCGCGGGCGGGAGGCCGCCGTCGTTCGGCTGCAGGCCGATCCCGCCCGGCAGCGTAACCCCGGGCGTCGAAGACTGCGAAGACGGCTTGGCGCTCGCGGTCTCGACGCTGCCAGGGCCGGTGATGTTCGTGAAGCGGAAGGCGTGCTGACCCTTGATGTCCATTTGGGCGAAGGCCGACTCCCACTCCCGTGCCAGCGAGAGGGCCTCGGGGCTGGTCACGTTGAGCTGATTGCTGGGGTAGTTGACCTGGCCCAGCAGGAGCTCGGGGATCAGGCGGTCGAGCTCGGGGTTCGTTTGGGAGAGCAGCTCACGGCCGCTCTGGATCGTCGACGGCGCCTTCTCCAGGGAGGCGCGGTCCGACGGTGTGAGGTCGGCGAAGGTGGTGTCCAGTGAGCCAAAGAAGATGTCGGCCTGCTGGACCGTGCCGGCGAGGGCCTGGTCGCGACGGGCCATGGCGCCGTAAACGGTGTTGCCGTCATCGATTACGTGGCCGAGCGCGTCCTGCTCGTCGGCCAGCGCCTGCATGATCGTGTTGAGGTCGGTCAGGATGCGGTCGATCTCAGCCTGCCGAGCCTCCGCGGTCTGAGCCAGGGGCCGGAAGTCGGCGGCGGTCTGCGCGAGCGGCGGGATGGAGTCGTTGATGTTCTGAGCCTGGGCGTCGACGGCCACCCCCAGCTGGCGCAGGGTCTCGGTGAATGCCGCCCGCGCGACAGGGTCCATGTTGTTGAGGACGTCGTCGATTTCGACCGCGGAACCGGTCTGGTTCTTGGGGATCGTGTAGCCGTCGCCGGCGTAGGGCGCGCTGCTGTTGGGCTGCCGGATCAGCTCCACGTACTTCTCGCCCAACTGGGTCTTGGGACGGACGACTGCGCGCACGTCCTGGCGGAGATGAATGCCGTTGTTGATCGCCATCTGGATGGTGGTGCTGCCGTTGTGGCCGGAGATGCCCACCACTCGGCCCACGTGCACGCCGCTGACATCGACATCCGCCTCGGGCACCACGCCTTCGGCGGCCACGAAGTCGGCGTTCAGGTGCCAGCCGCCCTTGAAGGGGACCTCGAGGCCCAGGCCGACCGCTAGGAAGGAAATCCCGGCCAGGCACACCGCCGTAAAGGCGGAGACCATGCCGATGTTGGCGACGGTGCGGCCTCTCATTTCTGTAACGCCAGCCCCAGCGCCTGGCAGGTCTGCGTGTCCTGCGGCGGGCAGTCGATGCTGGTGTCGGCCTTGACTGCCGTGACCCTCCACATGTGCTGGCCGGAGGAGTCGATACCGCTCATGACCGAGGCCAGTTCATAGAAGAGTCCGGCGATGCTGTCGGTGTTCTGCGCCAACTGTGGGAACACCTGCTGGCCGTCGCCCAGGTAGTGGTCGCTGTTGTCCACAAATGCGGGCCCGTTGGCGATCGCCGTGTGCAGGTCGGTGGCGGCCGGCCCGCTGAGGGCCTGAGCGAAGATCGCCATCACCTCGTCGTTGTGTCGGAAGGTGCCCTGCAGCGCCGCTTCCCGAGAGGCCAGTGCCCGCATCAGGCGATCCCAGTCGGTGATCATGGCCCGGAACTCGGCGTGCCAGGCCGCCAGCGTCTGCATCACCTTCATCAGCCCGCTGATCAGCGCGTCCAGGCGGTCGGAGGTGGTTGCCACAGTGGCCGCGATTTTCTGCAGCGACTGAGCCAGCACCTTGAGGTCGCCGGCCGAGGAGTTCATGGCGTCGCCGTTGCCGGCCACCGCCTGGCCCAGGGTGTTGATCGTCAAGACCAGGCGGTTGCGGGTGTCGGGGTCGAGGGTGTCCAGGATGCGGTCGATCTCGACCGGGGTCAGGGTGTTGTTCTTGTCGATGCTGCCGCCGTCCGGCATGGGGCCCGAGGCCGCTGTGCCGCGGTTCAGCTCCACGTAAGTTTCGCCCAGCAGGTTCTTGGCCTTGACCACCGCGTGCGCGTCCTTGAAGAGAGGCGCGTACTGGCTGTGGATGACCAGGGTGGCCGCCGCCCCGCCGCCGTCGGCCGGACCCAGCGACTCCACCTTGCCGACCCGCAGCCCGGAGATGGTGACGTCATCGTTGGCCACCAGCTGGGCGCCGGTGGCGAAGACCGCCTTCACGTGATAGGCGCCCTGCAGGAAGAACTCGCCGCCCATCTGGGTGGCCAGGTAGGCGAGCGTGACCAGGCTGGCCACGGCGTAGCCCAGGAAGATGGGCAAGTTCTTTTTCCCTCTCATACCGGGGTCCCCGGAAAATCGAAGATTTTTTGGGGTGGTCTCACGGGTTGCTCCCGGGGGCTGGGCTGGGGGTGTTGAGAAGGAACTGGAGGGCCCCGCTCAGGTTGTCGGTGCTGACCGGGCCCGGCACGTTGAGCGCCGGCCCCTGAGGAGCGGCAGCGGCCACCCCGGCCGTTGCCGGCCCGAAGACTAGGCCGATGCGGGTCGCGTATCCAACACTGTCCTGGCCACCGAAGACGATGGGGCCCTCCTGGATGCCCTTGATGAAGAGGTCCAGGTTGGGCATAAGCGAGTCGAGGCCGACGCCCAGGTCGTTGGTGAGCCCGCTCAGCTCGGGCACGGTGGTGCCCAGCGACTGATTGATGCTGTTGAGGTTGCCGCCGGTGCCCGACAGCGCGGTGTTGGTGCGCGCCAGGGCCATGTCGGTTTCCACCAGCGCGCGCTTGAGGACGGCGTCCTGGTCGGCCAGGTCCTTCATGAGCGCGTCCGTGTTGCGGATCAGCGCCCCCAGCTGGTCGCGGCGGTCGGAGCGAGAGAGCTCGTCGGTGACCACCGACAGGGACTGGATCACCTGCTGCAGCTCCTGGTCCTTCTGGGCCAGGGTGTCGGCCACCGCCGCCAGGTCGTTCAGGTCCTTGCTGCCTGCGTTGATGCCCTGGTTTTGCACGGCACCCTCACCCGCCAGCCCGCCGCCCAGGTTGTCGATCAGCACCTGCAGCTTGTCGCGGGTCGGCTGGTCGAAGGTGTTGAAGACGTCCTGCAGCTCCACCGACTGCGTGACCGCCGAGCGAGAGAGCATCGCGCCCGAGGGCAGGTCGGCCCCGGACCTGCCGGGATCCAGGGCCAGGTACTTCTCGCCCAGCAGGCTCTTGGGCCGGAGGTCGACGGTGGCGTCGCGGTGCACGGGCACCCGCTGCGGGTCGAGGTTGATGGTGGCGATGGCCAGCCCGCCGCGCAGGCTCAGGGAGTCGATTGTGCCAGCCTTGGCGCCCGCGATCTCGACGTCGCTGCCGGGATAGAGGCCGGAGGCGTTCTCCAGCGGCACCTGCAGCTGGTAGGGACCCGGCAGGGGATCGAGCTGGCGCGGCAGCCACATGGTGAGGCCGACCACGGCGGCGAACGCCGCGGCCCACTTCGCCTTCGCCAGCAGCAGGGTCAACCAACCCATGGCTTAGTCCATCGCCAGCGGTCCCTCGACCGCTCCCCGGATGAACTGCTTGGTGAAGTCCTTGTCGGACTTCTGGATCTCCTCCTTGCTGCCCTGGTCGACGACCTTGCCGTCGTGCAGCAGGATGACGGTGTCGGCGACCTCGAAGACCGCCTTGGTGTCGTGGCTGATCATGATCGCCGTCGACTCGTACTTGCGCTGGATCTCCTTGATCAGCTCGCAGAGCAGCGCGGTGCGCACCGGGTCCAGCCCGGAGTCGGGCTCGTCGAAGAGCAGGATCTTGGGCTCCAGCACCAGGGCGCGCGCGAAGCCGGCGCGCTTGCGCATGCCGCCGGAAAGCTCGTTGGGCATCTTCTTCTCGGCGCCCGCCAGGCCGACCTCCTTCAGCCGGTCCATGACGATCTCGCGGATCTCCCGCTCGTTCTTCTTGGTGTGCTGGCGCAGCGGGAAGGCGACGTTGTCGAACAGGCTCATGGAGCTGAAGAGCGCGCCGTCCTGGAAGAGCATGCCCATGCTGCGGCGCAGCTCCAGCAGCTCGTCCTCGCTCATCTTGGGCACGCTCACGCCGTCGACCAGGACGTC
>DASUVY010000118.1:0-66733 GCA_036378695.1 Candidatus Dormiibacterota bacterium
GTCGTCGCCTATGGCCGCTCACCCATCGGACGCGCGTTCAAAGGGTCCCTGATCGAGATGCGGCCGGACGACCTGGCCGCCTACGTGACCAAGCAGGTGCTGGACAAGGTGCCCCAGCTGGAGCCGGCCATGATCGACGACCTGATCTGCGGCTGCGGCCTGCCCGGCGGGGAGTCGGGCTTCAACCTGGGCCGCGTGGTATCCGTCCTGGCCCGGCTCGACACCCCGGGCTGCACGGTCACCCGCTACTGCTCGTCTTCTCTCCAGACCACGCGCATGGCGGCGCACGCGATTCGGGCCGGTGAAGGTGACGTCTTCCTCTCGGTCGGCGTGGAGTGCGTGTCGCGCTTCGGCAACGGGACCTCCGACCCGCCGGACGCCCAGAACCCGCGCCTGAAGCCGGGCAACGACGAGGAGTACCCCGACATCTACATCGCCATGGGCCAGACCGCGGAGAACGTCGCCCGGCGGGAGAAGATCGGCCGCGAGGAAATGGACCGCTTCGCGATGAACAGCCAGAACCGTGCCGTCGAGGCGCGCGACAACGGCTTCTTCGACCGCGAGATCGTCCCGGTCCCGCTGCCCAACGGGCAGACCTTCAGCAAGGACGACGGGCCGCGGCCCGGCACCACCATGGAGGTCCTGGCCACCTTGAAGCCGGCCTTCCGCGAGGACGGGTCGGTCACCGCCGGCAACTCCTGCCCGCTCAACGACGGCGCCGCGGCCGTGGTCGTGATGTCGGACACCAAGGCCAAGGAGCTGGGGATCAAGCCGCTGGCTCGCATCGTCTCCACGGGCGTGTCAGCACTGGAGCCGGAATTCATGGGCCTGGGTCCCATCGACGCCTCCCGGCAGGCCTTGAAGCGGGCGGGCATGAAGATCGACGACGTCGACCTGGTCGAGATCAACGAGGCCTTTGCGGCCCAGGTGATCCCCTCGGCGCGGGCGCTGGGGATCGATCCCTTCGGCGACAAGCTCAACCAGCACGGCGGCGCGATCGCGCTGGGGCATCCCTTCGGGATGACGGGCGCGCGCATCCTCTGCACGCTGCTGAACGGGCTGGAGACCAAGGACCAGACCATCGGCCTGGAGACCATGTGCGTGGGCGGTGGTCAGGGGATGGCGATGATCTTCGAGAGGTTGAATTAGTCCGAGGCTGAGTCGAGGATCCGCATCTCCTCGTCGGAGAGGCGGATCTCGAGCGCCTTCCAGAGCTCACGCATCTGGTCGGCGCTCATGGCCGCGGCGATCGGCCCCGTGACGTCCGGCTTGGCCAGCACCCAGGCCAGCGCCACCTGCGCCGGTGTGTCGCCGCGCTGCCCGGCAACTCGGACCAGCGCCTCCACCACGCGCCAACCCTTGTCGTCCATGTAGCGCGACTGGACCGACTTGGCGCGCTTGGAGTCGGGCAGCTCGGCGTCCCGCCGGTACTTGCCGGTCAGGAACCCGCCCGCCAGCGCGGCATAGCCGAACACGGCCAGCCCGAAATCCCGGCACACCTCGGCCACGCCGCCCTCGAAGGCCAGCCGGTTCATCAGGCTGTAGGGCGGCTGCTCGACCTCGTAGCGGGCCCAGCCCCGCTCCGCCTGCATCTCCAGCGCCGCCCGCAGCCGCTCGGCCGGGTAGTTGGAGGAGCCCAGGCAGCGCACCAGGCCCCTGCTCACCAGCTCGTCGAAGAGGCCGAGCGTCTCCTCCAATGGCGTGTCGGGGTCGTCCTGGTGCGCGTAGTAGAGGTCGATCGCGTCGACCTGCAGCCGCTTCAGCGACGCCGCCACCGCGCGCTCGACGTGCCCGCGGTGCAGGCCCTTGTTCTCCGGCCCCGGCCCCATGGCGCTGCCGACCTTGGTCGCCACCACCACCCGGTCGCGCGCGCCGCGCGAGCGCATCCAGCGGCCGATCACGGTTTCCGACTCACCGCCACGGTGGCCCGGGATCCACTTCGAGTACACGTCGGCGGAGTCGATGAAGTTGCCACCCAGCTCGAGGTAGCTGTCGAGCACCTCGAAGGATGCCCGCTCGTCGGCGTTGCCCCCGAACACGTTGCCGCCCAGGCAGAGTCGGCTGACCTCGATCCCGCTGCGGCCCAGCGGCCGCAGCTCGGTCAGCGCAGCGATTCCAACTGCTCCTCGACCAGGGCCACGAGCTCGGCCATGCCGGCCTCGTCGAAGATGAGCTGAGCGCCCGCCTCCGCGAACAGCTCGGGCAGCGGGCGGCTGCCGCCGAGCGCGAGGGCCCGCCGGTAGGCGGCCACGGCAGCGGCCTGGTCCCGCAGCGCGTTGCGCCAGACCTGAAAGGCGCCCAGCTGGGCGATCCCGTACTCGATGTAATAGAAGGGGTACTGGAAGAAGTGGACCTGCTCGTACCAGCGGGCCACCTGCTCCCGCTCGCAGCCGCTCCAGTCGACGCCCCTCATGAAGCGCTCGCGAAGGCGCGTCCACTCGCGGTCGCGAGCATCCCGGTCGCCGCCCTCACCGGAGGTGTAGATCCAGTGCTGGAAGGCGTCCACGGAGGCGATATGCGCGACCGAGGCCAGCGCCTCCTCCAGGTGTCCCGCCCGCGCGCGCCTTGCCTCCTCGTCGCTGTAGAAGCCGTCTTCGGATCCGTTCAGGTAGGGCGAGCCGAGCAGCTCCATGCCCATGGAGGCGACCTCGGCCATCTCGGACCCCGGGAAGCGCTGGAAGAGGATGGGCAGCTTCATGGACTCGAAGCTGTGGAACGCATGGCCGGCCTCGTGCAGGAGGGTGTCGACGTCACCCGCCACGCCCGAGGCGTTGGTGAAGATGAAGGGCAGCTTCCGGATCGGGAAGGTCGTGCAGTAGCCCCCGGGCGCCTTGCCCGGGCGTGACATCAGGTCCAGCATCTCGCCCTCGACCAGGCGGCCGAAGTACTCGCCCAGCACCGGGTCGACGCGCTCGAAGACGCGACGCGACTTGGCGATCAGGTCGGCCTCGGTGTCGAACGGCCGCAGCGCGGGCAGGCCGAGCGGGTCGGGGTTTCCGACGTGGCTGTCGATGGCGTCCCAGGGCCGCAGGACATCTTCGCGCAGCTCCATCTGGCGCGCGCGCCGCTGGTACACGCGCTCCAGCGCCGGCACCACCGTGGCGGCCACCGCGTCCTGGAAGCGGATGGTGTCCTCCACGGTGTAGTCGAAGCGGTTTTTAGCTCGGTGCACGTAGTCGCGGTAGTTCTCGAAACCCGCGTTTCGGGCCTGCTTCTGGCGCAGGTCGTAGAGGGCGTCGAAGATGTCCGCCAGCTCGTCGCGGGCCGCGATGTAGGGCGCGAAGAAGGCCCGGAAGGCCTGCTCCCGGACGGAGCGGTCGGCGGAGTTGGTGAAGGGCCGCAGCATGGGCGGCGGCACCTGCTCGCCCTGCCACTCCGAGGCCAGGCCGCCGGTGACCTTGCTGTAGCGGGAGGCCAGCTTTTGCTCCTCGGCCACCAGGGGCACGTTCTCCTCGCGGAACAGCTCGATCCGGTTCCGCCAGCGCTTGATCGCGGGCTCCAGGTCGGGCCGCGTGAAGCCGGAGGACACTAGCTTCTCGCCCAGCTTGACCCGGTAGGCCTCCAGCCGCGGCGAGATCTCCGACGAGAAGCGCAGGTCCGCGGCTTCTTTGGCGGGATCTCCGGTGTCGCGGTCGTAGGCGGTGGAGGCCTCGTTGTGGGCTTCCGCGAACAGCTCCTCCAGCCGCGACCACTCCGCCAGCCAGGCCTCGGTCGCCTCGTCGTCCTGCAGGGGCCGGGAAGCCAGGTCTTCGTAGAACGGCACGATGTCTTCCAGCCGGGCCTCGCGGAAGGCCAGGGCGGAGTCGGGCAGTGCTTTCACGCTCACGGTTCCAGCCTAGCTATCGTCGCGCTCATGAATTTCCGAGCGTATACGGCCGAGTTCATCGGGACCTTCGCACTCATCTTCGTCGGCGTGGGCGCCATCGCGGGCGCCAGCATCGGCAAGGACCAGCCGGGACTGGTCGCCATCGCCCTGGCCCACGGCCTGACCATCGCCGTCATGGCCAGCGCCACCGCTGCCATATCCGGCGGACACCTCAACCCGGCCGTGACCCTGGGCGCGCTTTCCGCCGGCAAGATCAGCCCCCTCAACGCCGCCGGTTACTGGGTCTCGCAGTTCCTGGGGGCGCTGTCGGCCGCGCTCCTGATCCAGGCGGTGGTTCCGGGCGGAGCGCTGCATGCCGTCAACCTCGGCGTGCCGGCGCCGGGCAGCGGCATCGGCGGGCCGCAGGCGCTGCTGATGGAGGCCGTGCTGACGTTCTTCCTGATGTTCGTGATCTACGGCACCGCGATCGACGGCCGCGCGCCGCGGCTGGCCGGACTTTTCATCGGCCTCACGGTGACGCTGGACGTCTTCGTGGGCGGCCCCATCACCGGCGCGGCCATGAACCCCGCCCGCTGGTTCGGTCCGGCCCTGGCCGCCGGTGGGGGGCAACTTGTCAACTTCTGGATCTATCTGCTGGGTCCGGCTGTCGGCGCCGTGGCGGCCGCACTGCTCTGGCGATATTTCCTGGAGCGCGAGGCTGCGGTTGCTGTGTAATCATGTAATCATGGAAATCGGAGCCTGGTTCGCGCAGCGGGTGCCGGCTGCCTGGTTCACGACGCCGGCGGCGATCAGGTCGGGTATGGACGCCATCGAGGTCGTGGGCGAGCTGCCGGCCGTGGAGCTGCCCGCCGGCGCTGACGACGCAGTCCGCGCGGCTGCCGCCGCTGGCCGTATCGCGCGCTTTCGGGAGGACACGCGGGCGGAGCGGATGGCAATCGCGGAGGCGGCCCAGGCCGAGTTCGGCCTGCCCGTGACGTGGGGAGCCACCTGCGGCGAGGCCAGCCTGCTCTTCACACCTGGCGGCGAAGCCGCCGGCCCCGGCCCGGCATGGGGCCGGCGCGGCGACTTCGTCAGGGTGTGAGCGACTAGCCCTTCACGTAGGAGAGCTTCTCGGCCACCTTGCCGTCGCGGACGCGGAAAACGTCCACGCCGCGCACATGGCCGGGTTGGTCGCCCCCCCAGGAGAACCGCCAGCGCGCCAGGGCCCGGTCGCCGCTGACGAAGAAGTCCTCGGTCTCGAAGTGAGGCTCAGGAGTGCTCGCGAAGAACGACTCCCAGAACTTGCGTACGTCGGCCTGGCCGGCGTGCAGCTCGCCGTCGGGCGGCGGATAGGTGTTCTCGAAGACGCAGTCGTCGGTCATCAGCGCCATCACGGCGTCCACGTCGCCGCGCACGAAAGCGGCGCTGAAGCGCGTGACCACGTCTCGAGTTGCTGCCGTCTCCGTCTCCTGCCGCCACGCCTCGGTGAGCGCGCCGATGTGCGGCACGTGCTCGCGGTAGTGCCCGGTCAGCCAACCCAGGACGTCGGACGCGCTCGTGGGATAGACCTCGCTCGCGCCCGGAAACCAGACGGGCGCTTGACGCGACATCGATTCGAGTCCGGCCACCAGCTCAGCGACCTCCCCGTGCAAGCGCGACGTGGCCTCCAGCTCGGCGTCGACCTCAGCCTCGGACAGGGGCGTCCGGGCCCGCCGCTTGGCGGTCTCCTCGAGTCCGGGCGGGTCTTCGGGACGGCACTCGGCGAAGTCCGCCTCCCGCATCGCGCGCAGCACGCCGAGGTAGTGCTCGAGCACGTAGTTGACATGGACGGTCAGACCACCGAGGGAGTAGTCGTCACCGGCTCGGAGGTAGGCCAGCGCGGCCGGCGGCACCTCCTTGAGGGCGGCCCGGTAGGCGTCGCGCGCGCCCTCGAAGATCCCCAGCTCAGCCGTCGCATCCATCATCTGCATGGCAGGACTATGCGCCCTTCGCGTCCGTGCCGGCGCCTAGTCTCGACGCCCTCGGCCTGGCGGCAGCACAGGCAGCGGCGTTGCGCCGGCTCAACGCCCCAAGTGCCGGCACTTGAGGGGCGTTACGCCGGCTGAACGCCCGGTGTGCCGGCACTTGGGCTCTTAACGGGCGACGTTGACAGCCCATCCGGCCGCCCACTACGGTCGTGCCACAACCCCCCGGGTGGGTGGTTATGGGGGAGGGACGGTGCGCGAGGACTAGGCGGCTTTCTTGCGGGCCTCGCGCTTGAGGCGCTGCTGGAGGAGGGCGAGCACGGCCGCCTCCTCGGGGTTCAGCCGGTGCAGTGACCGCTGCATGGTCGCCTCGGCGCGCGCCTTGAGCGTGCTGGCCATGCTGCCGTCCATGTAGGCATCCACCACCGCCGGGTGCACGTAGCACTTGCGCGAGATGGCGCGGGTGTTGCCCAGCTGCCTGGCCACCGATTCGATCGCCGCCAGCACGTTCCGCTTGGCCTGGGCCTCGGAGTCGAACTGCTCCAGCTCCTGGAGCGCGCGCGCCGCCAGCACGGTGCCCGCCCAGGTCCGGAAGTCCTTGGCCGTGAAATCCTCGCCCGTGGTCTCGCGCAGGTACTCGTTGACGTCGTCCGAATCGATGCGGCGCCGGGTCCCGTCCTCCTCCACGTACTGGAAGAGCTCCTGCCCGGGCAGGTCCTGGCACTGCTTGATGATCCGCGCCAGCCGCCGGTCCGCGATCGAGACCTGGTGCTCCTTGCCCCCCTTGCCTCGGAACATGAAGGCCACCCGGCTGCCCCGCACCCGGGCGTGGCGGCCGCGCAGCGTGGTCAGCCCGAAGGAGCGGTTGCTCCGCGCGTACTCCTCGTTGCCGACCCGCATCAGGGTGGTCTCCAGGAGACGCACCACCGCCGCCAGCACCTTCTCGCGGGGCAGGCCGCGCCGGCGCAGGTCTCGTGCCACCCGGCGCCGCAGGCGCGGCAGGGCGCGCGCGAAATCGATCACGCGGCCGTACTTGTCGTCGTCGCGGACCGCCCGCCAGCGGTCGTGGTAGCGGTACTGCTTGCGGCCGCGCGCGTCGCGCCCGGTGGCCTGGATGTGGCCGTTGGCCAGTGGACAGATCCAGACATCCGTCCAGGCGGGCGGGATGGCCAGCGCACGGATCCGGTCCAACGTCGCAGAGTCGCTGACGGCGCCGCCGTCGGCGTCGAGATACGCGAAGCCGTCGCCTCGCCGGCGCCGGCGGATGCCCGGCGCCTGGTCGGAGACATACCGCAGGCCCGCCTCGCGGGCATCCTCCATCCTCTCCTGGAGCGGCTCGGTCACCTGCTTTCTAGCATGGGCTCCGTGCAGGGGACTCTGCGCGCCGTGACCTTCGACTTCTGGCAGACGCTCTACGTGCCCGTCGGAGGGGCCGGCAGCCGGCTACCCGCGCTCAAGGCCCTGCTCGCGCCGCGCCGGCCGGACCTGAGCGAGGCCGACCTGGAGACAGCCATGCGCGCGGCCGCCGAGGAGAACACCCGCCGCTGGCGCGCGGGCGAGCACTTCGGCAGCCGCGGGCTGGTCGCCCACCTGGTGTCCGCCCTGAGCCTGCACCTGAGCCCGACGGAGTCGGAGCAGCTCCTGGAGCTGATCGAGGCGCCGCCCGGCGAGGGCCCGCTGCCGCCAGTGCCGGGCGCCCTCGCAGCGGTCCACCGCCTCCACGAGCGGGGCCTGCGCCTGGGCATCGTCAGCGACACCGGCTTCCGACCTGGTCGCGTCCTGCGCCGCCATCTGGCCGAGGCCGGGATTCTGGACTGCTTCCAGCCGGAGGGCCTGGCTTTCTCGGACGAGGTCGGCGTCCCCAAGCCAGACCCGCGCATCTTCCAGGCGGCTCTGAACGGCCTGGGCGTGGCCGCGGAGGAAGCCGTCCATGTCGGCGATCTCAAGTTCACCGACGTGGCCGGCGCGCGCGGTGTGGGGATGCGGGTGATCCGCTTCACGGGGTGCGCCGACGACCTCGAGGAGGGTCCAGAGGCGGACGCGGTGGTCAGCTCACACGCTGAGTTGGAAGGCGCGCTCGATCGTCTCCAGTGATGCCTGCTCGGCATCGCGCACCGCGGCCACCTCGGCGGTGCCGGCGGTGCCCACCAGCAGGCTCTGGCCCAAGGCCGACCACGCCGCCGCGGCCCGCTGCGCCGCCCCGGCCGTCGGCGCCCGCCCGGCCAGCTCCAGGAAGCGCGCGTGGGCCAGGCGCATGGCCGGCCCACCGCCCCGCATCAGGATCTGCGCGCCGAGGTCTGCGCCCATGGCGTTGTCCTCGGCGACGGTGCGCGTCCAGCCGGTCAGGCCCGCCAGGCCGAATCGGGAGCGCACCGAGCGCGGACCCCAGCCCTCCCACATCTGCTCCAGGTGCGCGGCCAGGCCCGCCCGGATGGCCGCTTCCAGCTTGCCTTGGGGCGGGCCCTCGACGATCAGTGTGCGGTGAGGGGCGGCCGGCGTCCGTGAGGCGGCCAGCAGCGTCGCCACCGGCAGCCGCCGCTGCTCGCCGTCGTCCACCTGGGCCTGCTCGCCTTCGATGGAGACCACGGCCACCGCGTGCTGGGACTTGGGGAAGGAGGGCCAGGGCAGGCTTTCGCCGCTGACCCATAGCACCGGCGTCAGGCCGGCCTCCAGCGCGCCGGTCAGGCGCCTGAGCAGCGCCGCCTCGCTGCTGGCCACCTGCAGCCGGTGGGGGATGCCCAGGCGCTGGCAGATCAGGGCGAGGAAGGCTTCGCGCTCGTTCTCGCCGGTCGTGATCCGGGTCACCAGCGTCACCGCGGGGCCGTAGTTGAAGCGGCCGAAGCCGGTGCCCCCGCCGATGCCGAAGAGCAGTTCGGGCTCCAACCTGCCGCCGAGCGCTCGGGCCAGGGCGCCGACCTCCGCCGGCGGGGTCCCAGCTCGCAGCACCGGCGGAGGATAACCCGGCCGTACGATGCCTTAGGCCATGAAAAGGCAAGTTTGGGCGGTCGCCGCCGGCGTGGCCGCGCTCCTCCTGCTGGTCGCCGCCGCCAGCCGGACCCAGCTCTTCCACGAATCTCAGCCACCGGTGAGCCCAGGCCTGTCCAGGTTGCTGGTGGACTTCACGCTCTACCTGTTCATCGCCCTGGAGGCGCTGGTGGGGCTGATCGTGATCTGGGCGCTGTGGCCGCGCGAGGAGTACGGGCTGCCCGAGGTCAAGCGGCCGCCCTGGTGGCACCTGCTGATCCAATATGCGGGACTGGCCGCGGTCTTCGGGCTGGGCGTGCTGCTCGCCACCCGGATCCGGCAGCACTTTCTGACGCAGGGCGCCCCGCCCGGCGCCGCCCAGGGCGCCGCGTCCAACCCGCTCAGCGCCGCGCTCGGCGTGCCCAACACCCCGCCTGGTTTCGACTGGCTGGCCTTCGGCCTCGTCCTGCTCCTGCTGGTGGCGGTTGCGCTGGTAGCCTGGCAGCGCCTGCGCCGCCGGCGCGTGCGCCGGCGCGAGGAGCGCGAGCTGCAGCAGGCGCTGGCCGAGGTGGTCGCCGACGCGCTCGACGATCTGCGTACCGACGCCGACCCCCGGCGGGCCGTCATCCAGGCCTACGCGCGCATGGAGCGGGTGCTGGCCGTGCATCGAGTCCCGCGTCACCGCCACGAGGCGCCGGCGGAGTACCTGGCCCGGGTCCTGGCCGAGCTGGAGATCCGGGAGGCGGCCATCCGGCGCCTCACTGATCTGTACCAGGTCGCGAAGTTCAGCCGGCATCCCGTCGATGAGTCGATGCGGGCGGACGCGCTCGACTCCCTGGCCGCCATCCGCCAGGACCTGCTGGCGCCGGCGCCCGCGCCGGCTCCGCTGGGGCATCCGGTTGCGACCTGAGCGGGAGGCCGCGCCCGCCACCGTGGCGGGCTGGGCGGGCGCGATCGCGCTGCTGGCGACGGTGGGCGCGGCGGTCTATCTGGTGCTGCGGCTGCGCAACACCGACCTCGTGCTCCACCTCTACGTGGTCACCCTCGCCACCTGCGGCACGCTGGCCCTGACTGACCGCGCCCTGCGCGGGCTGCGCTTCGACGACGGACTCTCGCTGGTCGCTCGCCTGCGCCGGCGCCCACCGCGGTTGCAGCCCGAGCGCGTGCGCTCCCTTGAGGAGCTGGAGCACGCCGTGGACTTCTCGCTCACGACCTCCTTCGACGTGCACTACCGCCTGCGACCCCACCTGATGCGAATCGCCACCCACCGGCTGGCGGCGCGGCGCGGCATCTCGCTGGAGGAGCAGCCCGCTGCGGCGCGCCGGATCCTCGGCGACGAGCTGTGGGCCGTGGTCGACCCGGACCGGGAGCCTCCCGCCGAGCGCAACTCGCCGGGGCTGCCGCTGGCGCGCATACGCGCCCTGGTCGAGGGCCTGGAGGGGGCCTGATGACGCTGACGCTGAAGGAGGTGCGGGAACTCTCCCAGCAGGTGCTGGCCGAGGTCGAGAAGGTGATCGTGGGCAAGCGGCAGGCGCTGGAGCTGGTGCTGGCCGGCATCCTCTCGGACGGCCACGTCCTCATCGAGGACTACCCGGGGCTGGCCAAGACGCTCCTAGCCCGCTGCTTCGCGCAGGTCCTGACGATCGATTTCAAGCGGATCCAGTTCACGCCCGACCTGATGCCGTCCGACGTCACCGGCTCTTCGGTGTTCTCCCAGCGCACCTCCGAGTTCGAGTTCCGGCCGGGCCCCATCTTCACCAACCTGCTGCTGGCGGACGAGATCAACCGCGCTCCGGCCAAGACCCAGGCCGCGCTGCTGGAAGCCATGCAGGAGCGCCAGGTCACGGTCGAGGGCAGGGCGCTGCCGCTGCAGCCGCCCTTCTTCGTGATCGCCACCCAAAACCCGATCGAGTACGAGGGCACCTACCCGCTGCCCGAGGCGCAGCTCGACCGCTTCCTGCTCCGCATCGGGGTCGGCTACCCCGGCCGCGACGAGGAGTGGGAGGTACTTGCTCGCCGCATGGAGCGGCGCTCGGACCAGGTGCGGCTGCACCCCCGGGTGGACGCGGCGCGGCTGCTGGCCATGCAGGCCGCTATCGAGGACGTCTACGTGTCCGACAGCGTCGGCCTCTACATGGTCGACCTGGTCACCGCCACCCGCCAGAACCCGCGGGTGCTGGTGGGCGCCAGCCCGCGCGGCTCGCTGGCGCTGCTCAAGCTGGCGCGCAGCCAGGCCGCCCTGCTGGGCCGCGACTACGTGACGCCGGACGACGTCAAGTCGGTGGCGGTGCCCGCGCTCGCCCACCGGCTCACGCTGCGTCCCGAGCTCTGGGTCCAGCGCATCAAGGCCGACGACGTGGTCCGGGAGTGCCTGGACTCGGTGCCCACGCCCCGCGCCGAGGACGCCGAGGTGCGCCGGCCGGCGGGCTGAGTGACCGCCTCCAGCCGGGTCGCCGGCTACCTGTGGCTGGGCGCACTGGGGCTGCTGGCGGGGCTGCTACTGGGCCGCGTCGAGCCCGTGGTGCTGGCCGCGCCCTTCCTGCTGGTCCTGGTCGTGGCCGTGGCCTTGGCGCGAGTGCCGCGCCTCAGCGCCACCTTCACACTCGACCGCGAGCGGGCCATCGAGGGCGACGAGGTAGAGGCGACGCTCACAGTCGCCAGCGACCACCCGGTGGAGCGGCTGGAGGTGCAGCTGGCGCGGCCGCGCGGCCTGGTCCTCCTGGACGACCCGGCCTCGCTGGTGCTCGGCCTGCCCCGGGGTGGCGAGCGGGAGCTGCACCTGCGCCTGGCCTGCCGGCGCTGGGGCGGCTTTGCCGTCGGCCACCTGAGGTTGGTCGCTCGCGACCGCTTCGGGCTCTTCCGGTGGGAGCAGGTCCTCGACCTGCGCCGCCCGCTGAAGGTCTACCCCGCGGCGGAGGAGGTGCGCCGCCTGCTCAAGCCCGCGCGCACGCAGGCCTTCGCGGGCAACCAGGTAGCGCGCGCCAAGGGCGAGGGCATCGAGTTCGCCGATATCCGGGCCTTCAGCCCGGGCGACCTCGTGCGCCGCGTCAACTGGCGGGTCACCGCCCGCCGCGGCGCACTCCACGTCAATGAGTTCCACCTCGAGCGCAACGCCGATGTCGTCATCTTCCTGGACACCTTCACCGAGGTACGCGACGTGGCCGGAGGTTCCCTGGACCAGGCGGTGCGGGGCGCGGCCGCGCTCATCCAGGGCCACCTGCGCGAGCGCGACCGGGTGGGTTTGGTCGGGTTCGGGGGCACCCTGCGCTGGCTGCGCCCGGCCATGGGCGAGGTGCAGCTGTACCGATTGGTCGACTCGCTGATCGACACCGAGATCGTGCTCAGCTACGCCTGGAAGGGGCTGGAGGTGATCCCCCGGCGCACGCTGCCGCCGGGCTCCATGGTGGTCGCGTTCACGCCGCTGCTCGACGAGCGCACCCTGCGCGCGCTCTCCGACCTCAGCGGCCGGGGACACGACGTGGCGGTGGTCGAGATCCCGCCCGCGGACTGGCTGCGCCCGGGCACGCGGGAATCGGAGCGGATCGCCTTCCGGCTCTGGGAGATGGACCGGGAGGCGCTGCGGGCGCGCTTCCAGCAGTTGGGGGTGGCGGTCGCCACCTGGCCGCGGGGCGGCGGCCTGGCCGACGCCCTGGAGGAGGTGCGGGGATTCCGGCGCCAGGCCCGGCTAGTACGCGCCTAGCCGCCGCTACCACGGCCCAGGCGCTGGCCGCGGCGCTGGCCTGGTACTGCATCTATGGGGCGCGCGGAGACCTGCGGCCGCTGGTGGTGGCGTTCGCCTTCGCCGGGCTGCTGGCGCTGGCGGCCGGACTCCTCCACGTCTGGGCGCCGTTCAACGCCTTCGGCGCAGGGGCCCTGGCCGCTGCCTACCTCACCCTGCTCTACGCGCGGGGTGAGGTCGTGGGCGCGGACGCGCCAGCGGTCGCGGCCGGCCTGCTGCTGGTGACCGAGCTGGCCTGGTTCTCGCTGGAGCAGGCGGCGGCGCCCGCCAACCAGCCGGTCCTGCTGGGGCGCCGGCTGGCGCTGATCGGGGGTTCGGCGGTCGCGGCCGCGGGCGTGGGCTACGTGCTGCTGCTGGTGGCGGCGGCGCCGCTGCCCGCGGGCGTGCTGTACACCGCCGCCGGCGCCCTGGCGGCGCTGGCCGCGGTTGCTGTGCTGGTCCGGCTGCTGCGCGCGCAGCGGTCGGGGGCTAGCTGACCTTCAGAGTCGGGCGGACGGCCGATCATGAAGTGCCGGCACTTGGCGCCGGCGCAACGTCTTTCCAGTGGGAAGTGCCGGCACTTCGCGGCCGAACCGCTGCGCGGCGGACTAGCTGACGGTCAGGGTCGCGCGCATGCCGGCGTCGGCGTGGCCGGGCTGGCTGCAGATCACCTTGTAGCTGCCGGCGCTCAGCTTGGTGTCGAAGACCGCGGTGTTGCCCGGCTGCACCAGCTCGCTGCGCGCCAGCTCCTTGCCGGAGGCGTCCATGATCGTCATGTCGTGCGAGGCCTTGCCCTCGTTGACCAGGTAGAACTCGGGGCTTCCGGCCTTGGCCTGGATGTCGCTGGGCGTGAAGCTGAAGTCGGCCAGCACGACCTTCACCGAGCCGGCGGGCTGCCCCGAGGAGGAGCCACCGCAGGCCGTACCCGCCGCCAGGGCGAGCAGGGGGATCGCCGTGAGCGCAGCGGCTATCGTTCTCATGCCTTTGCTTGATACATCCGCGGGTTTCGCAGCGCAAGCTCTGGCTGCGACCGAGGGCCTGGCGACGCCGGTGGCGGTGGTCGAGGAGAGGATTCTCGAACGCAACCTCGCGCGCATGGCCGCCTTCGCGCGTGAGTCCGGGCTCAAGCTGCGGCCGCACGCCAAGACCCACAAAAGTGCTTTCATCGCCCGCCGCCAGATCCACCACGGGGCCGCCGGGCTGACGGCCGCGACCCTGCACGAGGCGGAGGTCTTCGCCGACGCCGGGGTCGACGACCTCTTCATAGCGCACCCGCCGGTGGGCGAGGCGAAGCGGCGCCGCCTGGGGGCGCTGGCCGAACGGGGCGTCCGGCTGGCGGTGGCCATGGACGACCCCGACCTGGTCCGCGGCCTGCCCGAGGGCGTGGAGGTGATGTGGGAGGTCGACACCGGGCTGCACCGGGTGGGCACCGCGCCCGGGGAGGCCACCGACCGGGCGGCCCGGGTGCTGCCTGCGGGCCGCCTGCGCGGGCTCTTCACGCACGCCGGGCAGTCGTACGCGATAGAACGCGCGGTGGCCGCGCGCGATGAATGGCAGGGGCTGGCTGAGAGCGCGGCGTTGCTGCGTGAAGAAGGCGTCGAGGTGCGTGAGCTCAGTGTGGGGTCCTCGCCGACCGCGGCCTGGGCCGCGGAGGCCGCCGCCGGCGGCATCACCGAGATGCGCCCCGGCACCTATGTATTCGGCGACGCCAACCAGGTGGCGCTGGGCGCGCAGCAGCTGGACGACTGCGCGCTGGGCGTGGTCGCGACCGTGGTCTCGACGCCGGAGCGCGGCCGCCGGGTGCTCGACTGCGGGACCAAGTCGATCTCGGCCGACTTCCACGTCAAGGGGCTCGAGGGCTGGGGCATGGTGCTCGGCCACCCCGACCTCCGCATAGACCGCCTCAACGAGGAGCACGCGGTCGTGCTCGGCGACGCCGACCTGAAGGTGGGGGACCGGGTCGTGGTGATCCCCTCCCACGCCTGCACCACGGCCAACCTGCATCCGGCCCTGCTCTTCGTGGGCAACGGCCAGCCGCGCTGGGAGCCGGTCGCCGCCCGCGGCTGGAACTGAGAGGCGGAGCCGCTAGGCCGGGTAGACCTCGACCTCCGCGGCCTTGACGGCAATCCAGACCTCCGCCCCGCCGGCCAGGCCCAGGTCGTCCACCGCCGCGCGCGAAACCTCGGCGACGATCGGCAGCGTGCCCTCGAGGCGTACCCGCGCCCGGTCGCCCAGATAGTCGACCCCCGCCGCCCGCCCCCGCCAGACATTGCGCGGGGTGCCGTCGGGCCGGTTCCGGAAGAGCGCCACCGCCCGCGGCTGCACGGTCACGAAGACCTCGCCCTGGTGCGGCTCGATGGCAGCCAGCGTGGCGCCGTCGATACGGACCTGGCCCGCGGCGGCGATGCCGCGCCAGAGGTTCACGCCCGCCAGGTCGGCGACGTAGCGCGAGCGCGGCCGCGCGGTGATGTCCTGATGCGAGCCTGACTGCAGCACCCGGCCCGCCTCCAGGACCACGACCCGGTCGGCCAGGGCCGCCGCCTCCACCGGGTCGTGGGTGACCACCAGGCGGATCCCCCCGAAGCTCTCCAGGTGGCGCTTGAGCTCCCTGCGGAGGGCGGCCCGGCTGGAGGCGTCCAGCGCAGCCAGGGGCTCGTCCAGGAGCAGAAGCCGAGGGTCGGTGGCCAGCGCCCGCGCCAGTGCGACGCGCTGGGCCTGGCCACCGGAGAGCGCCGCGGGCCGGGCAGACGCGAGCTCGCCCAACCCCACCCGCGCCAGCCACTCCCGCGCCCGGGCCGGGGGCAGGCCGCGGCTGCGCAGGCCAAACTCGACGTTGTCGAGAACGGTCAGGTGGGGGAAGAGCAGGTAGTCCTGGAACACGAACCCCACCGGCCGCCGCTCCGGCGGAACAAATCGACCCGCCTCCGCGTCATCCAGGACCGCGCCGTCGAGCACGACCCGGCCGCCATCCAGCGGCTGCAGCCCCGCCAGCACCCGCAGCAGCGTGCTCTTGCCGGCGCCGTTGGGTCCCAGCAGGGCGACCACCTCGCCGTCCGCCACCGCCAGCTCGACGTCCAGGTCCAGCGAGCCCAGCCGCACGCGGGCGCTGACTTCCAGGCTCACCGCGCGACCAGGTACCGGTCGCGCAGCCCCACCAGCACCGCCAGCGAGACCGCGACCAGGACCAGGCTCAGCATCACCGCGGCCTCCGGCCGCGTTTCCAGGAGCAGGTAGACCGCCAGCGGCAGCGTTTGAGTGCGGCCGGGGAAGTTTCCGGCGAAGGTGATGGTGGCGCCGAACTCGCCCAGCGCCCGCGACCAGCAGAGCACGGCGCCCGAGAAGATCGAGGGTGCGATCAGGGGCAGCGTGACCCGGGTCAGGACCCGCCAGCGGCCGGCGCCCAGCGTGCGCGCCGCCTCCTCCAGGCGCCGGTTCATGGAGCGCAGCCCGGCCTCCACGGTTATCACCAGGAAGGGCATGGAGACGAAGGTCTCGGCCAGGATCGCGCCCGCGGTGGTGAAGGGCAGCCGCACGCCGAAGGCGTCGAACAAGAAGTGGCCGAGCAGCCCCTGGCGGCCGAACGCCAGCAGCAGCGCAACGCCGCCCACCACCGGCGGCAGGACCATCGGCAGCGTGGTCAGCGCCCTCAGCAGGCTGCGGCCCCGAAACTCGGCGCGGGCCTGCAGCCAGGCCAGGGGGACCCCCAGCACCAGCGCCAGCGCGGTGGCCGACAGGGAGCAGACCAGCGAGAGCTTGAGCGCGTCCAGTGACTCCGGCGCGCCCAGCTCGCGTAGCCCGTCCGCCCAGGGCGCCCTGACCACCAGTCCCAGGAGGGGCAACGCGAAGAGCGCTGCCCCCAGTGCGCCGGCCGCCGCCAGGCCCAGGGGCGGCCGCTCGCGTCTACGGCGGGCCGAAGCCGAAGCCGCCAAGGATCCGCTGGCCGGCCGGCGAGCGTACGAAGTCGACGAAGCGCGCGGCCGCTGGGTCGGCGCGCTTGAGCACGGCGATCGGGTACTCGACGGGCACGTTCTGGTCGGCGGGGATGTCCACGCCCTGCACCGCCGCCCCGGCCGCCCGCACGTCGGTCTGATAGACGATGCCGGCGTCGGCCTCGCCGAGCTGCACCTTGCTCACGACCGCCTTGACGTCCTGCTCCTGGCTGGCGGGGTGGACGGTCACGCCCGCCCGCCCCAGGGCCTGGGCGCCATAGGCGCCGCAGGGCACGGCGGGCGCGCACAGCACCACCACCAGGCCCGGGCGGGCCAGGTCCGCCAGCGACCGGATGCCCTTGGGATTGCCGGGGCCGACCACGATCTGGAGCCGGTTGGAGGCGAACACGGCCGTCGAGGAGACGGAGCCGGCGTCGACGACCTTCTGCATGTTGGCCTGGTCCGCCGAGGCGAAGACATCGGCGGGCGCGCCCTCCACGATCTGTGCGGCCAGCGTCGAGCTGCCCGCGAAGTTGAACTCGGCCCGCGCGCCGTGGAAGGCGGCGCCCTCGGCTTTGAAGGCATCGGTCAGGGAGGCAGCGGCGAAGACCTGCAGCGTGGGTGGCGGCGGCGATCCAGCGCTCGAGCCCGCACCGCCGCAGGCGGCCAGGAGTCCGGCAAGGCCGAGCGTCAGGAGGCGGATGCCGGAACCTCCACGATCACGTTGGTCGACTTCACGGAGGCGATGGCGCGGATGCCGGGCTCCAGGCCCAGCTCGTCGGCCGCCTCCCGGCTGATCAGCGAGACCACCCGGTGTGGCCCGGCCTGGATCTCGACCTGCGCCATCACCCCGTCCTTCAGCACCCGGGTGACCACGCCCGCGAAGTGATTCCGGGCCGACTGGTCGGCGATCGGGATGCGTGGCGGCGCCGGGCGCCCGGCCAGGAAGCGCGCCAGCTCGGCGCCCTCGATCAGGCGGTGGCCGGCCTGGCTGCGGACCGTGGCCAGCTTGCCGGAGTCGACCCAGCGGCGGGCGGTGTCGGGGCTGACCGCGAGCAGCTCGGCGACCTGGCCGATGCGATACCGCGCCATGGGCGCGACTCTAGCAGATGCGAGGCTTTGAGCCTCCAGGAGCTAGCTGACGCCAGGGCTCAGGTCGGGGTCGACCAGGCTGAACCAGGTCAGCCCCTGGGGGAGGGAGAAATCCTTGCCGTCGGCGCCCAGCAGGCGCAGCGGCTGGTCGGCCTGGCTCAGGTCCCAGGTGGCGTCGAAGCGCTGGCCCCGGCTGAAGACCTCCGCCTTGCCCTGACCGGTGAGGTCGAAATCGATGCCTTCGGCGCCCAGCACGTCCTCGGTGTAGCCGGCGCCGTGGTGGGCGACGTGCAGCAGGACGACGCTGGTGATCTTCAGCGGCTGGTTGCCGTTGGCGGCGTCGGTCTCCCCGGCATATGTGTACGTCTTGGAAGCCGCGTCAAAGGTGTAGGTCACGTGGTGGGCGTAGGTCTGGTCGAAGTCGATCTTGTTGGCGGGCGTGCCCTGGCCGGCCGGCTCGCCGGGCGCCGGGCGCGTGTAGGTGATGCGCTGGCCGGACTTGTCGACGGCCTGCGCCATCTGGTCGGGACTGGTGAAGAGGTTGTGGGGCGCCTGCCGCGAGCTGTCGCGCTGGAAGTACTTGCCCCCGTCGGAACCCTCGGTGAAGTTGGGGACCTTGTTGTCCCAGATCTTGCCCTGCACGTAGTCGCTGGCGCCCGAGTAGAAGAGCACCCCGTGGTAGGACTGCACCAGGCGCAGGGCCGCCAGGCGGGCGCTGCGCACGGGCCCCACCTTCTCGCTGCCGGACGGCTTGAAGTACACGACCGTGAAGCGGGTGATGCCGCCCTCGGTCAGGTACTCGAAGACCATGTCCGCCTTCTGGATGCCCGAGTGAGGATGGGACTCGGGCGCGTTCTCGATCTGGACCATCGCCGGCGCCGGGAAGCTGGGCGTGGGCGTCGGGGTCGGCTTGGCGGCCGGAACCTTTACCTGGGGCGTGTTGGCGCAGGCGACCAGAGCCAGGGCTGCGACGGCTACGGCGGCTCGGCGGGAGAACATCTCCCGCTCCAATCTACGTGGCTGCTGTGGGCAGCACCATGTCCGTCATCCGCCAGCAGTACCAGGCCGCCACCGAGCGCCAGGGCCGGTAAACCTCGCCCAGCCGCTCCAGCTCCTTGGGCTTGGGCCACTCCGGCAGGTTGTGCATCACCGCGTAGCCCCGGCGCACGGCCAGGTCGTCCACCGGCCAGACGTCGGGCCGCCGGAGCTGGAAGATGAGGAACATCTCGGCCGTCCAGCGCCCGATCCCGCGCACCGCGGAGAGGCGGGCGATGATCTCGTCGTCGGCCAGGGCCTCGATGCCGTCCAGCGGCACTGTCTCGTCCACCACTTTCGTCGAAAGGTCGATCAGCGACGCGGTCTTGGCCGCCGAGAGGCCCGCCGCCCGCAGCGCTGGGCCGGGCGTGGCCAGCACGGCCTCGGCCGTCAGCTCAGGTCCGACGGCGGCCTGGAAGCGCCCGAAGATGGCCGCTGCCGCCTTGCCCGCCAGCTGCTGGAAGACGATGGAGCGGCAGAGCGCGGCGAAGTAGCTGTCGGAGGGCGGCCGGATGTTGAGCGGGCCGACGATCTCGATGATCCGGGCCAGGTCGGGGTCGCGCCGGGCCAGCTCGGAGGCGGCGCCGTCGTGCTCGGCTACGCGAACTCGTCCATGAAGGTGTCGAAGTCGGCCGGGCTGAGCCGCAGCTCCTCCTCGCCCAGGTCGCGGAGTGCGCGCTCGGCGGGGATCTTCTCGGTGGCCGCAAAGTCGAGCGCCGACTCGTCGATGTAGAGCAGGCCGGTGAGCAGCTGCCCTTTGGTCCGCGATTCCTCGACCAGGTGCAGCGCCTGCATGCGGTCCGTGGGGTCGTAATCCTCACCCAGCTTCTTGAGCACCAGGTGCGACCCGTCGTGCATCTCGACCGAGACGGCCGTGCCGGGCTCGTAGTCGACGGCGATCTCCTCGAAGAACGGGATGAAGGAGACGTCGTGGATCTCTTCGTCGTGCTCCTTGACCCAGCTGTAGCTCTTGGTGGACCCGTCGTGGTCGTTGAAGGTGACGCAGGGCGAGATCACGTCCAGCAGAGCCATGCCGCGATGCGCGATGGCCGCCTTGATCAGTGGCACCAGCTGCTTGCCGTCCCCGCTGAAGGAGCGCGCCACGAAGGAGCAGCCGAGCGTCAGCGCCACCGCGCAGGGATCGATGGGCTGGAAGGTGTTGACGGCGCCCTTCTTCTGCACGGAGCCGACGTCGGCGGTGGCCGAGAACTGCCCCTTGGTGAGGCCGTAGGTGCCGTTGTCCTCGATGATGTAGGTGCAGTCCACGTTGCGCCGGATCATGTGCATGAACTGGCCCAGGCCGATGGATACGGTGTCGCCGTCGCCGGAGACACCGAGCATGATCAGCCGCCGGTCGGCGAGCTGGGCGCCGGTCGTGAGGGCCGGCATCCGGCCGTGCACGCCGTTGAAGCCGTGGGCCTGCTCCACGAAGTAGGCGGGCGTCTTGGAGGAGCAGCCGATGCCGCTCATCTTGGCCAGCCGCTGAGGCTCGACCCCCAGCTCGTAGAGCGCCTTGATCAGGTGGTTGGTGATCGAGTTGTGGCCGCAGCCCGCGCACATGGTGCTGGCCGCGCCCTTGTAGGCATCGCGGGGGAGGCCGATGCGGTTGAGGGTGGCTGCCATCGCTATGCGGGTACGGCCTCCAATTCCATCAGCGGCCGGGTGATGGCCTCGGCCGGGATGGGCTGGCCGTCGTAGTAGCGGATCGATCGCAGCTTGCCGACCTGGTCGGGTGGCAGCTCCAGCCGCACCAGGTCGTAGACCTGGCCGTCGCGGTTCTGCTCCACCACGTAGACGCGCTCGTGCCGAGCCACGAACTCACCGACCGCCTTCGACAGGGGCAGGGCGCGCAGGCGCAGGTAGTCGGTGCGCAGGCCCGATTCCTGCAGCACCGCGCGGGCCTCGACGATGGCCGCGTCGGTGGACCCGAAGGCAATCAATCCGACCTCTGAACCCGGCTCCTCGAGCAAAGGTTGCGGCAGGGCCGCGCGGGCGCCTTCCAGCTTGCGGGCGAGGCGGTCCATGTTGCGCGCGTAGGCCTCGGCGCTCTCGGTGTAGCGCGCGTTTTCGTCGTGGCCCGAACCGCGCGTGAAGTAGCCGGCCTGGGCGTGCTCGGTGCCGGGAAGCGTGCGATAGGTGATGCCGTCGCCGTCGATGTCCCGGTAGCGGCCCCAGTCGCCCTTCAGCTCCTCCAGCCGCTCCGCGCTCAGGACCTTGCCCCGGTCGAACTTCGAGTCCGGGTATTGGAACTTGGGCGTCATCCAGAGATTCATGCCCAGGTCCAGATCGGAAAGCACGAAGACGGGCGTCTGGAAGCGGTCGGCGAGGTCGAAGGCGATGCGCCCGAACTCGTAGCACTCCTCCACATTCCCGGGCATCAGGACCAGGTGCCGGGTGTCGCCATGGGAGAGCGAGTAGGCGAAGCTGATGTCGCCCTGCATGGTCCGGGTGGGCAGGCCCGTGGAGGGGCCGACGCGCTGGATGTCGAAGATTACGACCGGGATCTCCGCGTAGTAGGCGAGCCCGCTGAACTCCGCCATCAGCGAGATCCCGGGCCCGGAGGTCGAGGTCATGGCCCGGGCCCCGGCCCAGCCGGCGCCGATGGCCATGCCCAGCGCGGCGAGCTCGTCCTCGGCCTGCACCACCGAGATCAGCTTCTCGCCCGTCTTGGGGTCGACCCGGAAGCGGTCGGCGTAGGCGATCAGGTTCTCGCAGAGGCTGGAGCTGGGGGTGATGGGGTACCAGGCGGCGACCGTGACGCCGCCCATCAGCGCGCCCAGCGCGGCGGCCTGGTTGCCCTCGACCAGGACGAGGTCGTCGACCTTGCCCGAGATCGGCTCCAGGCGGAAGCCGCAGGGCCGGTCCTGGAAGTTCTCCTGCCAGTAGTCGTAGCCCACGTTGACGGCGTCGACGTTGACCGGCCAGGCCTTGGGCTTGGTCTGGAAGACCCGCTGCACGCCGTGCTCGAGGCGGTCGCGGGGGATGCCCAGGAGGCCGCCCACCACGCCCACGTAGAGCATGTTGGTGAGCTGCTTGCGCAGCGTGTCGCTGGCGATCTTGGTCTTGGCCAGCTTGGCGAAGGGGACCGGGTAGTAGGTGAGATCGTCGCGGGCGTCCGCCGTGGAGTAGGCCTCCTCGTGGATCACCGCCCCGCCCAGGCGCACGCTCTTCAGGTCGTTGGCCCAGGTCGCGGGGTTGAGCGCGACCAGCACGTCGGGATCGCCCTTGCGGGCCATGTAGCCCTCGGGCGTGATCCGCAGCTGGTACCAGGTGGGCAGGCCCTCGATGTTGCTGGGGAACACGTTCTTGGGCGCGACCGGGATGCCCATGGAGAAGATGGCGCGCGTCAGCACCATGTTGGCGGACTGGCTGCCGGACCCATTAACGGTGGCGGCCTGGAAGGTGAGCTCGTTGACCTTCACGTTCGACATAAGCCCCTGAATTCGGGTTTCTAATCGTATCCGCTTGGGTGCGTGACCCCGTTTCGTCGGCGAGATGTCTGCCGGAAGCACGTGGATCGGTGTCCGGCGCTATCAGAATCGGGGACACAACCGATCCAGAATCCTTCTCTCCCTGGCGCGCCGGTGGGCCCCACCGCCGGCGCGCTCTTTCATTAGTGGGGAGCTGCCCGGCTCGGGCGATATCCCGGGATATGGGTGGCGCGGCGGCAGCGGTCCGGCTTCCAGTAGATTCACGCGGCAGTGAAAGTCCTGGTCCTGCGTGAGACCGCGCCCGGTGAGCGCCGGGTCGCGGCGACCCCGGAGACCGTCGCCAAGATGGTGGCGGCCGGGCTCGAGGTCACGGTCGAGGCCGGGGCCGGGGAGGCGGCCAGCTACCCGGACAGCGCCTATAGGGAGGCCGGCGCCAGCGTCAGCCAGGACCACGCCAAGGCGATGGCGGCCGCGGACGTCGTCCTGCGCGTGCAGCCGCCCGCCGACGGCGACGTCAAGGCCATGCGCAAGGGCGCCATCAGCATCGGCTTCCTGCAGCCGGCGGCCAACGCCGCGGCCGTGATGGCCCTGGCCAAGCACGGCGTGACCGCGCTTTCTCTCGAGATGGTGCCGCGCATCTCACGCGCGCAGTCGATGGACGCGCTTTCCTCCCAGGCCTCGCTGGCCGGCTACAAGGCGGTGCTCATGGCGGCCGTGCGCCTGGGCAAGTACTTCCCGATGCTGATGAGCGCGGCCGGCACCATTGCGCCCGCACGCGTCCTGGTGCTGGGCGCCGGCGTGGCCGGCCTGCAGGCGATCGCCACCGCTCGCCGCCTGGGCGCGGTGGTCGAGGCCTATGACGTGCGACCCGCGGTTCGCGAAGAAGTGAAGTCGCTGGGCGCCACCTTCCTGGAGCTCGAGCTGGAGGCGCAGGAGGGCGCGGGCGGCTACGCCCGCGAGCAGTCGGAGGACTTCCTGGCCAAGCAGCGCGAGCTGCTGACCGAGCGCGTGGCGGCGGCGGACGTGGTGATCACCACGGCGGCCGTGCCCGGCCGCAAGGCGCCCGTCCTGGTCACGGCCGAGATGGTGAAGGGGATGCGCCCGGGCTCGGTGATCGTCGACCTGGCCGCGGACGGCGGCGGCAACGTCGAGCTGACCAAGCCGGGCGAGGTGGTGGAGGTCGACGGTGTCACCATCGACGGCACGCGCAACGTGCCCAGCACGATCCCCGTGCACGCCAGTCAGCTCTACGCGCGCAACGTCGCCAACCTGCTGATGCTGATGGTCAAAGACGGTAACCTCAACCTCGACCTCGAGGACGAGGTGCTGAAGGGTGCTGTGGTGACGCACGGCGGCGAGGTCGTCAACGAGAACGCCAAGAAGATGATGGCGGCCGTTTCATGAGCACCGAGCTGCTGACGCTGGTGACCTACTTCGTGCTGGCGATCTTCGTCGGTATCGAGGTCATCTCCAAGGTTCCAACCATCCTGCACACGCCGCTGATGTCGGGGACCAACGCCATCCACGGCATCATCCTGGTGGGCGCGCTGATCATCGCCGGCAGCGCGCACGACCCGGTCGGCTACGCGATCGGTTTTGTGGCCGTGGTGCTGGCGACCACCAACGTCGTGGGCGGCTTCGTCGTCACCGACCGCATGCTCGAAATGTTCAGGGGTCGCCGGCAGTGAACACGCTGCTGCTGCAGGTCCTGTACCTGATCGCGGCCGTGCTGTTCATCGTGGGCATGAAGCAGCTGAGCTCGCCCAAGAGCGCGCGCCGCGGCAACTGGACGTCTGCGGTGGGCATGGTGATCGCGCTCCTGACGACGGTCGTCAACCTGGCGCTGCAAGGCAAGTTCACCGGCGTCGGCGTCGCGTTGGCGGTGGCCGGCGTGATCATCGGCGGGCTGGTGGGCACGGTGGGCGCGCGGCGCGTGCGCATGACCGCTATGCCGCAGATGGTGGCGCTCTTCAACGGCGTCGGCGGCGGCGCGGCAGCGTTGGTCGCGGTCTACGAGCTGACGTACATCCTGGGCGCGCATCCCAATCCGTCCGAGTCCTTCCCGTCGGTGTTCTCGATCGTGATCGGCGGCATCTCGTTCGCGGGCTCGATGATCGCCTTCGCCAAGCTGCAGGAGCTGATGACGGGCACGCCCATCACCTATCCCGGCCAGCAGGTCGTCAACGGCCTGGTGGCGCTGGCCATCCTCGCGCTGGCTGTCTACCTGGTCGGCTTCGCCAACCTCACGCTGGCCTACAGCGCGCTGCTGGTGCTGGCCCTGCTGCTGGGTGTCGCTTTCGTGCTTCCCATCGGCGGCGCCGACATGCCGGTGGTGATCTCGCTGCTAAACGCCTTCACGGGCCTCGCCGTAGCGGCGTCGGGGTTCATCCTCGACAACTTCGCGCTGATCGTGGCCGGCACACTGGTCGGGGCGTCCGGCACGCTGCTCACGCTGCTCATGTCGCAGGCCATGGGCCGCTCCATCGCCAACGTGCTCTTCGCCGCGGTGGGCACGCCGGTGGCGAGTCCGGCCGGCGCCGCCGGCGCCGAGGGCAAGAGCGTGCGCGCCGGCCAGGCCGACGACATCGGCACCATGCTCGCCTACTCGCGGCGCGTGATCATCGTGCCCGGCTACGGCCTGGCGGTGGCGCAGGCGCAGCACGTGGTTCGCGAGCTCGCCGACCTGCTGGAGAAGAAGGGCGTCGCCGTGGACTACGCCATCCACCCGGTCGCCGGGCGCATGCCCGGGCACATGAACGTGCTCCTGGCCGAGGCCAACGTGCCCTACGAGCAGCTGAAGGAGATGGAGGCCATCAACGACGAGTTCAAGAGCACCGACGTGGTGCTGGTGGTGGGGGCGAACGATGTCGTCAACCCCGCCGCGCGCAACTCGCCCGGCAGCCCGATCTACGGGATGCCCATCCTCAACGTGGACGACGCCCACAACATCGTCTTCCTGAAGCGCTCGATGCGGCCAGGCTTCGCGGGCATCGACAACGAGCTGCTGTACGACCCCAAGACGATCATGCTGTTCGGCGACGCCAAGGAGTCATTGACCAAGCTGGTGGCGGCCGTCAAGGCCGCTTGACAAGCCTCCCCACCGCGTCAGACTGATCCGGTTCCAACCGCGACCAATTGATGGGGGAAATGGCATGGTCGAAATAGGGCAGCGGAACGTCGAGATCGCTCGCAAGGCCTATAAGGCCTTTGAGGAGGGCGATGTCCAGACCGTGATGGAAGTCTTCGCCGACGACATCGTCTGGCACGTCCCTGGCAAGAGCTCGATCGCGGGGACCTACAAGGGCAAGCAGCAGGTGATGGAGCTCTTCGGCAAGTACATGGGCATGTACGACGGCCAGGAGACCGAGCTCCACGACGTGCTCGCCAACGACCAGCACACGGTGGCACTGCTCACGGTCAAGTACCGCAAGCAGGGCCGCACGCTGGAGATGAAGGCCACGGACATCACGCATCCCGACTCCGAGGGTCGAATCAAGGAGTTCTGGCGCATCTCCGAGGACGTGGGCGCCCTCGACGAGTTTCTGGACAGCTAACCGAGAGCCGCTGGGAAGGTTCCGAACAGCCTGACCTCCGCGGCCACCGACTCCAGCTCGGCGAGCGCCGCCTCCGCGGCGCTCGCCTCGCCGACCTCGAAGTCCAGGTAGAAGCGGTACTGGAACGGGCGCCCGGCGATGGGCCGCGAATCCAGGCGTGAGAGGTTGACGCCCCGCCGGGAGAAGCACTGCAGCGCCTCCACCAGCGAGCCCGGCTTGTGAGCGGTGACCATAGCCAGCGAGGCCCGGCAGCCGGCGCCGCAATCCGCCGGGCGCGCCGGTCGCCCGCGGTCCACGACCAGGAAGCGGGTGCGGTTGGAGAGGTCGTCCTGGATGCCCTCGGCCAGCACCTCCAGGTCGTAGCGGCGCGCCGCCGCGGCCGAGGCGATGGCCGCCAGTCCCGGTGTCGGGTTCTCGGCCAGCCAGCGCGCCGAGCCGGCCGTGTCCTGCCCGGTCACCTCCTCGATCCCGTGCGCGTGCAGCCAGCCGCGGCACTGGGCCAGCGCCTGGGGGTGCGAGAGGGCGCGCGTGATCGGAGCGTCGCGGCGGCCCACCAGGCAGTGCAGCACCGGGTGGATGTGCTCGCGCGTGACGCGCAGCCCGTCGAACTCCCAGAGGTAGTCGTTCACCTCCTGCACGATGCCGCCCAGAGAGTTCTCGACCGGCAGCACACAGACATCGACGCTGCAGCCGGCGAGCGCCTCGAAGGCCATGCGGAACGAGGCCTGGCCGATGGTCTCGGCGTCCGGGAAGAGCAGCAGCGCCGCCTCTTCGGAGTAGGCGCCGGGCTCGCCCTGGAACCCGATCTTCAGGCCGACCGGGCTACCTCGCGCTTCACAAAGGCAGAGATCTCGATGAGGTCGGCGTCGGTGACCTCTTTCTTGCGGTCGGCGACTGAGAGGAAACGCTCCCACGCGGGCTGCACGTGCTCGTCGGCGAGCACGATGCCCAGGGCGCGCAGGCGGTGCTTGAAGGCGTGGCGTCCGGAGCGCGCGGTGAGCACGATGCGGGTGTCGTCGAAGCCGACGTCCTGGGGCCGCATGATCTCGTAGTTCAGCTTGTCCTTGAGCACGCCGTCCTGGTGGATGCCGGAGGCGTGCGCGAAGGCGTTGGCGCCGACCACCGCCTTGTTCGGCTGCACGCCGACGCCCGTCAGGTCCGTCAGCAACCGCGAGGTGGGGGCGATCTGCGGGGTGACGATGCCGGTCTCCAGGCCAAGCGCCGCCTGGCGCACGGCCAGGACCATCACCACCTCCTCCAGCGAGGTGTTGCCCGCGCGCTCGCCGATGCCGTTGATGGTGCACTCGACGCGCCGCGCGCCCGCCTCCACCGCGGCCAGTGAGTTGGCCGTGGCCAGTCCCAGATCGTTGTGGCAGTGCACGCTGAACAGCGCGCGCTCGGGCCTGCGCACATTGCGCAGCACGTAGTTGACCAGTGCGCCGAACTCCTGCGGCAGGCAGTAGCCGGTGGTGTCGGGGATGTTGATGACGGTGGCGCCGGCGTCGAGCATCCGCTCGACCGTCTCCACCAGGTAATCGGGATCGGAACGGCCCGCGTCCTCGGGCGAGTACTGCACCTGGTCGCAGAGGTCGCGCGCGTAGGTGACCGCAGATTCCCCGCGTCGGATGACCTCCTCGCGGCTGAGACCCAACTTGCGCTGGATGTGGATGTCAGAGACGGAGAGCACGATGTGGATCTGCGGACGCTCGGCCTCGCGGATGGCGCCCCAGACCGCATCGATGTCGCCCTTCAACGCGCGGGCCAGCGCGGTGATGACCGGCCCGCGCACCTCGCGCGCGATCAGGCGGCAGGCCTCGTAGTCACCCGGCGAGGAGATGGGGAAGCCGGCTTCGATCACGTCCACTCCGAGTCGCTCCAGCTGGCGTGCGAGGATCAGCTTCTGCTCGCCGTCGAGCGCGAAGCCCGGCGACTGCTCGCCGTCGCGCAGCGTGGTGTCGAAGATCTGGACGCGGTCTGGACCGATCAAAGCGCTCACCGTCCTCCTCAGTTCTTCTCCGCCGGTTCCAGCCAGGGCATCATCGACCGCAGGTCCTCGCCGACCTTCTCGATCTGGTGCTCCGAGTTCTGCTTGCGCAGCTCCAGGAAGTGGGCGCGCCCGCTGCTGTTGTTCTCGTCGATCCACTTCTCGGCGAAGGTGCCGTCCTGGATCTCCTTCAGCACCGCGCGCATGTTCTGGCGCACGTGCTCGTCGATGACGCGCGGGCCCGACACGTAGTCGCCGTACTCGGCGGTGTCGGAAACGCTGTAGCGCATGAACGCCAGCCCGCCGCGGTACATGAGGTCGACGATCAGCTTCATCTCGTGCAGGACTTCGAAGTACGCGAGCTCGGGCTGATAGCCGGCTTCCACCAGCGTCTCGAATCCGGTCTGGATGAGCCGCGAGATGCCGCCGCAAAGAACCGCCTGCTCGCCGAAGAGATCGGTCTCGGTCTCTTCTTTGAAGGTCGTCTCCAGGATGCCCGCACGCCCGGCGCCGATGCCCTTCGCATAGGCGAGCGTGCGCTCGCGCGCCCGACCTGTGGCGTCCTGGTGGATCGCCAGCAGCGCCGGCGTGCCGTTGCCTTCGACATAGGTGGAGCGCACCAGGTGCCCGGGACCCTTGGGCGCCACCATCGTCACGTCGACATCCTTGGGCGGCTGCACGGTGCCGTAGTGGATGGCGAAGCCGTGAGCGAACATGAGCATCATCCCGGGCCGCAGGTTCGGCTCGATCGACTCGCGGTACAGCTTCTGCTGGCCGACATCGGGCGTCAGCACCATCACGATGTCGGCCTCTTTCACGGCGTCGGCCACGTCCACCACGCGCAGGCCGGCGCCTTCGGCCTTGGCACGCGAGCGTGAACCCGGATAAAGGCCCACGCGTACGTCCTCGCCGGACCCTTTCAGGTTGAGCGAGTGGGCGTGGCCCTGGCTGCCGTAGCCGAGCACGGCCACCTTCTCGCCCAGGCGGGGCGGGCAGTCGGCGTCGTAGTGCATCTTCATTTATGCGAGCTCCTTCGCATGGCGACCGGCCCCGAACGGGCCAGCTCGGAGAGTCCGTAGGGTCGCAGCAGCGCCAGGAATCCTTCGACCTGCTCCGGCGCCGCCGAGAGCTCGACCACCAGGCTGCCGTTGAGTGCGTCGACGACGCGCCCGCCCGAGCGCGCCAGGCGGCCCAGGAAGGCGTCGCGCGCGTGCTCGGGGATGTCGACCCGGGCCACCACCAGCTCGCGGCTGACGATGGGGTCGTCGGTGATGTCGTGGACCTCGATGACCTCGATCAGCTTGTCGACCTGCTTGGCCACCTGGTCGACCTCGGCGTGGCCGGCGTCGACGGTCACCGTCATCCGGGAGCGGCCGCCGCCCACCGGGCCGACCGTCAGGGACTGGATGTTGAAGCCGCGCCGCCGGATCTGGCTGGCCACCCGCTCCAGGACGCCCGGATGGTCCTCGACCATGAGGCTGAGCACCCGTACGCGGTTAGATGTCATAGGGCTCTTCCTGGAAGTGGTCGAGGCCTTTGCCCAGAGGCACGATGGGGTAAACGTTGGCCTCGGGATCGATCTGGAAATCGATCAGGAACGGGCCCGGCGTGCGTTCGGCCGCGTCGAAGGCGGCGCCGATGTCCTCGGCTCGGGCCACGCGCGCCCCGCGCCAGCCATATGCCTCCGCCAATTTCATGAAATCGGGCATCACCGTGAGGTCCACCTGCGAGCGCACGCCGCCGTAGAAGTCGTCCTGGAACTGGCGGACCATGCCCAGCGAGAAGTTGTTGAGCAGCACCACCTTGACGTCGAGCCCCTGCTCGACCGCCACCGACATCTCTTGCGAGGTCATCACGAACCCACCCTCGCCGGCCACGCACCAGACGGCTTTATCGGGCCGGCCGACCTTGGCCCCCAGCGCCGCCGGCAGCGCGAAGCCCATGGTCCCGGCGCCGCCCGAGTTGATGAAGAGCCCGGGCTTGCGGTAGCGCCACCAGAGCGCGGCCCAGATCTGGTTCTGGCCCACGTCGGCGACCACGATCGCCTCCGAGCGGCAGCGCCGATACATCTCCAGGAGCACGTCCTGCGGCTGCAGGTGCCCGTTGGAGCGGCGATAGCGCAGGGGGTGCTCCTCCCGCCAGGCCTCGATCTGCGTCAGCCAGGCGCGGCGCGATTCAGGGGCGGGCTCGACCAGCGGCAGCAGGGCCCGGAGCGCGCGCTTGGCGTCCGCCACGATCTCGATGTGGGGGCGCACGTTCTTGCCCATCTCGGAGTGGTCGATGTCGACATGGATGAAGGTCTCGGCTCGCGGTGCCCACTCGTCGAGCTTGGCCGTGACGCGGTCGTCGACCCGCATCCCGACCATCATCAGGAGGTCCGCGTTCTGCACCGCCCGCAGGCACCAGCCGGTGCCCATGAAGCCGGTCATGTGCAGCGAGAGCGGATGGTCAGTGGGGAAGGCGCCGATGCCGAGCAGCGTGGTCCCGACCGGGATGCCCGTCTTCTCGGCCAGCTCCTGCAGCTCCGCCTCAGCGCCGCTCAGGAGCACGCCGTGGCCGACCAGGATCACCGGCCGCGCGGCCTCGGCCAGCTTGCGCGCGGCCAGACCCACCGCCGAGAGATCGGCCTCCAGCGCGGGCCGGTAGCCCGGCATGGTCAGCTCGTCCGGGTACTCGAACAGGCCGCTGGCCTGCTGGACGTCCTTGCAGACGTCGACCAGGACCGGCCCGGGCCGGCCGGTGATGGCGAGGTGGAAGGCCTTGCGGATGGTGGGCGCCAGGTCCTCGACACGGGTGACCAGGTAGTTGTGCTTGGTGACGGGCAGCGTGCAGCCGATGACGTCCGATTCCTGGAAGGCGTCGCGCCCGACCACGGACGTGTTGACCTGGCCGGTGATGGCCACCATCGGCACTGAGTCCATGAACGCGGTGGCCAGCCCGGTGACCAGGTTCAGGGCGCCCGGCCCGCTGGTGGCGAAGACGACGCCTGGCTTGCCGGTGGCGCGCGCGTAGCCGTCGGCCATGTGCGCCGCGCCCTGCTCGTGGCGGACGAGGACGTGGCGCAGGGCGGGATGGTCGGGCAGGCGCTGGTAGATGGGCAGGTTGGCGCCGCCCGGGTAGCCGAAGATGACCTCGACGCCCTCGCGCTCCAGCGCGGTGAGGACGATGTCCGCCCCGGTCATTTCAACCCCACCAGATCTTGCGATCTGGCGGGGACCCCTGGAATCCGGATCCGCGGTGTGTGTTGCTTCGATCATTTCTTAAAAAAAACGGAGCCCCCGCATTTGCTTTGCGGGGGCTCGCGTCGCGAAGAGGGTGGTTCTCTTACTCGGGTGCGCGCGACCCCGCCCTAAGGAGGGCGATAAGAAGGAGGTCCAGCCGGGCAAACGGCAGGCAGGGCGACACGACCGCTGAAGCTTAGGGACCTTTCCAGAGCCGCGAATAGTGGCGCGCCCACAAAGTGAGGCCTACGGGTACGTGGCTCACCTCCAACCGGCGCTTGGGGCGCGCGGGTACATTAGGCCGCCGATGCCCCGCACCCTGGCGGGCAAGATCTGGGACCAGCACGTTGTCCGCTCGGCGCCCGGCGAGCCCGATCTGCTCTACATCGATCTCCATCTCGTGCACGAGGTGACCTCGCCGCAGGCCTTCGAGTCGCTGCGCCTGAACGGCCGCCGGGTCCGCCGCCCTGACCTGACGGTCGCCACCGTCGACCACAACAACCCGACCCGGGGCGGCTACGAGGCGGCCGACGAGATCTCGCGCAAGCAGATGGACGCCCTGCGCGAGAACTGCGATTGGGCCGGGATCAAGCTCTACGGCCTGGGCTCGCGGCGGCAGGGCATCGTGCACGTGATCGGGCCCGAGCTCGGGCTCACGCATCCCGGCAAGACCATCGTCTGCGGCGATTCCCACACTTCCACCCACGGCGCCTTCGGCGCGCTGGCCTTCGGCATCGGCAGCAGCGAGGTGGAGCACGTGCTGGCCACCCAGTGCCTGTGGCAGCGGCGGCCGCGCGACCTGGCGGTCGAGGTGGAGGGTGAGCTGCCGATCGGGGTCACAGCCAAGGACCTGGTGCTGGGACTGATCGCGCAGGTCGGGATCGCGGCCGGCAGCGGCAGCGCCGTCGAGTACCGCGGCGCCACCATCCGCGGCCTCTCCATGGAGGGGCGGATGACCGTCTGCAACATGTCGATCGAGTGGGGCGCGCGGGTGGGGATGGTCGCGCCCGACGACAAGACCTTCGCTTTCCTGGAGGGGCGGCCGCACGCGCCGCGGGGCGCCGAGTGGGAGGCCGCCCTCGACCGCTGGCGGGCCCTGGCCACCGACCCCGAGGCGTCGTTCGACGAAGTGCTGCGGTTGGATGCCTCGGCACTGGAGCCCTTCGTGACCTGGGGCACCAACCCCGGCCAGGCGGCGCCCATCTCCGGCCGGATCCCGGAGCCAGGCGACGAGACCGCGGAGCGGGCGCTGCGCTACATGGACCTGCGCCCGGGCACCGCGCTGCAGGACATCGCGCTCGACCGCGTCTTCATCGGCTCGTGCACCAACGCGCGCCTGGAGGACCTGCGCCTGGCGGCCTCCGTGGTGCGCGGCCGGCGCGTGCACCCGCGGGTGCGGGCGATGGTGGTCCCTGGCTCGGCCTCGGTGAAGGTGGCCGCCGAGGCGGAGGGCCTGGACCGGGTTTTCACCGAGGCCGGTTTCGAGTGGCGCGACGCCGGCTGCTCCATGTGCCTGGGCATGAACAACGACATCCTGGCCCCCGGCGAGCGCTGCGCCTCGACCTCCAACCGCAACTTCGAGGGCCGGCAGGGCTCGGGCGGGCGCACCCACCTGGTCTCGCCGCCGATGGCCGCTGCGGCGGCGCTGGCCGGCCACCTGGTCGATGTTCGGGAGCTGGTGGGATGAAAGCGCTGCGTGTCCACCGGGGCCGCATGGCGCCGCTCGACCGCGACAACGTGGACACGGACCAGATCATCCCCAAGCAGTTCCTGCGCCGCGTCGAGCGCTCCGGCTTCGGCCCCTTCCTCTTCCACGACTGGCGGCGCGACGAGCAGGACTTCGTGCTCGACCGGCCGGAGCACAGCGGCGCCTCGGTGCTGCTGGCGGGCGCCAATTTCGGCTGCGGCTCCTCGCGCGAGCATGCCCCCTGGGCGCTCGAGGACGCCGGCTACCAGGTGGTGATCGCGCCGTCTTTCGGCGACATCTTCCGCAGCAACTGCGGGAAGGTGGGGATCCTGGCCGTGGCCCTGCCCGAAGGCCGCGTCCGCCAGCTGATGGAGATCGCGACCGAGGCGCCCGAGACCGAGCTCACCGTCGACCTGGAGCGGCAGGTCGTGAGCGCGCCCGGCTTCGAGTGCGGTTTCGAGGTCGACCCCTTCATTCGCGAGTGCCTGCTCAACGGATGGGACGAGGTGGGCCTGACGCTGCGCCACGGGGACGCGATCGCGGCCTACGAGTCGGCGGTTACAGCAGCCCGCCGTTGACGTCGACCGCCGCCCCCACCATGTAGGAGCTGGCGTCCGAGGCCAAGAAGCAGATCACCGAGGCGATCTCCTCCGGCGTGGCCATCCGGCGGGCGGGCACCCCGGCCAGGGCGGTGGCGCGGCGCTCCGGGTCGGCCAGGTTCCGGTCGTTGATGGCGCCCGCCACGGCGCCCGGGCACACGCAGTTGACGCGGATGCCCTCCGGCGCCAGCAGTGCGGCCAGGTGCCGGGTGAAGGCGATCACGCCGCCCTTCGACGCCGAGTAGGCGACCGTGCTGCCCAGCGAGCGCAGCTTGCCGGCCACCGAGGCCACGTTCACGATGGCGCCGCCGCCGGCCTCCCGGATCTGGGGCAGCGCGGCCTGCGTGCAGAGGAAGACGCCATCCAGGTTGACCGCCAGCGTCTTGCGCCAGGACTCGGCCGAGATCTCCTCAAAAGATACGGCGGGCGGCGCGATGCCGGCGTTGTTGACCAGCACGTTCACCGGCCCCAGCTCGTGCCGCACCTGGTCGAAGGCGGCCGCCGGTTCAGTGACATCACAGCGGACGTAGAAGAGATCCGCCGGCCCCGGCTGGACGTCCAGAACCGCGACCCGGGCGCCCAGCTCAGCCGCGCGCCGCGCCGTGGCCAGGCCGATCCCCGCGGCGCCGCCGGTGACGGCCAGCACATGGTCCTTGAGCGCCAGGTCGGCCAGCACCGAGGCCGATGCTACATTCGGCCAGCGTGAGCCTCCTGGTCGAGGTCCGCCCTCGCCAGTACCACGACTCGATCGTGCTCATGGTGGCGTCCGCCCGCATGTCCGCGGTACCGGGCGTGGAGGCGGCGATGGCGGCCATGGCCACGCCCCTCAACCTGGTCCTGTTCAAGGAGATGGGCCTCTGGACCGAGGAGCTGGCGCAGGCCGGCGACAGCGATTTGGTGCTGGCTGCGCGCGGCCCCGAGCCTGAGGCCGCCTTCCTGGCCGCCGAGCGCGCGCTCACCGAGCGCGGGACGGCGGCCGGCCCTGGTCCACTGGCGCCGCCGCGCACCATGCGCACGGCCGCGGGCCTGCTGGAGGGCGCCAACCTGGCGGTCGTCTCGGTCCCGGGCGAGCACGCGGCCTGGATTTGCTGGGACGCCTTGACGCAGGACCTGAATGTCTTCTGCTTTTCCGACCACGTCACGCTGGCCGACGAGATCCGGCTCAAGGACGAGGCGCTCAGGCGCGGCCTCCTGATGCTGGGGCCCGACTGCGGCACCGCCATCCTGGACGGAGTCGGGCTGGGCTTCAGCAATGTGGTGCCGCGGGGGCGGGCGGGCATCGTGGGCGCCTCGGGCACCGGCATCCAGCAGGTCAGCTGCCTGCTCGCCCAGCAGGGAGTGGGCATCTCCCAGGCGATCGGGGTCGGCGGCCGCGACCTGACACCGGAGGTCGGCGGGCGCATGGCGCGGGAGGCGGTTAGGCGCCTGGACCAGGACCCGGAGACCGACGTGATCGTGGTGGTCGCCAAGGGCGGCTCCGATCTGGCAGGGCTCGAGGCCCGCAAGCCTCTGCTCACCGGCCCGGACCTGACGGACCTGGCGCTGGAGGTGGGCGGCGGCTCGCTCCCGGCGGACCCGCCGCTGCCTGAGTGGAACGGCGGCGTGCAGGGCATCTTCGGCGGCGGCACGCTGCGCGACGAGGCGGCTGCGATCTGGGGGGACCGGCCGGGCTTCAACGCGGTCGACTACGGCGACGAGCGCTTCACGCGCGGGCGGCCGCATCCCATGATCGACCACACCCTGCGCCTGGACGCCATTCGGCGCGCGGAGGGGCTGGTCTACCTGGACGTGGTGCTGGGCCGCGGCGCCCACCCGGACCCGGCCGCCGAGCTGGCCCCGGCGCTCGCCGGCCGACCCGCGGTCGTGGTGCTGGTAGGCACCGACGCCGATCCCCAGGGCCTCTCCCGGCAGCGCACGGCCTTCGAAGCCGCCGGCGCCGCCGTTTTCACCTCCAACTCCCGGGCCGCCCGGGCGGTGCTCAGTGCCGGTCCTGGGTCCTGAGGGCCCGCGGGCGGTGACCGCCGGCGCCGCCCTGCTGGCCGAGAGCCTGGAGTCGCCGCAGGTGCGGGTGGATTGGCGGCCGCCCCTGCAGCGGCTGGCGCCCGACCCGGCGGTCGACGCCGCCAACGCGCGCGCCGTGGAGCGGATGCTGGCCGTCCGGCCCCAGCTCGTGGCGGTGGGCACGGCCCTCGACAGCATCCCCGGGATGCGGCCCGACCTCCTTATGCACAGCGGCCCTCCGCTGCGCTGGGAGGCCGCCAGCGGTCCCCTGCGCGGCGCCCTCGAGGGCGCTCTCCGCCTGGAGGGACGGGACTCCGCCGACCTTGAGCCCTGCCACCACCACGACGCGGTCGGGCCCATGGCTGGCGTCATCTCGGCCTCCATGCCGGTGCTGGTGGTCGAGGACGCGGAGACGGGTCGCCGCGCTTTCTCCAACCTCAACGAGGGGCTCGGCCGCGTGCTCCGCTACGGCGCCAATGACGAGGCCGTGCTGGAGCGCCTGCGCTGGATGGCCGACGTGCTGGGCCCGGACCTCGCACGGGCCCTCGAGGCCGGCGGTCCCATCGACCTGGGCTCCATCAACCAGCGCGCGCTGCAGATGGGCGACGAGCTGCACAACCGGCACCGGGCGGCGACCTCGCTGCTCTTCCGAGAGCTGGCACTGCGCGGTCTCGGTGCCGAGTCGCTGCGCTTCGTCGACGGCAACGACTACTTCTACCTGAACTTCGCGATGGCGGCGGCCAAGCTGGCCTGCGAATGCGCGGCGGGCGTCGAGGGTTCCAGCCTGGTGGTGACGATGGCGCGCAACGGCACCGAGTTCGGGATCCGGGTCGCGGCTGCGCCCGAGCGCTGGTTCACGGCACCGGCGGAGGCCCCGGTCGGCCTTTTCCTGGGCGCCTACACCCAGGCCGACGCCAACCCCGACATCGGGGACTCGGCGATCACCGAGACGTACGGCCTGGGCGGGTTCGCGATGGCGGCGGCGCCGGCCATCACCCGTGTGGTGGGGGGCGATGCCCAGAGCGCGCTGGCGGCCACCTTGGAGATGTACGAGATCACGCTGGCCGAGAACCCCAACCACCAGATTCCCGGGCTCGATTTCCGCGGCACCCCGACCGGGATCGACGTCCGCCGCGTCGTGGAGACCGGGATCCAGCCGGTCATCAATACCGGCATCGCGCACCGCGAGCCGGGCGTGGGCCAGGTCGGCGCGGGCCTGGTGCGCGCGCCGCTGGAACCCTTCCTGGCCGCCCACCGGTTCCTGGCCTCGTGATGCTCGACTTCAAGATCCTCGACGTCTTCACGGACCGGCCGCTGAGCGGCAACCAGCTGGCGGTGGTGCTCGACGCGGAGCGCCTCGACCTCAACACCATGCAAGCGCTGGCCCGCGAGTTCAACTTCTCGGAGACGACCTTCGTGATGCCCGCGACGCAGCCGGGTTGCGACGTCCGGGTGCGCATCTTCACGCCCGTCAACGAGCTGCCCATGGCCGGCCATCCCACGGTCGGCACGGCGATCGTGCTGCACCGCCAGGGCGTGATCGGCCGTCAGGCTGTGTTCGAGCTGGGCGTCGGACCCACTCCCGTCGAGTTGGACGCCGAAGGTCGAGCCTGGATGACGCAAAAGGAAGCCACCTTCGGTCCTGAGCTCGAGGACCGATCCGGCTTTGCCGCCGCTCTGGGTTTGCAGGCGGACGAGGTGCGCTCCGATCTACCCACACTGGCGGTCTCGACGGGCAACCAGTTCCTGCTCCTGCCGCTGGCCTCGGCGGAGGCGCTGCGCCGCGCCAAGCCCGATTTCCTCAGTTGGGAGCCGATCCAGTCGGCGACCGAATTCGCGGCCGTCTACTGCTTCGTCGCCGGCGGCGGGGGCGAGTTCCGGGCCCGGATGTTCGGGCCCGGCCTGGCCTCGGGCGAGGACCCCGCCACCGGCAGCGCGGCCGGGCCCCTGGGCGCCTACGCGCAGAGGCACCTGGGCCTCACCTCGCTGCTGATTCAGCAGGGCGTCGAGATGGGCCGGCCCAGCCTGATCCGGGTCGAGATCTTGGAGGGCCGGCCGCGCGTGGGCGGCTCGGCGGTGATCGTCGCGGAAGGACGACTGGACGTACCCTGAGTGGCTCTTGAAGCTGCTCGACCTCAGCCAGGACTTCTCGATGCACACCCCGGCCTTCGCCAGCTACGCCGGGCCCAGCATCAAGTGGGTGAAGAGGCTGGCCTTCGACAAGGCGGGTGGCCAGGAGATCACTTCCACGCTGCACGTCTCGACGCACCTCGACGCGCCCGCGCACTTCTTCAGCGGGGGCAAGTTCATCGCGGACCTCTCGCTCGACTTCCTGGTCGGCCCGGCCTGCGTCGTCGACCTGGAGCGGATGGGGGTGGGGGACTTCGACCTCTACGGCCCCGCCCATTTCGAGCGCTGGGAGGCGGAAACGGGGCTGCGCATCGAGCGCGGGGACATCCTGGTCATCCACACCGGCTACCACCGCTACTACCCCGAGAACTGGGCCGATCGCTCGGCCGTGGACGAGACCAAGTACTTCATCCGGCACCCAGGGCCGACGCGGGAGTTCGCCGAGTGGGTGCTGGAGCGTGGGGTGCGCTGGCTGGCGGTGGACGCGGGCAGCGCGGACCATCCCATGAACACCGTGATCCGAAGGCTGCGGCCGGACGAGGCGGAGGACGGGGAGGCCAAGCTGGGCCGCGGCTTCGAGGAGATCTTCCCCAAGGCCGATTACCAGGTCATGCACACGCTGCTCTTCCCGCACGACGTGGTGCACATCGAGAACCTGGGCGGGGCGATCGACGAAGTGCTGGACCGCAAGGTGCAGTTCGGGTGCTTTCCCTGGCGCTTCGTGGGCGGCGAGGCCGCCTTCTGCCGGGCCGTCGCCTTCCTCGAGTCCTGAGCCATGGCCCCAGCCCGGCTGTCCCTCCCCCAAAACCACCCACCCGGGGGTAGTGGCGCGACGGTATTCGACGGCCGGATTCGCTGTCAACGCCGCCTGTTAAGAGGGCCGGATGCCTATAAGTGCCGGCATTCGGAGCCTTCCAGCGCCCCCGAACCCGCCAACTGCCGGCACTTGGGGCCAACCCCGCCGTGAAGCCGGCGCCGTTCGCCTACCACGCGCCCGCCAGCGTCGAAGAAGCCGTGCGCCTACTCACCACGCTGGAGGACGCCAAGGTCCTGGCCGGGGGCCAGTCGCTGGTGCCGCTGCTCAACTTCCGGCTGGCGCGGCCGGCGCACCTGGTCGACATCAACGGCATCCCCGGACTCGACCGCATCTACGAGCGTGACGGCGGCGTGGCGCTGCAGGCGCTGGTCCGGCAGGCCGACGCCGAAGCCTCCGAGCTGCTGCGCAGCCGTTGCCCGCTGGTGCCCGAGGCTCTCAGGCACGTCGCCCACGCCGTCATCCGCAACCGGGGCACGGTGGTCGGCTCCATCGCCCACGCCGACCCCGCGGCCGAGCTGCCGGCGGTGCTCCTGGCACTGAATGGGGAAGTCCACGTCCAGGGTCCCAGGGGCGTGCGCGATATCCCCGCCGCCGATTTCTTCCGGGGCGTCCTGGAGAGCGCGCTGGAGCCGGACGAGCTGGCGCTCGAGGCCTGGTTCCCGGCCTTCACCGGCGCCCACGGCATCCGCGAGGAATCCCGGCGCCACGGCGACTACGCGATGGCGGGAGCGGTCCGAGCCGGTGACCGCCTGGCGCTCTTCGGCGTGGCGCCCACCCCGGTGGTCGCGGATCCGCACCATCCCGCGAAGGACATCAGGCCGAGCGGCGACCTCGAGGCCACGCCGGAATTCCGCAGGCATCTGGTCGAGGTCATGACGCGCGAGCTGTTTGCCGCGTGATGCGCGTCAACGGCGTCGAGCGCCCGCTGCCTCACGACCCGCGCACGCTGCTCTCCGACCACCTGCGTCACAACCTCCGCCTCACCGGGACCCACGTCGGCTGCGAGCACGGCGTCTGCGGCTGCTGCACGGTCCTGCTGGACGGCAGGCCGGTGCGGTCCTGCCTGCTGCTCGCCGTCCAGGCGAATGGTCACGAGGTGACCACGATCGAAGGGCTGGCACCTGCAGGGGGGCCGCTGCACCCCATCCAGCGCGCCTTCCACGAGGCGCACGCCCTGCAGTGCGGGTTCTGCACCCCGGGCTTCGTGCTCGCGGTCAAGGGCTTCCTGGACGCGCATCCGAACCCCAGCGACGCGGAGATCGACGAGGGCATCAGCGGCAACCTCTGCCGCTGCACCGGCTACGCCAACATCCGCAAGGCTGTGAAGCAGGCCGCGGCCCAGGCGCGATGAGCACGCGCTGGTTCGGCGAGCGCGTCGAACGGCGCGAGGACGACCGCCTTCTCCGCGGCGCCGGCCGCTTCACCGACGACCTTCACGAGGGCGCGCTCGAAGCCTGCTTCGTGCGCTCGCCCTACGCCCACGCGCGCGTCGTGTCCATCGACGCCACCACGGCACTAAAGGCCCCGGGCGTGCACGCCGTCTACACGGCCCGGGACCTGCCCTTCGGCGATCGCGACCTGCCCCTGCTGATCCCCCATCCCGCGCTCACCAACGGCCGCACCCAGCGCTGCCTGGCCGGTGAGACGGTGCGCTATGCGGGCGAGGCCGTCGCCTTCGTGGTGGCCGACAACCGCTACCTGGCGGAGGACGCGGCGGACCAGGTCGAGGTCGAGTACGAACCGCTGCCGGTGGCCTGGCCGCTGGAAACGGCGGCCGAGGATCCCGCCAACATCGCCGCCGAGTTGGCGCAGGAAGCCGGCGATGTCACCGCCGCGCTCGAGCAGGCGCCGCGCCGGCGGAAGCTCCGTTTCCGCTATGAGCGGGGCGCCGCCGCGCCCATGGAGGCGCGCGCCACCTGGGCCCGCTGGGACGCGGCCGAGAGGCGCTTGACCATGTACGACTCGACCCAGTCGCCGACCTCCATCCGGGGTGGGCTGGCGGTCCTCTTCGGTCTCCCCGAGTCCAGCGTCGAAGTGATCGCCCCAGATGTGGGCGGCGGCTTCGGGCCCAAGATCATGCTCTTCTACCCGGACGAGCTGCTCACGCCCTTCGCGGCCATGCAGCTGGGCCGGCCGGTGAAGTGGACCGAGGACCGCCGGGAGCACTTCACGGCCGTCAACCAGGAGCGTGCGCAGGTCCACGAGGTGGTGGTGGGCTACGGGGAGGACGGCCGCCTCCACGCGCTGGACGTCGACTTCATCCACGACGCCGGCGCCTACACGCCCTACGGCATCATCCTGCCCATCATCACGGCCGGCCAGATCCCCGGCCCCTACCGCGTGCCCAACTACCGGGTGCGCTTCCGCGATGTGTACACCAACGCCACGCCCACCTCGCCCTACCGCGGCGCGGGGCGCCCGCACGCCTGTTTCGTGATGGAGCGCGCGCTCGACACCATCGCCAGAGATGTCGGGTTGACGCGCGACGAGGTCCGCCGCCGCAACCTCATCCAGCCGGACCAGTTTCCCTACGAGGTCGGCGTCGGCTGGCAGGACGGGAACCGCGCCGTCTACGACAGTGGCAACTTCCCCGGGTTGCTCGAGAAGGCCCTCCAGAACCTGGGCCCGCGGCCGCCCGGCGAGAACGTGGGCATGGGTCTCGGCATGTACGTCGAGGGCACCGGCGTGGGTCCCTACGAGGGCGCCCACGTGCAGGTGCTGGTCAGCGGCAAGGTGGTCGCCTCCACCGCCATCCCGACCCAGGGCCAGGCGCACGCCACCGTCTTCGCGCAGCTGGTGGCCGACCAGCTCGGCGTGAGTCCGGACGACGTCACCATCACCACCGGCGACACCCGCCGCTTCCAGTGGGGCGTCGGCACCTTCGCCTCGCGAGCCGCCGTCGTCGCGGGTAACGCGATGTCGGTGGCCGCCGGGATGGTGGCCGAGAAGGCCAAGCGGATCGCCGCCGAACACCTGGAAGCCGATCCCCAGGACCTGGAACTGGCCAGCGGCCAGGTGCGCGTCAAGGGCGCGCCCACCCGCGGCCTGCCGCTGGCGGCGGTGGCGGTGCTCAGCAACCCCGTGCGCTACGCCTTCGGCGGCGGCACCGAGGCCGCCACCCAGTTCACACCGAAGCCCCGGCCGGGCCCGCCGCTGCCGGAGGGCGAGCAGCCGGGGCTGGAGGCGACCGGCTATTTCAGCCCGACCGGCTCGGCCTGGGCGTCGGGCTGCCACGCGGCCTGGGTGCGCGTGGACCCCAAGACCTTCCGGCTCGAGATCCTGCGCTACGTGGTGGTCCACGACTGCGGTCGCGTCATCAACCCGACCGTGCTCGAGGGGCAGATCCAGGGCGGGGTGGCCCAGGGCATCGGCGGCGCCTTCTACGAGCGGCTGGCCTACGACGAGCAGGCGCAGCTGCGGAACGCCTCCTTCATGGAGTTCCTGATGCCCTACGCCACGGAGGTGCCGGACCTGGTGATCGACCACCAGGAGACGCCCTCGCCGCTCAACCCCCTGGGCGTCAAGGGCGCGGGCGAGGCGGGCGTGATCCCGGTGGGCGCGGTGATCGCGAGCGCCGTGGAGGAGGCGCTCGGCGTCCCCATCACCGAGATGCCCTTATCTCCCCTCCGCCTCTTCGAGCTGAGCCGAGGAGGTTCCTGACCAGGAGCGCCAGGCCGGCCAGGATCAGGATCCCGGGCACCAGCGCCTTGCCGGCGGGACCGAGATCGAAGCCGGAAATGTGGAGCACCCCCTCGAAGAAGGCGCCCAGCACCACGAAGATCCCGGCGCCCAGCCAGAGCAGCCCCCAGCCCACCCGTCGCTCGTCCGGCGAGCGGCGCAGCCAGCCCTGGATCAGCAGGCCGAGGCCGACCCCGGCGGGTGCGATCAGCGCCCAGGCGTAAGCCCAGGTCGCCCAGATGCCGAACGTGTTCTGCACCGCCAGGACCAGGCCGGTGATGGTGATGATGGCGCCCGGGATGACCAGCCCGCTGACGCCTTCCAGCGTGCTGCCGGCCGCCAGGAAGGCGATGCCGGGCAGGATCACGAGTGCCGGCCACAGGTAGCGGCCGGCGTCGAAGGCGGGCTTGGGCGCGAACTCGGCGGCCAGCGCCACCGCTCCCAACGCCACCAGGCCGATCCCGATCCAGGCCCGGGCGTCCAGCTTGTTCAATCGGGGCCCCCGCAAAATCGCAGATTTTGTGGGGTGATCAAAGCTGTGGCACGCCCAATTCCTCCAGCCACTTCTGGTACGCGATCAGGGGCAGGTCGGCCGGGCGCACGTAGAGCATCAGCCGCGAGGAGAGCGGCGGCAGCAGCCACGGACGCTGGCTCTCCACCACCGGCTTGTCCTGGGCCTGGATGACGTCTTCGAAAGCCACGTAGTCGGCGTCGCGCGCAGGGTCGGTGTCGAAGTCGCGCGCCATCTGCAGGAAGATGAGGGAGCGGTCGTAGGCGATCGGGCAGACCACCTCGAAGATGGCGTAGCGGCCGGCGGGTCCGGACTTGAGCAGCCGGATCGAAGACGGCGTGCACCAGTTCGTGTAGCTGACCGTCTCCAGCCCGGCACCGCCGATGGTCTCGTTCGCCGGCTGCAGGGTGGAGTAGGTCGAGACCAGGTACCCGCCCTCGACCCACGCCCGGTGGTCCGGTGGTTCCGGATGCTCGGGATCCCCGAGCAGGCCTGGATGCACCCAAGCGAAATGGGTGTCGTCGAGCGCGCCCATCACGATCCGCGGCGCGCTGCACGCCCAGGGCTCGTACACGCGCGTCGGCGTCAGGTGGAAGTGCGGGTCCTCGTACTCCGGGAAGTCCGGGATGCCCACGGTGGGGTCGGCCTCCAGGCACACCCAGATCAGCCCGTAGCGCTCGGCCACCGGGTAGGCCCGCACGCGCGCGTCGCGCGGGATGGGCGCGTCGCGGCGGGCGGGGATGTCGACGCAGCGCCCGCTCTTGTCGTACGACCAGCCGTGGTAGGCGCAGCGCAGCACCTGGCCGTTGCCGTCCGGGCCTGGCACCACGGAGGCGAGCGAGAGCGAGGCTCCCAGGTGCCGGCAGACGTCGTCGAAGCAGGCCAGCCCGCCGTCCAGCCGGACCACGGTCAAGGGGCGGCCGAGCAGCTCCACGTAGTGCGGGTCCGCGCCCACCTCGGTTGCCTGGCAGACCGGCTGCCAGAAGCGCCCCACAGCTGTGTTGTAGGCCGCCACCGCTTCGGCGGCCGGCTGCCGGGTCGCGATCACCGGCGGGCTTTGGCGGCCCAGGCCGTGGCCGCCACCGGTACCTTGGCGCCCGGTTTGCGCTCGACCCGCAGCCGAACGGATTCCCGGATCGCCGCCTGCGTGGCCGGCGGCTGCGAGGCGAAGTGGTCGGCCACGTGGCCCTTGCGGCCGAGCAAGGTCTGCCAGTAGTCGTCGAAGCCGTCGAAGGTCACGGTTATGGTGATCCGGCGAGTTTGGGCGTCGCGCAGGCCCGCGCCGCCCACCAGCCCCGGCAGATCCGTGATCTGTTCAGGCCCACCGCCAGGCGCGCCGGCCTCCTGGGCAGCCTCCCAGTAGTCGTGCCAGAGGTACTCAGCAGGGTCCCAGGCCACCAGTCCCACAAAGCCGCCGGGGGCGGTCACCCGGGCCATCTGCGCGACGGCCGTGGCCGGATCCGCCACGAATGCGATCACCAGCGAGCAGACCACGGCGTCGAAAGAGGCGTCCGGGAAGGGGAGCGCGGTGGCGTCGCCCACCTCGAAGCGAGCCCCTGGCACCTTGCGCCGCGCGGCCTCGAGGTAGGCCTCGGAGGGATCGATACCGGTCACCGCCCCCGGCCAGGCGAGATCCATGATGGCGTCGGTCACCACCCCGGTCCCGCAGCCGACGTCGAGCCAGCGCGCGTCCCGGCGGACGCCCAGCCAGGGCACCAGCTCGCGCGCCAGCTGCGCACTCCAGCGCGCCGTCGAGCGGTCGTAGCCCTCGGCGTCCCAGAAGAACCTGCCTTCGGTGGTCATGCGCGCGAGCGCAGCTTTTCGTAGCCCGGGCCGCGGTCGAGGAAGGGCCGGGGCTGCGAGCGCACCGGCCGCCGGACCTCTGACACCCGCCCGTCATCGCCCACCAACACGCCATAGTCTCGCTCGGCCGACCCCGGAGAAACTCGCCCCTGGAGCACGTCGAGCGCGACCAGCTCGGGCTCCCGCTCGAAGGGGTCGCCCCAACCTCCGCCGCCGGTGGTGCGCAGGCGCAGCAGCGTGCCCGCAGGCAGAAAGACGTCGTCGTTCAAGCCGGGCAGCGCGCGCCCATCGACGGACGCCTGGTAGGGCAGCCCCGCCATGCCGCCGTTGACGCCGTAGCAGCCCAGGAAGCCGCGGTCGGCGGTGGAGACGAAGTGGGCGTCGCGCAGCAGGCGGACGTGCTTGTCGTAGCCCTGCCCACCGCGGCGCCGGCCAGGACCGCCGGAGTCGGTGGCCAGCGCCAGCTTCTCGATCAGCACCGGGAAGCGCGTCTCGGCGAACTCGGCAGGCAGGTTCTTGGAGTCGGGGACGATGTGGATGGCGTCCGACCCGTCGGCGTAGAAGCGCCCGCCGGAGCCGCCACCCAGCACCTCGCGCAGCAGGTACCAGCGGCCGCTGTCGTCCACCCCGTGGATGCCCCAGTAGCGGATGGTCTCCTGGTCGGCCGGCATCCGGCCGCCCACCGCCTGCGCCAGGCAGCCGGCAAAGACGCCCAGCAGGCGCAGGATCAGGAAGGAGCGGGCGTTGGTGGGCGCCGGGAACTCGGGCGTCACCAGCGTGCCCTTGGGCGGAAAGCGCAGCTGGATGAGGTCGCAGATGCCCTCGTTGATGTCCAGCTCGGCCGCGCGCTCGGGCGACGCCGCCAGGTTGCGGAGGATGCAGGCGATCCATTTGCGCAGGAAGAGGCCGTCGGCGTAGTCGCCCGCGTGATTGATCGGCCCGCGGGCCTGCGGGCCGGTGCCGGTCAGGTCGCAGACGATGCCATCGGCGTTCTTGGTCATGGTCATGCGCAGGACGTGCAGGCGCGGCAGGTCGATGCCATCGTGCTCGATGTAGTCCTCGAACTCGTACACGCCGTCGGGGACCCGGGGCAGGATCTCGCGCCGGAAGGTCTCGGCGCAGCGGTCGATCAGGGCCTGGAAGCAGGCTTCCACGGTCTCGGGGCCGTAGGTAGCGAACAGCTTCGCCAGCCGCCGCGCGCCCATCTGGCAGGCGGCCACCTCGCTGTCCAGGTCCCCAGCGAACGATTCCGGGGTGCGCGAGTTGCGGACGATCACCCGGTACAGGTCCTCGTTGCGGACGCCGCCGCTGAAGAGCCGCACCGGCGGGATCATCAGCCCCTCCTGGTAGGCGCTGGTGGCGTGCGCGGGCATGGAGCCGGGGACCATGCCTCCGATGTCGTCGTGGTGGCCGAAGGCCTGCACGAAGGCGACCACGCGGCCCTCGTGGAACACGGGGACGGTCGTCGTGAGGTCGGGCAGGTGGCCCACCGAGCCCTCCGAGAGGTAGACGTCGTTGTGGTAGAAGACGTCGCCCTCGCGCATGGTCTCCAGCGGAAAGTCCCGCACCACCGGCTGGACCATGGCGCTGTACGAGCGGCCGGTCAGCTTGCGGCAGCGGGCGTCGTGGATGCCGGCCCGATAGTCGTGCTGGTCGCGGATCATGGGCGAGCGCGCAGTGCGCTCGATGGCGGCCTCCACCTCCGCCTCGATCGAGTGGAGGGTGCCCTCCACGATCTGCAGAACGATCGGATCAACCATGCAGCACCAGGTTGCCCAGCCGGTCCACCTCGACCTCGAACCCGGCCTCGATCACGGTCGTGGAGCCGTACTCCTCGACGATCGCGGGACCGCGGCCCGTCCAGCCCGCCGGCAGGTCGGCGCGCTGATAGTGGGTGAATCCGCCAAGTCGCCTCCCCCCGTCGCGCGGGGGGAGGTTGGAGGGGGGACGCCAGGGTTGCAAGGCCGGGCGGTCGATGGCGCCCAGCCCCGTGACCTTCCAATTCACGAATTCGACTGTTTCCCCGGTCCGGTAGGCATAGCCGTAGACGCGCTCGTGGGCGTCGTGAAAGGAGGCGACCGCAGCGTCCGGATCGAAGGCGCCGGCGACCGGGATCGCCAGCTCGTGGGCCTCGCCCAGGTAGCGGGCGTCGACCGAGCGCACCATCGCCATCCGCTCCTCGGGCACGCCCTGCTCGCGCAGCGATTCCCGGGCGCGCTTCTCCAGCTCGGCGAAGGCGACCGCGACCGCTTCGCCGTCCACCTCGTCGTGGCGCTGCACCAGCGTGACCACGTAGTCGTCCTTGAGGTCGACCGCCAGCAGCCCGAAGGCGGAGACGTTGCCCGGGGAGGGCGGGACCAGCACCGTGCGCAGGCCCAGGATCTGGGCGATTCGCGAGGCCTGCAGCGGTCCCGCGCCACCGAAGGCGACGAGGGTGTCGCCGGCCGGGTCGATGCCGCGCTTGACCGTGAGCTGGAGGACGGCGTTGGCCTGGTTGTGGGCCGATAGCTCCAGGATGCCTTCGGCCGCTCGCTCGAGGGACAGGCCCAGCCGTTCAGCGATGGCGCCGACGCCCGCCTCGGCCGGCCCGCGCTCGAGCTGGACCTCGCCGCCCAGCAGCCGATCGGGAAGGCGCCCCAGGACCAGGTGGGCGTCGGTGACGGTGGGCTGGTCGCCGCCGCGGCCGTAGGCCATGGGTCCCGGCACGGCGCCCGCCGAGCGCGGACCCACCCGCAGTCCGCCGTCGCGCGCCACCCAAGCGATCGAGCCGCCGCCGGTGCCCACCGAGACGATGTCGATCATGGGCACGCGCACTGGGAAGCGGCCGATGCGGCCCTCGCGCGTGAGCTGCGGCTCGGCGCCTTCGACCAGGCAAACGTCGGTCGAGGTGCCCCCGGTATCGATGGTGATGACGCGTTCGAAGCCCGCCTGTCGCGCCAGCCAGGACGCGCCCAGGGCGCCGGCGGCCGGGCCCGAGAGCGCGGTCGAGATCGGCTGCCGGGCGACCGCCGCGGCCGGGAGCACGCCGCCGTTCGACTTCATGATCAGTAGCGGGGCGGAGGGCGCGATGTGGGCCAGCCCGGCGGCCGCCCGCTGCAGGTAGCCGGTCACGTGCGGCTTCACGAAGGCGTCGACCAGGGTGGTCACAGTGCGCTCGTATTCGCGGTACTCCGGCCAGACCTCGGCCGAGATCGAGATCACGGCCTCGGGGTGCTCCTCGAGCAGCACCTCGCGCATGCGGCGCTCGTGCGCGGGGTTGGCGTAGGCGTGCAGAAAGCAGATGCCGACCGCCTGCACGCCCGCCGCCTTCAGAGCCCGGGCCACCGCACGAGCGTCGGCTTCGTCGAATGGCGTCAGGACCTCGCCGCGGTACGACATCCGCTCGGTGACCTCGAAGACCCGCTCCAGGGGCACGATGCGGTCTGGCTTGACCCAGAAATAGGAGTTGCCGTAGCCGCTGGGGACGCTCTGGCGCGCGATCTCGAGCACGTGCCGGAAGCCGCGCGTGGTCACCAACGCCAGGCTGTGGAAGCGTTCTTCGAGCATGGCGTTGGTGGCCACGGTCGTCCCGTGGGCAACCGACGCGATCGCGCCACCGTCGGGCAGCGCCGCCCGCAGCGCTGTGATCAGCGCGCGGGCTGGGTCGTCGGGGGTGCTGGGTACCTTGAGCTGCGTGGCTCGTCCGGACTCTTCGAGCAGGACGAGATCGGTGAACGTCCCGCCCGTGTCGATGCCGACGCGCAAACTCCCCGTCATACGTAAGGGTCTTGGCGGGAGCTTAGCGGGGCTGCCCGGACCTAAAATCGCCGAGGCCCGGCTGGCCCCGAGGAGAGAGCTGTTTGACGACTAGCGGCCTGGACGTTGTCGGTCGCACGCGCGAGGTCCCGATGAGCTGGCGCCTGGGAGTGACCGGCGGCTGCTACCTCGGCTACGTCGGCCTGCTGGCGCCGCTCTGGGCGGTGCTCGGACCCGGCACCGCCGTGCTGGCGGTGCTGCCAGTGGTGGTGGCCGGAATCACGCTGGGCGCGGTCCCGGGCGCCGTGGTGGCGCTGCTCGCCTACTTCGGCGGCGCGGTCACACTGATGGTGGCCGGGCACGCGGGCGCCGCCATCCTGGTCACGCCCGAGGGCATCCCCATGCTGGTCGGCCTGGTCGCCGTCGGCCTGGTGGTGGGCCGCCTGCGCGACCTCGGCCAGCGCATGGAGCAGGACCGCGAGGGCCTGCAGCTGATCTTCGAGAACACCAGCATCGGCGTCGGCCGCTACCACGCGGACGGCCGCCTCGAGCAGGGCAACCCGGCGCTGCTGACGCTGCTCGACGAGGACGCCGGCATGCTGGGGAGCGGGCTGCGGGCGATGGCCCGCGACTCCCGTCGCCGGGTGCACCGCGAGATTCGCTACACGCGCCGCGACGGCAGCGAGGCCTGGGTGGCGGTGGGCGTGGTCAAGGCCCGCGGCGCCGGCGAGGACGCCCATTCCATCGCCACGGTCGAGAACATCACGGTGCGCAAGGTCCAGGAGGCCGCCCTCGAGCACATGGCCCTCCACGACCCGCTGACCGGCCTGCCCAACCGCACATTGCTGGGCGACCGCCTGCGCCAGGCCCTGCTCACCGCCCAGCGGGATCGCGAGAGCCTCTCGCTGCTGATCATGGACATCGACCGCTTCAAGGAGATCAACGACACCCTCGGCCACCACATCGGCGACCTCCTTCTCCAGGAAACGGCCAACCGCCTGCGCGAGTGCCTGCGCGACTCCGACACCGTGGCCCGGCTGGGCGGCGACGAGTTCGCTGTGATCCTGCCCGCCGCCGGCGACAGCCGGACCATCGAGCGGATGGCGACCAAGCTGGTCGACGCCCTGGCCCAGCCCTTCGTCATCGAGTCCACCGAGCTGCGCGTCGACCTCAGCATCGGCGCCGCCATGTACCCGGCGCACGGCGACGATGTCAACACGCTCCAGCGCCTCGCCGACATCGCCATGTACGCGGCCAAACGCTCGGGCACCGGCTTTGCCGTCTACTCCGCGGACGCGGGGGCCGGGCTGCCCCTGCGCCTGGCCCTGGCCTCGCAGCTGCCGGCCGCCATGGACAAGGACCAGCTGGTGCTCCACTTCCAGCCGAAGGCCGATATGGGCACCGGTCGGCCGGTGGCCATCGAGGCGCTGGTGCGCTGGGAACACCCGTCCCTTGGCCTGCTGCCCCCCGACCGCTTCATCCCCCTGGCCGAGGAGACCGGCCAGATCAAGCCGCTGGCGCGCTGGGTGCTGCAGCGCGCGGTGGCCGAGTGCGCGCGCTGGCGGAGCGCGGGCTGGGAGCTGCCGATCGCGGTCAACCTGTCAGGGCGCAACCTCCACGACGCCGGTTTGCCCAAGCTGATCGACGAGCTGTTGCGGCGGCACGAGCTGCCGGGGCGCCTGCTCCAGTTGGAGATCACGGAGACCACCCTTATGACCGACCCCGAGGTGGCCATGCATCTCCTGGAGTCGATGGTGGAGATGGGCGTGTCCGTCGCCATCGACGATTTCGGCATCGGCTACTCCTCGCTGGCCCACCTGCGGCGGCTGCCGGTGGGCGAGCTGAAGATCGACAAGAGCTTCGTCAACGAGATGACCACCGACCCCAGCTCGGGCGTGATCGTGCGCTCGACCTGCGACCTCGGGCACAACCTGGGCCTGGTGGTCCTGGCGGAGGGTGTGGAGGACCGGGCAACCTGGGACCTGCTGCAAGAGCAGGGCGTCGACTTGGCCCAGGGCTACTTCGTGAGCCGGCCGCTGCCCGGGGCCGAGCTGATGGACTGGCTGGCCAACTTCAAGCAGAAGCCGGTCGTCATCAGCGCCAGCTAGGGCCGCATCGGGCGCCCGCGGGGTCCCAGCGGGCGGGTCGCCAGGACGTCGTAGGCCAGCTCGGCCCAGTCGACCAGGCGGATTCGGGTTTCCGCGGGGTCGATGATCCGCTCGATGTTGAACGACTCGGCCGTGCGGAAGGGGGAGCGGACGGCCTCCAGGCGGGCGAGGATCTCGGCCTTCAGAGCCTCGGGGTCGGCGCTGGCCTCCAGGTCCCGCCGGTAGGCCGCCTCCAGGCCGCCCTCCACCGGTAGGGATCCCCAGTCCGCCGAAGGCCAGGCGAACCGATAGTTCAGCGCCTGCGCATTCCCATGCCCGGCCCCGGCCACCCCGAACACCTTGCGCACGATCACCGAGACCCAGGGCACGGTGGCCTGGTAGGCGGCGGCCAGCGCCCGGGCGCCGCGCCGGATGGTCCCCGCCTGCTCGGCCTCAACGCCGATCACGAACCCCGGCTGGTCGACAAAGTTGACGACCGGCAGGTGGAAGGTGTCCGCGGTATCCACCCAGCGCGCCATCTTGTCGGCCGCCGCCGCGGTCAGCCCGCCGCCGTAGACCTTCGGATCGGAGGCCAGGACCGCCACCGGGCGGCCGCCCAACCGGGCCAGCGCGGTGAGGCAGGAGCGGCCGTAGCCCGGAGCGATCTCGAAGACTGAGCCGGGATCGAAGACCAGCGCCAGGATCCGGCGCACGTCGTAGGTGTGGCGCCGCGAGCGGGGGACGATCTCGCGCAGCTCCTCCACCGGCCCGACTGCGCCCTGGAAAGCGCAGGCCGGCGGCAGCTGCCAGGCGTTGGCCGGCAGGTAGGAGAGGAAGCGGCGGCACTGGGCCAGCGCCTCCTCTTCCGTCTCTGCCAGGTTGTCCACGGCGCCCGACTGCCGAGTGTGGATCTCCCAGCCGCCCAGCTCCTCCTTGGTCACCGCCTGGCCCATGCCCTTCTCCACCACCGGCGGGCCGGCCACAAAGAGCTGCGACGAGCCCCGGACCATCACCGAGAAGTGGGCCGAGACCACGCGCGCCGCACCCAGCCCGGCCACGGGACCCAGGCAGGCCGCAACCACGGGCACCTTGGCCAGGTTGTCGACCACCAGGTCCCAGCCCGGGTTGGCCGGCACGTAGGTGCGGCCGATCTTTTCGTAGGACCTGACCGACCCGCCGCCGCCGGTGCCGTCGACCAGGCGCACCAGCGGCAAGCGCAGCTCGGCGGCCATCCGCTCGGCATAGACCTGCTTCTCGTGGATGCTGGCGTCGGCGGCGCCGCCCCGAACGGTGAAATCGTCGCCACAGACCACCACCCGGCGGCCCTCGATGCGGCCGGTGCCGGCCACCAGGTTGGCGGGCGTGAATGACTCCAGCTCGCCGCCGGCGGCGTACTCCGCGAAGCCGGCCAGGCCGCCGATCTCGTCGAAGGTCCCGGGGTCCAGCAGGCGCTCGATGCGCTCGCGGACGGTGAGCCGCCCGGCCTCGTGCTGGCGCCGGACGCGCTCCTCGCCGCCCATGCGCCGGGCCAGGTCTTCGCGGCGCCGCAGCTCATCGAGCTCAGGGCGCCAGTTCACCCCCGAATTATGGTTACGCCTTGTTATGACCACCCCACAAAAACTTCGTTTTCGCGGGGACCCCGGATGAAGGTTCTCGTCACCGGCGGCGCCGGTCTGCTCGGCGCGCGCCTGGTTCCGCGCCTGGCCGCGGGCGGCCACCAGGTTCGGGTCATGACCCATTCCGGGCGCAAGGTCGTGGGCGCCGCCTCGATCCCAGGAGATCTGCTGACCGGCGCCGGCGTGGCCGAGGCGGTGGCGGGGTCGGAGTGCGTGGTGCACCTGGCCAGCGCCCCGCGCGGCGACACCCAGAAGGTCGACGTGCTGGGCACCAAGGGACTGGTCGAGATGGCGCGCCGGGCCGGTGTACCGCACCTCGTCTACGTGTCGATCGTGGGAGTGGACCGGGTTCCCTACGCCTACTACAAGGCCAAGCTGGCGGCCGAAGCCGCGGTCCAAGCCGGGCAGCTGCCCTGGACCATCCTCCGCGCCACCCAGTTCTTCAGCTACGTCGACATCCTGCTCCGGGATCGGGCCGAGGGGCCGTTCATGATCATTCCGAAGGGCTGGCGGGTGCAGCCCGTGGACGCCGGCGAGGTCGCGGCCAAGGTCATGGAGTGCGTGCTGAGCGGGCCGCGGGGCATGCTGCCGGAGTTCGGCGGCCCCGAGGTCACCACCAGCGAGCAGCTGGCTCAGACCTGGAAGACGGCCCACGCCGTGCACCGGCCGCTCCTGGCCGTGCCCTTCCCGGGCAAGGTCTCGCGGGCGCTGGGCAAAGGCGCGGCCACCTGCCCGGACAACCGCTTCGGGCGCATCAGCTGGGCGCAGTGGATGGCGGGGGCCCGCGGTTGAGGGGCCCGGCCAGAGAGTGATGCCGTGTCTTTCGCGCCCAGACGTCCGATGCGTACGCCGGCTTCTGCGGTGCTCGGTCACGCAGCCTTGGCTGCGCTCCCTGCGCTCCTCGGCGCCGGCTGCCGCGTCTGAGCGCCTGGTTCGCGAAATCCATCGGCCCACCCTCCGGTCGTGCCCCTGAGAGAGATAGCGCGCGATTTCGCGGCCCGCGAGGTGGCTCCCAAAGCCGCGGACTGGGAGCGTCAGCGCACCTTTCCCCGCGAAACTCTGCGTGCGGCCAGCCTGGCCGGGCTGGCCGCGGTGCGTCTGCCGGGCCACACGCTGGTCGAGGCCTGCGAGGTCTTCGAGGAGCTGGCCGCGGCCGACTACGCGTTCACCTTCGCGCTGGCCTGCCATGCCGGCGCGGCCGGCACGCTGGCTCGCCACGGGCGAGATCCCGAACCGCTGCTCCGGGGCGAGGAGGTGGGGGCGTTCTGCCTGACCGAGCCCGGCGCCGGCACCGATGCGGCCGCCATCGTCACCGGGGCCACGCAGGTGGATGGTGGCTGGCGCGTGAGCGGCGTGAAGGCGTGGGTGACCAACGGCGTCGCCGCCAGCGTGCTCCAGCTCTACGCCCAGACCGTGCCGGGCTCGCGGCATCGGGGCATCGCCCTCTTCGAGGTGCGCGGGCCCCAGCCGGGCCTGGCGGCGGGACCGCCCTACGGCCTGGGCGGGGGCCACGCATTGGGGCTCTCCGACTTGAGACTGCAGGACTGCGCGGCCGAGCTGCTCGCGCCGGCTGGCGAGGGCTTCAAGGTCGCCATGCGCGGCATCGACTCGGCCCGCGTGATCGTGGCCGCCATGTGCTGCGGCATGCTGGCCCACGGCCTGGAGGTGGCCATCGGCCACGTCAAGGAGCGGCAGGCCTTCGGCCGCCCGCTGGCCGAGTTCCAGGCCCTGCAGTGGGCGCTGGCCGAGGCGGCCACGGAGCTGGAGGCGGCTCGCGGCCTGACCTACACCGCCGCCGCCACCATCGACGCCGGGCGGGACGGCACCGCGGCCGCGGCGCACGCCAAGAAGTTCGCGCCGGCCGCCGCCCAGCGCCACCTGGCGGCCTGCATCCAGGCCCTGGGCGCAGACGGCCTGCGCGACCACCACGCGCTGGCCCGGCACCTGGCCTCTACGAAGATGGCGCAGATCCAGGACGGCACGAACGAGGTGCAGAACCTGGTCCTGGCCCGCGCTCTCCTCGCCTGATGTAACCTCCCACCCGCCGCTCCGTTGGAAAGGCGGGAGATTCGGGGTGAGACCGTTCTGGGGCCTGGTCCTGGTGATGCTGGTGGCGGCGTGCGGGGGCGCCGCGAGCCCCTCCAAGCACGCCACCGCGGCGCGCCCGCCGACGCCGTCGGTGGCGCCGACACCCGCCGAGGTGCCCACTCCGACCCCCTACCAGGCGCCGCCGACCAGTGCCCCGGCCTACACATCGCCGGAGAGCGCCAGCGCCGCGACCTACGCCCGGCTGGCCACCTTGAACTGCCGGATCCCGATCAGCAACGGCCAGCCCGGTAGTGGAGGCTTCATCAGCATCCCGGGCGGCGCCTTCGCCAGCGACCTGGCCAGCAACGTCGTGCTGGACTGGACCGGCGCCCCGCCGCCCAAGCAGCCGCAGCAGGGCCCGGGGCCGTCACGCCCGCCCTCCTTCGGCCTCAGCTTCGACCGCGCCGCGGGTCGCTGGCTGCCCGTGGGCCCGACCTGGGTGACGCCCGACGGCCAGAGCTACGCTTACCCGGACTTCGTGGGCGGCGGGGTGCGCTGGGTCAAGGTCGCCGACGGCTCGGTCACCACCTTGGGCGGCAGCAATCCCTGGAACTTGCTCGACGTCGAGACGGAGGGCGCCTACGCGGTGCGCACCGACTTCACGGGCCAGGCGCCGTCCGGCCTCTGGCTACTGACGCCGGGCAAGGATCCGGTGCAGGTGATCGGCAGCGGCTACTGGTCCTGGGTGACGACCGGCTTCGCCTACGGCTACGACGCGCCCAGCGTGCCCGCCGGTGCCCCGCATCCCCTGCTGCGCTTCAACCTGCGCGACCACACCACCGTGACCTGGTACCAAAACGGCAACCAGGTCCAGTGGGTCCCGGGCTTCGATCGCGGCGGTGCGCCGATCGTGGTCATCCCGCCGGCCAACTACCAGTACCAGCCCAGCTTCGAGACCGCGCTGCTGGCCGCGCCGGACACCAAGAACACACTCCTCAAGGCGCCGCAGGGCACGCAGTCTGCCATCCAGGACGCCCACGGCTACTGGCTGGCGGCCGACCAGCTCTACTTCAACGGCGTGCCCGTCTCAGCGGTGCAGGGCCAGCTCGGCGGGGGCTGCGCCTAGCGGCTCCGCGCCGGCCAGGGCAGGAGCCGGGCCAGCACCTTGTACACCTCGGGGTTCAACCCCAGCCCGACGTGGCTGCCGTGGACTTCCACGGCGCGCACGTCGGGCCGCAGACAGGCCGCCCAGTGCACGATGCCGTCGGTCCGGCTGTAGATCGAGGTGATGGGCACCTTGGGCTCCGCCGCCAGGTCGCGCAGGAAGCGGCGCTCGATGTCGGCAGTGCGCCCGTAGCGCACGAAGTTCCAGGCCTGGGCCACGCGCACCCCGGCCATGGTCACCGGGTGCACGTCGTAGGGGTCGGCCAGCGGCGAGCCCAGCGTGACCACCTGCTCCACCATCTCGGGGTGCCGGTGGGACAGCACCTTGGCCAGGATGCCGCCCCGGCTGTGCCCGATCAGCGTGACCCTCCGGCCCTTCCAGCCATAGATGTCGACCAGGCGCACGGTGAGCGCCTTCATGACGACCTCTGAGTACTTGACGTTGAAGGAGATGCCCGGCGTCTCGGCGTAGTAGCCCATGCGGCGCAGCCAGTCGCAGAGCACCGAGAGCGAGGAGTCGCCGGCCAGGAAGCCGGGCACCAGCAGCACGGGCCGGCCGTCCCCGTGGGGCACGTCCTTGCCCATGAAGACGGGGTTGCGGACCAGCGCCAGATACTCGGCGGCGATCCGGCCCTCGCGCCAGATCGGCGGCGGCGCGAGGATGCGCCCCGCGTAGAACAACGACGGGATCCCTCTCACCCGGGGCTCCGGCTTGGACGGTTTGGGAACGGTGGCCACGACGTCGGCTGAGTTAGAGCCTGACCGTACTTTAAAGGACCCCACAAAATCTGACGATTTTGTGGGGAACCCCCCTAACCCGCCCTTTGCTCGGCCGGAACCTCCAGGTAGGGGTTGACGGTGACCAGGAAGCGGTCGGGCGCCTCCAGCATGGGCACGTGGCCGATCCCGTCCAGCACCTCCAGGTGCCAGTCGGGCCGCAGGCGCACCAGCTCGCGAACCGCGGCCACGGGCACCAGCCGGTCGCGGGCGCCATGGACGATCAGGACCGGCGCCTGCACCCCGGCCAGGACCCGGTTGTAGACACGGCGCCGGAAGATCAGCTTGAGCAGCGAGCGCGCGGCCTCGACCAGGGCGCGGTCGCTCCACGGCATCTGCGCCAGCCGGCGCTGTGCCAGCTCGAGGTGGGCCTGATAGACGTGCAGGGGGATTCGGTTGGGGTCCTCGCAGACCACCGCCAGGGTGGTGCGCACGATTTTCTCGGCGCCCATCCGGCGCGAGCGCCGGCGCAGGTAGGGCTCGGCCATGGGCGCCAGCAGGGCCGCGAAGAACACGACCACCAGTCCGTCGACTCCGCCCAAGGTGGGGTTGGGGGCAGCCGGGTCGACCAGCACCAGCCGGCGCACCAGCTCGGGCCGGTGGGCGGCCACCTGCAGCGACAGCCGGCCGCCCATGGAGTTGCCGATCAGGGTGGCCGGACCTCCGACCACCCGTTCCAGGAAGCCCTCCAGCAGCGCCTGGTTGTCCTCCAGCGTCGCGTGCTGTCCGCGGCGCATGGCGGTGAGGCCGAAACCGCGCAGATCCACCGCGTAGACGCGGTGGCGGATGGCCAGGCGGTCGGCCACCGACATCCAGTTGAGGTAGGAGCCGCCCAGCCCGTGCACCAGCACCAGCGGATCCCCCGTGCCGCCGTAGTCGGCGTAGTGGACGGGGCCGTCGATGTCGACGGTGAGGCTCTCCACGATCAAGACTGTACCCATGCCCGACAAGCGGATCGTCCTCACCACCGGCGCCAACTCCGGCCTGGGGCTGGCCACCGCCATCGCCGCCGCGCGGGCGGGCTTCGAGTCGGTAGGCAGCGTGCGCTCCGCGGCCAAGGCCCGCCAGGTGCGCGCCGCCGCCGAATCCGCCGGCGTCGAGGTGCGCACCGTGCTCCTGGACGTGCGCGACGCCGCCGCCTGCGCGCGGGTGGTGGGTCGCCTGAAGCCCTGGGCCGTGGTCAACAACGCCGGCTACCCGGCCTCGGGTGCGATCGAGGACGTCGAGGACGCGGAGGCCCGGGCGGCCTTCGAGACCATGGTCCTGGCGCCCATGCGGCTGGCCCGCCTGGCACTGCCGCGCATGCGCGAGCGCGGGGAGGGACGCATCGTCAACATGAGCTCGATCTACGGGTTGGCGACCACGCCCCTGACCGGCTGGTACCAGGCCTGCAAGCACGCGCTGGAGGCCCTCTCCGACGCGCTGCGCATGGAGGCGGCCGGGTTCGGCGTCAAGGTGATCCTGGTTGAGCCCGGTGGCTTCGACACCGGCATCTGGGACCAGTGGCAGGCGGAGACCGACGCCCACCAGGACTCGGCCTACGAGGCGGCCTACGAACGCGCCCGCTCGGGCATCGCCCTGGGCCGCCGGCTGATGGGCAGGCCGGAGGACGTGGCCAAGGTGGTGGTCAAAGCGCTGACGGCCAAGCGTCCCCACGTCCGCTACCTGGTCGGATACGACGCCCGGGCCCTGGCGCTGTACGAGAGCCTGGTGCCCAGCGAGGTCAAGGACCGCCTCGCCCGATTGACCCTCGGCCTTTAGAGGTGCGGCCGCACCTCTAAAAGACGGTCAGGACGACTCCGAGCGTGTTGAGGGCGGCCACGGCCGCGAACGCGAGCGCCAGGCCCTGGACGGCCATCCAGGTGACCCGGTGCACGCGGAGGTTGCGGCCGGTCACGACCACCAGCACCAGCAGCGCCAGCACCAGCGCCAGCTTGATGGCCAGGAAACCCAGGAAGTCGCCGTGCGCGAGGAGCGCCCGGACCAGGGGGTTCTGCTCGGGCACGCCGGCCTTCAGGCTGAGCCAGGTGCTGGCCACGTCCGACGCCTGCGCCAGGGCCAGGAAGAGGGGCCAGCCGAAAAGGTCGCGACGCGCCATCGCAGGCGAAGGCTAGGCCGCACCGGGCCCAGCGCCCGGTACCTGTCGTGTTTTGTTGTTAAGCCGTTCCGACCAGGGCTACGCACTCGATCTCGACCAGCGCGTCGGGATCGAACAGCTCCTTCACGCCGAAGAGGCTGGTGGCCGGAAAGTGCTTGCCGAAGACCTCGCGGTAGGCGGCGCCGATCGCCTTCAGGCTGCGCCGGTAGGCGCCCACGTCGGTGACGTAGTAGGTGAGCTTGACCGCCTGGCCGGGACTGGAGCCGGCCGCCTCCAGCGCCGTGCTGACGTTCTGGATGGCGCGCGCGAACTGGCGCGCCAGGTCGGTGGGGTCCACGACGTGGCCGCTCTCGTCGCTCCCCACCTGCCCGCCCAGGAAGACGAAGCCGCCGGCGCGGCTGGCGTGCGAGAAGCCGACGGCGGGTCCCAGGGCTGGCGGGTTGAAGTTTTCGACCATGCGAACATGATGCGGACCATGGCCTCCCGCCGCTGGCACTTCGACTACCGGGAGTCCGAAGGGGTCGCCACGGTCACCTTCAACCGGCCCCAGCGCCTCAACTCGCTCACCTTCGAGGTGTACGAGGACATCCGCGACCTGAGCGCTTCGCTCAAGCCGCGCCTGGACGAGGTGCGGGTGCTGGTGCTGCGCGGCGAGGGTCGCGGCTTCTGCTCGGGCGGCGACGTCGAGGAGATCATCGGCGAGCTGCTCAAGATGGACACGCGCGGCGTGTACGACTTCGCGCGCATGACGGGCGCCTGCGTGCGCAACCTGCGCGAGCTGCCGCAGCCGGTGATCGCGGCCGTCAACGGGATCGCCGCCGGCGCCGGCGCCGTCCTGGCCGCCGCCTCCGACCTGCGCGTGCTGGCCGAGTCGGCCAGCTTCCGCTTCCTGTTCACCAAGGTCGGCATCAGTGGTGGCGACATGGGCATCTGCTGGCTGCTGCCGCGCCTGGTTGGCCTGGGGCGTGCCACCGAGATCCTGATGCTCGGCGACAAGATCACGGCCGCCGAGGCGCTGGCCATGGGCCTGGCCACCCGGGTGGTGCCGGACGCCGAGCTGGACGCCTCCGTGGCGGACCTGGCCGGCCGCCTGGGCGAGCTGGCGCCCTGGGGACTGGCCATGACCAAGGAAATGCTCAACCGCGCGGCCGCCATGGACTACGGCGCGGCCATCGAGATGGAGGCCTGGACCCAGACGCTGCTCATGACCGCGGCCGACTTCCGCGAGTTCCACGCCGGGTTCACCGGCAGGCGCAAGCCGGTCTTCACGGGCCGGTGAGGGCGGGGAACTTCGAGCTGGAGCCCGAGCTCGAGGGCTTTCAAGCGCGCGTGCGCGAGGCGGTGGCCGAGCTGGTAGCGCCCCAGGCACGGGAGGCGGACGAGGCAGGCGGCTTCCAGCGGGACGTGGTGGAGGCGCTGGCGGCCACCGGACTGCCGGCCTGGGCCCTGGACCGCGGACCCCTGGCCCTGTCGGTCTTCTACGAGGAGCTGGGCCGCGCGGATTCCTCCGTGCGCGGCTTTTTCACCGTGCAGCTGGGACTGGTGCTGACCTGCCTGCGCAAGGCCGGCTCACCGGAGGCGGAGGACGTGGCGCAGGTGCGCAAGATCGGCTGCTACGCGCTGACCGAGCCCGAAGCCGGCTCCGACGTGCGCTCGATGAAGACCCGCGCCGAACCCGCGAATGGAGGCTGGGTCCTCAACGGCGAGAAGCACTGGATCACCAACGGCGGCGTGGCCGACCTGGCGCTGGTCTTCGCCGCCGCCGACGCCGGGATCACCTGCTTCCTGGTTTCCACCGACACGCCTGGATTGGAGCGCACTCCGATGCCCGGTCGCGAGCTCGGCCACCGGGCCTCCGATCACGTGCACATGAAGTTCCGGGACGTCGCGGCCGAGCCGGTGGGCGAGGTCGGGGGCGGCTACCGCATGGCCATGGAGGCGCTCAGCCACGGCCGGCTGGGCGTGGCCTCGGGAGCGGTCGGCATCCACCAGGCGTGCCTCGACGCGTGCGTCGATTTCGCACGCACGCGCCGCCAGTTCGGGCAGCGGATCGGTGATTTCGGGATGATCCAGGGCGCACTCGCCGACATGAAGGCCGAGCTCGACGCCTCGCGGCTGCTGGCGCGGCGCGCGGCGTGCTCCATGGACGCGCAGGACCTGGCGGTGGCCAAGCTGTATTGCTGCGACGCGGCGGTGCGAGCGGCGGACCAGGCCATCCTCCTGCATGGCGCCCGCGGCTACTCGTCGGAGTACCCGGTCGAGCGCTACTGGCGCGACGCCAAGGGCATGCAGATCTACGAGGGCACGGCGCACATCCAGCGGCTGATCGTGGCCCGCACGCTTCTGGGAAAGCCGGACGCCTAGCGAGGGCCGCTTGTATACAAATGGCCCTTCGGGGCCGCTCCGAGCCGGCCTCTTGTATACAAAAGCCCGACTGACGTCGCTAGCCGAAGAGCTTCACCTGCTCCTCGCGCAGCCGCCAGAGGTAGCTGCTGGTGTCGATCTCCACGTCGTCCAGCGTCAGGGCCTGGTCGCGCGCGACAGAGCCCTTGACGCGCGTGCCCTCGTAGGCAAAACCGAAGGGCAGCAGGCGCTCGCGCCTGGCTACCTCGTAGCGCTCGGAGAGCCCGTAGACGGTGTAGCCGCCGCCCCCGTCCAGCTCCTCGCCGGGCGATAGGTCCTTCTTGGCGATCGCGACCAGCTCCGCCACCATCCCGCCGCGCAGGTCGCCGGTGGGCCGGCCGTCGATGATGGCCCGCGCCACCGACATCGGGACTTCCACGCAGGCCAGGTGATAGGGCCTGAAGAGGCCCCAGTTGGGACCCCACTGCTGGGCGGTGCCGCCGAAGCCGGGCTCGAAGAGTGAGCCCATCGAGGAGCGCACGCCGGGGTGCGGCGAGGTGACCACAGCGAAGATGCCCGGGAAGACCTTGTCGTCGTGCACGTACCGTCCGGACTCGTCGACGGCGTTGGCCATGTCTACGACGCCGGCCTCATCCAACAAACCGCCGTCGGACTTCATTGCGAACACCTTGCCCAGGTCCTGCCATTTGCAGTACGGCTCCAGCATGCCGCGGCGTGCGGGTGGGAGCTTGAGCACGTTGGAAACGGCGACCATCTCCAGCTGCGACTTGGTGCCGTCGCGGAACTCGTTGTACATCTTGGGGTTCATCCGGTTGCGCGCGGCGATCTCGGCGTAGGTCTCCGGCGTGGCGTGGTGGTCGTCGGGGAAGAGCACCGTTCCTCGACCGGCGCACACGATCTCGAAGCCCAGGCAGCGCGCCCATTCCACCAGCTCGAAGATGGCACCCGGTTGGTCGCCCGCGGCCAGCGTGTAAACGACTCCGTTTTCGCGGGCGCGGTGGGCCAGCAGGGGCCCGACGACGATGTCGGCCTCGACGTTGAGCAGGATGGTGTGCCGGCCGCGCGCGATCGCGAGGTCCGCCACCTGCGCGCCGACCTCGGGCACCCCTGTCGACTCCACCACGGCTTTCAGCTCCAGCTCCGGCACCAGCAGCGGATCGGCCGTGGCCACCGGGCGGCCGTCGCGCAGCGCATCTTGCGCGGCGCCCAGCTCGTCGGTGACACAGACCGCGTCGCCGTCCCAGCCGTTCTCCGTGAAGCCGGCCACGGCGCGGCCCGGGTCGATGTCCGCCAGGGCCATCACGCGCAGCCCAGGCATGGTGGCGATTTGGTCGACGATTCCGCGCCCCATGCGGCCCACGCCGACGACGCCGATGGGCGCGGGGTCGGAGGCCATGCGCGTCAGCTCGGCTAAGTACATCTGAGCTGTTGACCCCGCCTCAGTTCTTGAGCGCGCCCCCGGTGATGCCTTCGACGAAGTAGTCGAGGAAGAAGTTGTAGAGGATGGCGACCGGGAGGCCCGCCAGCAGCGCCGCCGCCATCAGCTCGCCCCAGAAATAGATGTCGCCGCGGATCAGGCTGTCGGGGATGCCGACGTTGAGCGGCTGCTGTGACGAGGAGGAGGTGAAGGTCAGCGCGTACACGAAGTCCTGCATGGCCAGCGTGAAGGCGAAGATGGCGGTGGTGAGGATGCCGGGCACGCTCACCGGCAGCACCACGCGCAGCACGGCCTGGAAGCGGTTGCAGCCGTCGACGAGCGCGGCCTCCTCGATCTCCACCGGCACGCGTTTGAAGAAACCCATCATCAGCCAGAGGCAGAAGGGCACCGTGAAGGTCGGGTACACGAGCACCAACGCCCACTTGTTGTTGCCCATGGCCAGCCCGCCGCTGACGATCTGGCTCAAGGGAAGGAAGAGGAGCGTGGGCGGGACCAGGTAGGTCAGGAAGAGGCCGATCGCGAAATGCTCGCCGCCCGGCATGTGCAACCGCGCCAGCGCATACGCCCCGGGTATGCAGACCACCAGCGTGATCACCAGCACGGCGGCCGCGATCAGATAGGTGTTCGAGTACCAGCGCAAGAAGTCGGTTTGCCGGAACAGCACGTCGAAGTGCGCGAGGCTAAGCGGGCGCTTGAACCAGAACGGGCTGACGCCGGGATCGATCAGGTCGACGTCCTCCTTGAACGCCGCCATGAACATCCAGTACAGCGGGAAGATGGCGATCGCCAGGTAGAAGACCAGCGCCAGGTACAGCAGCGCGCGGTTGGTGATCTTGCGCCGACCGGGGCGCCGCGGGCGCCGTACGGCCGCTGCGGCTACTGCGCTCATCCGGGGTCCCCGAAAGATCGCAGGCCTTTTGGGGTGGTCATATCGCTTCCCGGCGGTAGAGCATCCGCAAAAAGATGATCACGCCGATGAACAGGAGCGGGAACAGGAACAGCGTGATCGCCGAACCCAGTCCCAGGTTGCCGCCGATGATGCCCACCTGCCAGGCCTGCATCGGCAGGGTCTCGGTCGAATAGCCGGGACCGCCCTGCGTCAGCCGGTACACGGCCGTGAGATCGCCGAGCGTGAAGGTGACGTCGTAGATGAGGCCGATGAACAGCACCGGCGCGATGATCGGCGTGATCACGTAGTGCCAGGTCCGGAAGAAGCCGGCGCCATCCACCCGAGCGGCGTCGAGCAGCTCGCGCGGTATCGACGTGAGACCGGCAAGGATGATCACGCCCGCAAAAGGAAAGCCGCGCCAGATGTTCACGACCAGGATCGCCAGCCAGGACCAGAAGGGATCGCCGAGCCAGTCCGGATAAGGCTGGTGCAGGATGTGCAGTTGGTGGCCGAACAGGTAGTTGATGACGCTGAATTCCGGGTCGAACATCCACTGCCAGCCCAACAGTGAGAGCGCGAAGGGCAGGGTGAAGGGCAGCATCAGGAAGGCGCGCACGATCTTCTTGCCGAAGAGCGGCTGCAGGAGGAGGAAGGCCAGGCCGATGCCCAGCACCGCCTTCGCGATCTCGCTTCCGAAGGTGAAGCCGAGCGTGTTCCAGAAGGCTTTCTGGAAGACCGGGTTGTCGAGCAGGCTCGTGTAGTTGTTGATGCCGGCGAAGCCGCGGTACTCGCCGCCGATGAAGACGCGGTTGATGCTGAAGTAGAGCGAGAGCAGGAAAGGGTAGCCGACCAGGAGCAGGATGTAGACGATCGCGGGAAGGGTGAGCAGGTAGCCGGTCAAAGGCTCCATCCACTTGACGCGGCGGCGGGTGCTACCAGCTACGGCGGGGCGGACGCCGATCGAAGCTTCTTTCATCCGGCGGCTTTCGACAGCTACCGTACCTATTCGGAGCCCGACCGTGCAGGTGTCGAGATTGAGGCCGCTGGCAGCCGGCGCATTCCAAGAAGTGGCCTGGTCCCGGCCACGACGCTGGGCGACGGGCTACTGGCTCTCGCTGCCCGCCCTGGCCGTGGTGGTGCTGGTGCTGGGCTACCCCCTCCTGTACGACGTCACCCTGAGCTTCACCGGCGCCCATGAGTTCTCCGCCTCAGGGCCCTTCGTGGGCTTCGCCAACTACCAGCGGCTGTTCGCGAGCTACGGCTTTTGGGAGGGCGTGAGCGTCCTTCTCTTCTGGATCCCGATCACCGTCCTGGCCGAGGTCTTGATTGGGCTGTCCACGGCCCTGCTGCTCTGGTGGCGGTTCTGGGGCCGGACGCTGCTGTTCCTCGCCGTCTTCATCCCCTGGGCGTTTCCCAGCGCCTTCTCAGCGTTCGCCTTCTACTCGCTGTTCGTGCCGCCGTTCCCGGCCTTCTACCAGCATGGCGCCGTCGTGATGAGGTTCTGGTTCGACGACCACTTCGGGCGCGGCACCTTCGACTTCGCCGCCTACGGCGTGATGATCACCTGGCGGCTGTCCTCGATCATGGCCGTCTTCCTGCTCGCCGGCCTCAACACGATCCCGCGCGACCTGCTCGATTACGCGCGCTTGGAGGCCCGCTCTCCGCTCGTGTACCTGCTGCGAGTGATCGTGCCGCTGCTGCGCAGATATCTGGTGCTGGCGGTGATGGTCGGCGCCGTGATCACTTTTGTGGGCTTCGACTCCATCTACATCGAGAGCGGCAACCGGACGATCGTGCCGATTGTCGGCACACTCGCCTACCTGCACGGGATCGTGTACGGCGACAGCGGGTACGCGGCGGCGATCAACGTGGTCAGCCTGCCCTTCGTGCTCCTGGTCGCGATCGTGGGCCTGCGCTGGATCGGCCCCGATCGCCAGCCCCGGGACAGGTCAGGCCCGGAGAGGACTTCGATGCTGACGCTGGCCGCCGCGCCGGAGCGCCTCCAGCGCCGCCCCTACTCTCCGCGTCGGCCCTGGCTGTCGTGGCGCTGGCGACGGCGGCTTCTGTACTTGGGAGGCGGAGCGGCGGCGATCCTGATCGCGGCCTTCCACATCTTCCCGGTGTACTTCGTCTACAACCAGGCCGTCGTCCCCCTCCAGGAGCTCTACCTGGGCCAGCCTTTCCTGGTCCATCATCCTGACTTCGCGACCTTCCAACAGGCGCTGGCACCGGGACCGCTGTGGCAGTGGGCCTTCAACACGCTGGTCGCCTTCGGGGCCGCCATCCTGGTCGGCGTCAGCCTCGGCATGCTGGCGGGCTACGGGCTGGCGCGCTTCCGGCCGCCGGGGTCGGAGACGCTGGCGAAGCTGATCTTCGCCTCCTTCTTCGTGCCCCAGTTCGCAATCGTGATCCCGCTGTACCAGGTCTACAACTGGACGGGACTCGACAACTCGCTGCAGGGCTTGGTCGCGATCTACCTGACCATGGTCATCCCGTTCGCGACCTGGCTCTTCTACGCCTACTTCCAGGGACTCGACCCGAGCGCCGAAGAGCACGCCTGGCTCGACGCCAGCCGCGCGCGCGCCTTCTTCTCGGTGGTGGTGCCGATGGCGCGGCCGGTGTTCATCGCAGCCGCGTTGTTCAGCGTCGGCGTGCTGGGCTCCGACGTGGTCTACGCATCGACGCTGGCGCTCAGTGATACCGCCAAGACGCTGCCTGTGGGCCTGGGCTTGAGCGCGATCTCGCTCGACGAATGGGCCAACGTGAGCGCGGACGTGCTGATGGCGTCGATCCCGCTGATCGCGCTGTGCGCGGCGCTCGGGCGGACCTTCGTGCAGGGCATCGAAGCCGCCCTGCTCGAAGGCGCCTAGAGCGTCTCCTCGCCAGCGTGTGGGGAGGTGGCCCGCCGTGCGGGCCGGAGGGGACGCAGGCGGCACGCCCCCTCCGTCTCGCTGCGCTCAACACCTCCCCGCGGAGCGGGGAGGAGCTAGCCGTAGATCGTCTTCAGCTGGTTCTTGGCGAAGCTGATGGCGGCGTCCACCTCGGACTTGCCGGTGCCACGCACCGCGGTCTGCACCATGTCGGGAATGATGTACTGCGCCAGCACCTGGTTCGCCTGCGCGGTGGGTGGCCCTGGGTAACCCCAGGTCGCGATGTTGTCGCCCTTCCACTTGGCCAGCGGACCGAACTTGTCGACGTCGAGGAATTGCCCGCCCACCGAGGGGTCGCTGTAGATGCCCTTGTCGAAGAACTTGAAATGCGTGGGCGAGTTGTAGTCCCGCGACTGCTGAAACGTCAGCAGGTAATTGTCGATGCAGTACTTCAGGAACTTCTTGGCGTTGTCCTGGTTCGGTGACCAGTTCCAGAGGCCGAACGCGCAGTAGTCCGGCATATCCAGCCCGGCCGGATGCGCCTTCGACTGCATCGGCGGATAGGTCTGGACCTGCGCGTAGATGTCGACACCGTTCACCAGCGTGCCGCGCACGCTGTTGAGGGCGCTGATGGCGTCGTGGATGAAGCCGCCGTTGCCAGAGTCCATCCACTGGTTGTCGGACACGTCCTGCCACGCGAAGACGTCCTCGTAAAGGGCCTTGTGATAGAGCTCCTGCATGAAGCTCAGGTAGTCGCGCATCTGCGACGAATCGACGGTCACCGTCTTGCCGTCAGAGCCAACTTCGCTGGCGCCGAACGACCACATGATGCTGCGCAGCGTGTGGTTGGAGTCGTTGCAGTGCGAGATGGCGATGCCGCCGGGCTTGCCGGCGGCCTTCATCTTGGTGCCGACGCGCAGCACGTCCTCCCAACCCTGGATGGAGGCGGGGTCCTCACCGACTTGGTGCGCGATGTCCCTGCGGATCATCAGCGGCTGGTCGATGAAGAAGTTGGGCCACGCGCGCCAGGTGCCGTTGACCTTGCCGATCTTGTTACTGGCGGCGTCCAGCGGTCCGAGCTTGTCCTCGGCGTACTTCACGACGTCGCCGACGTCGGCCAGGCTGTGCTCGAAGAGGTAGGTCGACGGCTGGCCGATGAATTGGATCAGGTCGTGGCCGGCCCGGGCGGCCACCTCCGCCGCGGCGCGCGCGGGCAGGTCCTGGATGGCGATGTGGTCGATGCTGACGTCGATGTTGTTGCTGGCGGCCCAGGACTTGACCCAGGGGTCGTACCACTGGTCGAACTGAGGGATGAAGTGGTTCCAGGTCAGGATCTTCAGCTCTTTGTTGGTCTGCGGCACGCTGGGACCGCTGCTGGTGGTGGTGGTGGGCGCGGTCCCGGGTGGCGCGCAGGCCGCGGCCGCTAGCCCGGCGGCGGCCGTGGCGGCACCCGACAAAAAGCGCCTGCGCGACCAGTTGGTGTCGAACAGCGTCATGTCCTAGCCCCCAAATGGTGAGTGGATGTGCCGCACGAACATACACCTGCCGGGTCACAGTTGAGGGAGCGGCCGGACAACAGCTCCAGGGCACGCCCCACGATCCTGGAGGGCCGCGAGGACCGATGTTACGATCCCTTGAGTTCGATCTCAGGATTCGTGGACGGAGGAGAGTGGCCAATGAGGGCTCGTAAGAAGGTCAAGGCATCGGGTTGGACGCCGGTCTGGGACCGGCGCGAGTTCCTCAA
>DASUVY010000119.1:0-7704 GCA_036378695.1 Candidatus Dormiibacterota bacterium
CGAGGCCAGCACCGCCGCGAAGACGGCCACGCCGGTGCCGTCGTTGAAGAGCGACTCGCCCTCCAGGATCGCGGTCAGGCCGCCCGGCGCGCGCAGGCGGCGCAGCACGCTCACCACGGCGATCGGATCGGTAGCCGCCACGATCGCGCCCAGCACGAACGCCGAGGGCCAGGCGAAGCCCAGGCCGAACCGAAGCAGGGCGGCCATCACCACCACGCCGACGAACACGCCGACGGTCGCCAGCAGTGCCACGGGTAGGGCGCGCCGGCGCAGCTCGTCCAGGTCGAGGGAGAGCGAGGCCTCGAAGACGAGGCCCGGGACGAAGGCGAGCAGCAGCAGCTCGGGTCCGACGCGGGGCACGGGCAGGCCCGGCACCAGCCCCAGCAGGACCCCGGCGACGGCCAGCACCACCTGGTAGGGCACTGCCGGCGCCCGCCGCGAGAAGAAGCGCAGGAGCGCGGCCAGCAGGCCGAGCAGGAGCAGAAAGAAGAGGAAGCCCTGGGCCGCCGACAACTAGGTTGTCCAGCTCACAAGATGTGGCGCCAGTGGCCGGCTTGAGCGCCGACCATCCTGCGGATTCGGCTGATGCACCCCACCTGCCGTGTCGGCTTCTGCGCTACTCGCTCACGCAGCAACGCTGCGCTCGCTGTGTTGCTCGGCGCCTCCTCGCATCTGGGGCACCTCAGCCAACCTGTCGCCTCACCATGCGAGCCGTACAACCTAGAGCTCGACGGACATGCCGTCGCGGGCGGCCTTGACCTCTATCCCGGTGGCCTGCGACATCTGCTCGGCGATCTCCCAGGGGTGGGCGCGCCAGACGTTCATCCCGAAGTGCGTGATGATGGCCAGCCGCGGCCGGGCCTCGGCGATGATCCGCGCGGCTTCGGGGACGCTCAGATGAGGGAGGTCCGCGCGCTCGTCGAGGAGGACCGTGTGCAGGACCATGACCTCCGCCTGGTGGTCCTCGACGATCTCGTCATACCAGTCGGAATCGGTCACCCAGCCGAGCCGCTCGCCGAACCGGAATCCGTACGTTTCCGCGCCGTGCGGATGGCGGCGCGTGGTTGCGAACTCGAGCGCGCCCAGCTGGTAGGCGGTTTCGGGCTCCAGGCGCACCACCTCGCGTGGGAAGGCGCGCAAGTAGTGGAGTACGACCGGGTCCTCGTCGAGGGCGTCGCTGGGGCAAAAGAGCTTGCCCCGCGGGCGGAAGCCGCCCTCGGTCATGGCCTCGATCATCACGTTCACGTCGCCGCTGTGGTCGAGGTGCCGATGGCTGACCAGGATGCCGTCGAGGCGGGCCAGGTCGACCTTGCGCTTGGCGTACTGAACGACGGCGCCGGGGCCAGGGTCGCAAGCCAGCCGGGTGCCGTCCGCCTCGATGTACAGACCGCCCGAGGCGGCCAGCTGCTTGGCGACCATGAAACGGGCACCCGCGGTGCCCATGAAGGTGAGCTTCAATCGACCTCGGCCACCGCGGCCAGCGGAGTCGTCTTCCCGAAGTAGCGGTCGTACAGCTCGCGCACGCGGGCCAGGGTGTCGGCCTCCGCCGGCGGCTTGTCGTCGCGCAGGCGCACGATGCGCGGGAAGCGCAGCGCGAAGCCGGAGCGATGCCGGTTGGAGACCATGATGGCGTCGAAAGCCACCTCCACGACCGTGTCCGGCTCCACCAGGCGCACCCGGCCGTGATCGGCGACGGTGTGCTCCAGGAAGTACCGGGTCATGGCCGCGATCTCAGCGTCGGTCAGGCCGGTGTAAGCCTTGCCCACGTTGACCAGGCGCCCGCCCTGGTCCTCGTCGCGCACCGCGAAGGTGTAATCGGAGAGCACGCCGCGGCGTTTGCCGTGGCCCCATTCGACAGCGGTGACCACGCAGTCCAGCGTCGCCAGTGGGCGCTTCAGCTTGAGCCAGGCCATGCCCCGCCGGCCCGGCGAGTAAAGGCTGTCGGGATCCTTGAGCATCAGACCCTCGTTGCCCCGTTCGCGTGTCTCCGCGAAGATGCGCTCGAGGTCGTCCTCCCCCGTCGCCGACTCGACCCGAGCGAGCAGAAATGGTGGCTGCAGATCCAGCGCCTCCAGCCGGGCCCGGCGCTCGCGCAACGGCAGCTCGAGCAGCGCCTCACCGTCGGCCCAGAGCAGGTCGAAGGCGACGAAGACCAGCGGCACCTCCCGGCGCAGCGCCGCGCCCACGACCTTGCGGCCGAGCCGGCGCTGGAGCTGCGAGAAGGGCAGCACCTGGTCGCCGGAGTGGGCGAGGATCTCGCCGTCCATCAACAGGTCGTGCTGCAGCGTGAGCGCGGCCTCGGCGATCTCCGGGAAGGCCGCGGTGGTCTCCTTGAGATCGCGCGAGAAGAGCTGCACGCGGTCGCCCACCCGGTGCAGCTGGCAGCGCACGCCGTCGTACTTCTCCTCGGTCCAGACGGTGTCGGCGGTGGTGCGCTGGACGGCTTCCGCCGGCGTCTCCACGGCGCTGGCGAGCATGAAGCGCAGCGGCTGGAAGAGCTCGATGCGGGTGTCGGTGAGGCGCCCGTGCCGGACGCGGACGGCGGTCTCGCCGATGTCGCCGGTGAGCATGTGCACGCGCTTGACGGCTTCCAGGGGAACCCCGAAGGCGCGCGCCAGGGCCGCCTCCACGATGCCCTCCTGGAGGCCGATGCGCATCTCGCCACTGAGAACCTTGACGACGTAGCGGGCGGCCGCCGGGTCGAGCGCGGCCAGCAGCTCGCGCAGCCGCGCCTGCTTGGGCGCGGCGCCCTTCGCCGTGCGGATCTCCTCGAAGGCTTGGGCGACGTCGGCCAGCCCCAGCGGCTCCCGGCGGGTGGCGCCGTCCAGCGCCTCGCCGGCCCAGTCGCCGAGGTCGGAGTGCTTCAGGAAGAGTGCGCTCAGCTGCTCGCCCTCCAACAGGCTCAGGGAGTCGACCGCGCGGCCGATGGCGGCCCAGCCGAGGTTCAGCGTCTTGCGCTCGCTGCGCCCGTAGGCGAGGCCCGAGAACCAGTTGGCGGCCCGGCGCAGGTCGTCGTCGTCCAGGGTCGCCAGGTACTCGGCCAGGAGCCGCGCCTTCTCCAGCGTGGAGGTCGTCGCCCCGATCGCCCCGGCGGTCCGGGCGAAGTCCAGCACGGCGTTACTTTAGTGGCGGTGCGGCGCTGCCCCTACCTGGAGGAGAACTGGCTGGACCGGCGCGGCCCGCTGCGCATCTACCACTTCGACTGCCACGTCGACCACCGCTCCAAGCGCAAGCTGGCGCTGCGCGACAGCCCGCCCATCTGCCTGCGCAATTACGAGGACTGCCCGCTCTACCTCTCGGAGAAGCGCCGCGAGGACGGCATCATCGAGCGCTACACCGACTGAGTCGATCGGATGCCGAGCTGCACGGTCTGCGCTGCCCCGCCCCTGGCCCGCACCTGCGTGTTCTGCCACACGCCACAGCGCGCCTTCACGGCACCGACCGTGGTCGGGCTGCTCGACTACCTGGCCCGGCATCTGCCCCAGGCCGACGTGCAGCGAGGCGGCTTCCTGGGCCGCGGCAGTGTTCGCCGGCTGGAGCTGCACGTCGGCGGCGAGAGTTTCAGCGGCCGCTTCCGGCACGGTGAGCTGGAGCTCAGCCCGGCGCTGCCGCCGGCCGCCTGGACCGAGCGCCTGCTGGTGGCGCTGAGCCGAGAGGCCGCCGGTGATGCCGAGGTGAGGCGGGCGGTCAGCCGCTCAGGCTGGGCACTCCGCCAGTAGCCGCTCGAGGGTGGCGGCGTCGCCTTTGGATGGCTTGACGAACAGCTGCAGCCCGGTCTTCGGCGCCCAGGTGCCGGCCACCATGCCGTCCAGCAGCACCAGCGGCAGCCACTGCAGGTTCGCGCGCACGTAGACCCGGTCGCGGTACTCGTCGGGGAGGATCCGCGCCCGGTGGGCGGGCGCGTAGGCCAGGACCACGTTGTCGAACCAGGGCAGGAGCCGGGGTGGGGCGGGCGTGTCCGGGTCGGGGCGCGGCGCGTCCGGGTGGTCGTACAGCCGGCGGCCCCGCTCGTCCTCGAACCGGGCCAGGTCCATGGCCTCCAGGGCGGCCCGCACGGGCGGCGTCTTCCAGCCGATCCACTGGGCCACGTCGTCGGCGCCGGCGGGGCCGAAGGCCCGCAGGTGGTAAGCGGCCACATCGCGCAGAGCTGAATCAGCGTCCGGCCAACGCTCGGGAGGCACCGGCGCCGCCACCTGATCGGTCGGCCGGGCGGCTCCGGGGGGCCTCACCAGCGCGTGCCAGCGGAGCAGGGGTCGCCAGTTGTACTGGCGCTGGCGCGCCAGCTCTGCGGGATCGATGGCGCTTTGATTGGTGGCCACCCAGCCCTCGATGAAGTCGACGAGCTCTGCGTGGCTGCGGGGCTTGGCGGCATGGTCGAGGAGCGCGACGCGCAGGGCATCGAAACGTACCTGCGCCAGCAATCCCGAAGCTTCAACCACGGCCGCGTAGGCCGGATACTGACGTGCGCTGACCAGGTGCAGCGTGCCCCGCAGCAGAGTGCCGCGCAGGAGCCGCCCATCCTGCAGCGCAGGCATGAGATCGGGCACCCGCCCGGTCCGCGCCCACACGCCGACCGCCGGCGCGGCAGCGTTCTGGGCCTGGACCGCGCCGATCGCCTCGATGACCTCGACCGGGCCGCCGGGCAAGGGCTCGAGGAGACCCTGCCGGGCCAAAAGAGCGCGGTTGAGGGCGCGGCTAGAGAGCGAGGGCGAGCTGCTCGCTGGCCGCCAGCGCGTGCGCGCGCACCCCCCGCTTACGCAGTTGGCGCGCCAGCTCTTCGGTGAAGCCGTGCACGGTGTACACCTTCTCCGCGCCCGAGCGCTCGATCACCGCCAGCAGCTCGTCGAAATCGCAGTGGTCGGAGAACGGGAAGGCGAAATCGGCACCGAAGATGCGCCAGAAGCCGGGGTCCTGGGCCCAGCCCGAGACGAGCGCCGTGCGGTGGCGCGGCAGCCGACGGATGGCGTCCTTGCCGGTGGGGGGCGCCACCACGACGCGGCGAGCCGGCAGGTCCGGGTCGAGCTCGGTCCAGGGCGGCAGCCGCGCGCCGGCCCGCTCGTAGGCCCGCGCCGGTTCGACACAGCGCTCCTCGAGCGCGAACTCGAAGCCGTAGGGGCCCAGGGCCAGCATCACCTCCTGGGCCTTGCCCAGGGCATGCGCGAGCAGGACCGGGATCACGCCCGCGTCCAGGGCGCGCCGGCAGAAGATCGCCAGCGCCTCCACCACGGAATCGGGGTCGGGGAAGCGGAAATGTGGCTTGCCGTAGGTGCTCTCCAGCACCAGCACGTCCGCGGCGGGCACCTCGGTGTCGGGCCGTCCCCAGCCCCGCCGGAGCTTGATGTCGCCGGTGTACAGGAGCCGCACGCCGCGGTGCTCGAAAAGGACCTGCGCCGACCCCAGCATGTGGCCCGCGTCGTAGAGCGTCACGCGGGCCTCGCCCAGCGGCACCGTCTCGCCGAGCCCGACCAGGCGCACGCCGCGCGGCTTGCGCGGGCCCGGCGAAAGCTCCAGGGTCTCGCTGGTCAGCAGCGCGTGGTGGTGGCGCCGAGCGTGGTCGGAGTGGGCGTGGGAGACAAAGGCGACCTCGCGGATGGTCTGGGGGTCGAACCAGAGGTCGTGGCCGACCAGGCTGATTCCGCGGTCCCAAGTCACGTGATGCGTCAAGGCAGAGCCTCGCGCGGGATGCCGATGTCCGCGATCTCGATCTGGCCCGCGTGCTCCGGCCCGTCGCCCTGCTGGAGGCCGATCTTCAGGAACCCGAGCGTGACCGTGGTCTGGGCGCGGATACAGGGATCGTAGGCGCGCCCGCTGTCGGCATCGAGCCCGGAAGGCAGGTCGGCGGCCACGATCCGCGCGCCCGACGCGTTGGCGGCGCGGATCCAGTCCGCGTAGTCGCCCTCGGGCGCCCGGCTGATGCCGGTGCCCAGCAGCGAGTCCAGGATGACCTCGGCGCCCTCCAGCCGCGGCCGCTCCTCGATGGCTACGCCGATACGCTCCAGGACGTCCGCCTCGCGGGCGGCGGCGCCCTGAAGGCGCGTCCGGTCGATGCAGGCCACCGTCTGCAGGCGGCCCCAGCGGTGCAGGTGGCGGGCGGCCGCGAGGCCGTCACCACCGTTGTTGCCGGTTCCGCAGAGGACGGCCGTGCGGCCCGGGCAGTGGCGCGCCAGCTCCCAGCCCGCCGCTTCCATGAGCCACTCCACGGGCAGGTGGAACCGCTCCCGGCAGATCCGGTCGACCGCGCGCGCCTGGGCGCTACTGAGGCTGGGGCCGCTCGACAACGAACGAGCAGTGGGGGTCGCGGCGATGGATGCTGTTGGACTGGGAGACCGAGGCGCCCAGCAGGTTGTTGAGCAGGTGCGGCGTGATCGTGCAGACCTGCGGGAACTTGAGCGCGGTGTTGCGGAAGGGGCAGTTGTGGATGGTGACGCGGACGCTGCCGTCGCCCAGGTCCTCATGGTCGGCCAGGGTGCCGGCGCGGCCGATCCAGTTCACGACCCGCTCCAGCTTCTCGTCGAAGTCGAGGCCCTCGAGGTCGGGCTCGACGGCGGTGGCATGGCGGAGGGCGACCTTGCGGAAGACCTCGTCCAGCATCTCCGGGCCACCCATCTCTTGAAGCTCGGTGAGGACCATGGTGGCCAGCTGGCCGTAGCGCTTGGGGAAGGCGGAATCTGCCCGGTCGGTGAGCGAAAAGAGGAGTGAGGGGCGGCCGCGCTTGTGGCGGATCGGCTCCGAGCGCACGTAGCCGTCGCGCTCGAGGTTGGTGAGGTGCTGTCGGACCGCGTTGGGGGTGATGCCGAGCTCGGTGCTGATCGACTCCGCGCTGGCCGCTTGGCGCCGCCTCAGGAGCTCCAGGATCTCCATGCGGGTCGAGCGGCCGGCGATCAGGGAGGACATCTGGGCCTGGCTCCGGGCGAGCTTAGCACAGGGGAGTGAGGCCCCTTGGGTATTTTTTCAAGTCCATCCTTGACATATTCCCGAAGGGTTTTAGAATGGCAGCGTCCCGTCTTAGCGAAGGGGAGCTCCAGATGATCGAAGAAGCGTGCGTGGCGATTGACGACCTGTCCGAGCGGGAGCGCAAGCACCGCGAGCTGAAATACGCCCGGCGCAATAAGATGCGGTACATCGACAGGCTCCTCAACGAGCTGGAGATGCTGAACCTGGCGGAGCAGGTCGAGATCCCGGGGGCCCTGGTGGTGGCCGTGGACCAGCTGCTGGAGGACTCCGAGGTGGAGACCGAGCTGCGTCCCGACACCGTGGTCACCGCCATGGACCTGCTGTACGAGATCCAGGACAGCCTCATGTACAACCAGATCGAGGACGAGTAGCCAAAACAGGCCACTCTAAGTAGCCAATTGAGGGCGATTTCGAATACGAAATCGCCCTTCTTCTTTGCCCTGTCAAGGGACTTGCGCGTGCGGCTCTCAAGTCTTCTAATAATCAGTGCCTGTGCACTCAGATGGTTTGAGCATCCAACCTGCCAGCCCCCTTTCCCGGCTGGTCGCCGACTACCTGGCTGACTGCCGGGCGCGGGGTCTCTCGCCCAAGACCATCCGCACCAACTACCACTTCGCGCTGGAGCGGGTGCTGCTGCCCTTCTGTGAGCGGGAGGGGATAGCCCAGCCCGGGCAGCTCGACCAGCGGGCCCTGAACCGGCTCTCCAGCGAGCTCCTGGACCACGGTCCCGGCGGCCGGCCGCTCTCTCGC
>DASUVY010000120.1:0-9263 GCA_036378695.1 Candidatus Dormiibacterota bacterium
GGCCGGCGTGGTGGAGGAAGCTGAATAGCAGTTGCTGGTTGTTCCGGACGCGGTGGATGGCCGTGTGGGCGGCTGCCACGGTGTGGGCCGTTTCCAGGTCGCAACGGTTGGCCAGCTCGCGGCCCTTGACGTTCGACCACAGGCCTTCGACCGGGTTGAGGTCGGGAGCATAGGCAGGCAGACGCTCGACGGTCAGCCAGGAGAGCTGCTCGGCGAGGTGGGCGCGCATCAGAGTGCTCTTGTGGCCGCTGAGCCCGTCCCAGAGCAGGATGACCTTCTGGCCGCGGAAGTGGCGACGGAGATTCTTGAGGACCTCGATCAGGCTCGCCTCGTTGTAGCTGCCTGGCCGCAAGTGCACATAGAGCCGAGCCCGGCGGCCATCCCAGCGGTAGCAGATGAAGGCCGCGGCGGAGATGCGGGTCCAGCTCCGCTGCCGGTGGACGAGCACGGGCGTCTTGCCCCGTGGCGCCCAGGTCCTGCGCACGCAGGGCGTCAGCGAGAATCCGCTCTCGTCTTCGAAGACGATCCAGGCGCGATCTCGTCTGGCGTTTTTTTTAGCTCCGGCCAGCGCTCCCGAACCCAGGTCTCGACCGCCGCCTGGTCCCGCTCCGCCGCCCGCCGAGCAGGCTTCTGGCGGCTCCAGCCCAGCTTGCGCAGGAGCTTCCAGACGTGACCGGGGTGGTACTCCACGCCTGTCCTTCTGGCGATCACCTCGGCCACCCGCTGCAGGGTCCAGAGCTCGGTTGTATAGCCGTTGGCGCGGGCCCCTTTGAGCAGCGCCCGCTCCACCTGTCGCAGCTGGGCTGCGGTCAACTGGGGCGGGCGCCCCGCCCGCGGTGCCTTCTTGAGGGCCGTCAGCCCTCCCTGGCGCCAGCTCTCATACCAGCGACTGGCACTCTGCCGACTGACCTCCAAGAAGCGTGCGACTTCGGCCTGTGTCTGCCCTTCTTTGAACAGCTCGGCCGCACGCCGTCGACGGACCTCCTGGGCATTTCGATCGGGTTGACGCGGCCGCTGCCGCGGGGCTACCGGAGCGCTGCTGGGACGCATGCTGGAGCGCATGTCCAAATCATCCCAGAAATCCACCCGCTCGTCACTCCATTAGGCGAGGCTCTTTAGCGCCCGGCCAGGGCGATCGCGACCGCCGCGGCGGCGGCGTTGGGCGCCCGCAGGTTGCGCGGCCCCAGCGACGCCCGCCGCGCGAATCGCGCGGCCTCCTCTTCCGTCCAACCCCCCTCGGGGCCGATCAGCAGGGTCGCCTCGGAACGGGAACCCAAATCGAGTGCCGCGAGCGGCTCCGCCGCCCCCCGGTCGAGCAGCACCGCGTCCGCCGGAAGCTCGGACACCGCGATCGGCCCCGACACCGAAGGCACGTGCCACCGCCCCGCCAGCATCGCGGCCTCCCGGCAGATCGCCGACCACCGCTCGAGCCGCGCGCCGCGGCCCACGCTCCGCGCCGCGGAGATCACGATGAACGACCAGGCCCCGAGCTCCGTGCAGCGAGCCAGGGCCTCTTCGAGAGCGGCCGCGGGCAGCAGCGCCAGGCCGACCGTCACCCGCACCGACGGCTCCACGTCGTGCGGCCGGGAGGCCTCGACCATGCCCGTCACCGAGTCCGCAGCCACCGAAACCAGCCGGACCGAGAGCAGCGCGCCCGGCTCGACCACCGAGATCCGCTCCCCCGGCCGCGCGCGCAGCGAGCGCGCCAGGTGGCGGGCGTCGGCGCCCTCGATCACCACCCGGTCGCCGTCCCGGCGCCCGAAGAAGAACGGCACCGAAGGCTCAGGTGGTGGCGCGCAGGCGCCGGTAGCCGAGCGTCCAGTAGACCGAGTAGTAGGCCGCCACGCCGGCCGCAAAGACGATCAGCGCGACCACCGCCAACACGGCGAGGACCACCACCATCACCACGCCCGCCCCGATCCCCCCCGCGGCGTGGCCAAGGCCGAACAGCGCCACGCCGGGCAGGATCAGCGCCAGCAGCACCAGGACGGCGGCGATCCCGATGCCGATCCCAATCCCGATCTCGATCAGCCAGAGCAGCACCACCGGCCCGATCCGCCGAAAGATCAGCCGCAGGCCGCCGCGCAATCCGTCGACCGCGCCCGAAGAGTCGAGCACGATCTGGCGCAGCGTCAGCCGGAGCCAGGTCGGCAGCGCGATCGCGACCGGCACCAGGAGCGCGGTGAAGCCGACGCCCCAGACGACGAGCAGAACCACGCCGCCCCACGCATGCCAGACCGCGAAGAGGATCCCGAGCCCGATCAGGCCCGCGTACCCGATCACCAGCACCAGGTCGGCGGCCAGGAGGAGCAGCCGCAGGCGGACCACCGGCCACAGCGTCCGCATCCCGAGTCCCCACGCCGTGCCCAGTCCCACGACCTCGCCGGCGTCGAGCATCGCCGCCGCGCGGATGAGGGCCCCCACCGCGATGCAGGAGATGAAGAAGAAGACGATCGCCACCAGGAGCAGAACCACCCCGATCTCCACCAAAAGCGCGGCGTGGTCGCCGAGCCAGGTCAGGGCGGGCCCGAAGTCGGGCGGCTGCGCCCCGCCCCCGCCGCCGCCCCCGCCCCCGCCGCCGCCCCCGCCGCCGCCCGAGCGACCGCCACCTCCGCCTCCGGAGGGCGGCGAGAACCGGCCGCTGTATGACCCGCCCGCGCTCTCACCCGCAAAGAAGGCGAGCAGCCACAGCCACTTGTGGCGCCAGGTGATGCTCAGCGACCGCCTCAGGATGCCGGTGTAATCCATCTCTCTCGGAACTCCGACAGTAATGCCAAACCCGCCTCCAGCCGACCCCTGTTCACCGGCGAATTGAGCCAGCGGTTCTGGCCGGACGGATGCGGCAGCGGCAGCGCGACGGCGCCAGGCGAGATCGAGGAGCCGTCGAAGACGCGTCCCACCCACTCCTCGAGTGGACCTTCACCCAGAAAGCGCCCGATGGCGAGGCCGCCGACCAGGATCACCAGCCGCGGGCGCAGCAGCGCGAGTTCGGCCTCCAGCCAGGGCGCGCAGTTCTCGATCGCGCGCCGGGGCGGCGGCCGGTCGCCCGTGTCCGACGCGTTGCGGCCGGGGAAGCAGCGGATCAGGGAGACCATGTAGGTCACGCGCCGGAACTCCGCCTCCGAAGCGAAGCCCGCCCGCAGCACCCAGCGCGCCAGCTCGCGCCCGGCGCGGCCCATGAAGGGCCGGCGCACCTGAGCCTCTACCGGCCCCGGCGCCTGGCCGATCAGGAAGAACGCGCTCGAGGCCGACCCCTCGAAGGTCGGCGCCGCCGACTCCAGCACGCCGTCCTCCACGCAGCGGGTGCAGCCCCGGCAGGTGGCCTGGAGTTCCCTAAGCTGGGAGGCCGTGCGCCGGCTCGGATTGATCGGAGACACGCAAGGACGGTACCGGCTGGAGTGGCTGGTCGAGGTCATGCGGGAGCACTTCGAAGACGTCGACGAGGTCTGGCACGCCGGCGACTGGCAGGACTACGGCGTGCTGGAGGCGATCGAGGGCCTGGGCAAGCCGTTCAAGGTTGTCAACGGCAACGCCCCCGACGACCCCCGTTTCCCGGGAAAGGTGGAGGAGGCGGTCGAGCAGCTGACTCTGGGCATGGTCCACCGTCCCCCCCGGCCCGGCGACGCCTGGACGCGCGGCCTCGACATCTGCATCCACGGCCACACCCACCGCTGGCGCGACGAGACCGTCGGCGGCACCCGCTTCATCAGCGTCTCCACGCCGACCGCGGCCGGGTTCAGCCAGGAGCGCACCATTGGCATCCTGACCATCGACGGCCGAGACGCCGAGCTACGCCGGATCGTCCTCCCTAAGGCCAGCTCCACCGCCGTTTGAGGCGATGATCAACGGGTGCTGGGTCGCCAGCTCGGCCTGCCGGCGCCGATGGTACTCGGCGTCCCGCTCCGTCCCGAACAGGTCGGCGTCGGAGGCCATCCGCAGCCGCAACAGCGCGCCGAGCGCATGCACCCCGTCCCGCCAGGTGAGCTTCTTCCCCTCCTCGCGGCTGCGCGCGTAGTAGTTGATCGGCACCTCGTGGATCCGGTACCCGAGCCGGACGACCCGAGCCGTGATGTCGGGCTCGATGTCGAAGCGGGTGCCGGTCAGGTTGAGCCGCTTCCAGAGCTCTGAGCGCAGCACCTTGTAGCCGGTCTCCATGTCCCGGATGTAGCAGTCGAAGAGAACGTTGGTGGCGAGGGTGACGGCCCGGTTGCCCATGACGAACCAGAAGCTGTAGGCGCTCTGGCCGCCGAAGCCGCGCACGCCGTAGACGGCGTCGACCCGCCCTTCGACCAGCGGCTCAAGGAGCACCGGGTAGTCGCGCGGGTCGTATTCGAGGTCGGCGTCCTGGACCAGCGCGAACGGCATCCGGAGCTCACCGATCGCCCGCTGGAGCGCCGCGCCCTTGCCCTGGTTGGGGACCTGCTGGAGAGGCCGGACTCGGCGGTCGCTCGCCGCCACCTCCTGGAGGATCGGCCACGACCGGTCCTGCGACCCGTCGTCCACCGCTATCACCTCCCCCACCTCCGGGCGCGCCAGGACGTGCTCCAGGATCGTCCGCAGGGTCGCCTCCTCGTTGTAGATCGGCATCATCACCGAGAGAACGCCCTTGGTCTGGGAGCGGCTGGGCTTGCGCTTCATTTCCGCCACGGAGGGTACCGAAAGCCAGCAGCGCGAGCCCGACGCAGCCCATCTCAGCGGCCAGCAGCTCGAGGCCGGGGCTGAACGCGGGAGCGGTGTGCAGGACCGGCCAGAGGGCCAGGTCGCGGGCGGCGGCGCCCTGCGCGAAGAGGTTGGGGACGCGGTGCAGGGCCGCAATCTGGCCCAGGACCAGGCCCAGGTAGCCGGGGTCGTGGTCCGAGCGCTGGACGTAGGTCAGGTTGGCGACCAGGACCACGTTCCAGGCCGCGAGCGCGCCGGCGACGACGTCCGTCACCCGAGGCAGGCGGCGGGCGACCTCGGCCAGGCCGACCGCGAAGAAGGGGAGCAGGTCGAGGAAGCGGCGGGCGCCGAAGGCGTACCCGCCCCACCAGTCGGGGGCGGCGCCGTTCAGCGCCAGCTCGACCAGGAAGGCGTAGGCGAACGCGGCTTGCAATCCACGGTTTTTCGAAAAACCGCAGATTCCGGCGATCGCCAGCGCCACCGCCGGCGTCCAGATCAGCAGGCCGTGGTAGCTCGAGACCAGCACGTCAACGTAATGGCCGGGCAGCGGCTGCAGGTCCTGCCCCGCCGGGCGGGCGGGCAGGGGCGCACCGAAGATCGTCCCGTCCACCATCAGCTGGGGCGCGAAGCCGGCCAGCAGGCCGGGCACCAGCAAGAGCGTCCGCCAGCGGGCGCGGGGCAGGTCGAGGAGCGCGATCGCCGCCAGCGGCCCGTCCTGGAAGCGCACGCACGCCATCAGCCCGCCCAGCAGCCCCAGCAGCAGCCACCCCGCCCAGCTTCGATCGTCGCGCTGCGTCCACCACACAACCAAGAAGAGGCCGACCGCGAAGGCGGAGAAGGTGTGCGAGTAGGACGGCTCGTAGAGCAGGTAGTAAAGAAACGGCGTGGCGGCGGCCGCGGTCAGGGCGCCCACCGTCGCCGCCCCCCGCGAGCCCGTCACCAACCGCGCCAGCCGCCAGGCCAGAACCACCGCCAGCAGGCCGAAAAAAAGCGAGCTGAGCGCGAAGGCGGTGGTGAACGGCGGTCCGAACAGCGGCCTGCCGTCGGGGTGGAAGGCGAGCGCGATCCCGTAGGCGGGCAGGCTGAGCACCGCCGGCCCGACCGGGAAGAAGTCGGCCCGCAGCCCCGTGGCCGTGACCGTGGTCAGGTGCTCGGCGTTGACGGTCACGCCGGCGTCGAACGCCGCCTGGTACTCCTGGGTCAGGTCTAGGTTGTGGTCGACGACGATCGCGTGCAGGTAGGAGTAGTAGGAGACGCCGTCGCCCTCGACCACGGGTTTGAAAGTCAGGGCGACCAGCCCGAGCAGGACCAGACCGCCGGCCGCCCAGGCGCCCCAGCGAGCCCCGAGGCGGATCAGAGGACGCGCTGCAGCCGGGGTGCCTCGGTCAGGCCCGGAATCCGCCCGCGCTTGGTCCGCGGCCGTCCGTCCACCTCCTTGATGTCCGCCGTGAAACCGATCGGCGGGGCGGCGGCGATCTCCATCCCCACGCCAAAGGAGTAGACCGGCGCCTTGGCGGCGATGAACTCGCGGATACGTTCGATCGTCATCCCGCCACTGACGAAGATGCCGACCTTGTCGAAGCCGGCCTGGTCGAGGCGCGCCCGCACCTCCTTGACCAGCTCCACGGTGACCCGGCCGCGCTCCCAGGGCGTGTCCAGCCGCACTCCGCGCAGCCGGTCACCCAGCGCCTCGGCCACCCGCAGCGACTCCTCGGCCTCGTCCTTGAAGGTGTCGACAAGCACGACCCGCAGCACGTCGGGCGGCATCTGCTGGTCGAAGGCGATGGCCGCGGGGACGGTGTCGCCGAAGATCAGGATCATGGCGTGGGGCATGGTGCCCGAGGGGCCGGCCAGCCCCGCCAGCTGGGCACCCAAAGGCGTGGCGCAGCCCACGCAGCCGCCGACCACCGCCGAGTACTCCATGATCGGCCCCACCAGCGGGTGGACGTGGCGGGCGCCGAACGAGATCACGCGGGTGCCCGCCGCCGCCTCCACCACCTCGCGGGCCCGCGAGGCCCAGCCGCTGCAGCTGGCCAGAATCCCCAGCAGGGCGGTCTCGTAGACGCCGAACAGCGAGTAGGGCGCGCGAACCCGGAGCACGACCTCCTTGGCGGTGATCGGGTCGGCCTCGTTCAGCGCCCAGACCTCGCCCTGGCCCCCCAGCGCCTTCCCTAGCAGCTCCAGCGCCTGCTTCATGCCGCAGAGGACGCCGTCGCGGTCGGGGAAGTACTCGATGGTCACCTCGGGGTCAAGGCCGGCGCCACGAAGGGTGTCTCGAGCCCGCTGAAAATAGACGTCGGCGGCGGGGCCGCCGTAGTACGCGAGGAGGTCCCCGAACGGGCTCGTCAACTCGGAGGGTCAGTCTAAGAGGAATAGACTCAGGGCCTCGTGCCCACCCAGCAGGAGGTCCTCGCCGCCCTCAGCAACATCGTCGACCCCGACCTGGGGCGCGACGTGGTCAGCCTGGGCATGATCAAGGACCTCGACATCAGCGGCGACGCGATCGCCTTCACGTTCGAGCTGACCACGCCGGCGTGCCCGGTTCGCGACCGCTTCAAAGCGCAGGCCGAGGAGATCGTGGCTTCCCTACCGGGTGTGCGCGCAGTCAACGTCAAGATGACGGCGAACGTTCGCCCTGGCTTCATGCGGCCGCAGGCCGCCGACATGCTGCCGGGAGTCAAGCAGACGATCGCGGTGGCTTCGGGCAAGGGCGGGGTCGGCAAGTCGACGGTGGCCGTCAACCTGGCCGCGGCGCTCCGCCTCACCGGTGCATCCGTGGGCATATTGGACGCCGACGTGTACGGGCCGACGGTGCCCGGCATGACGGGCATCCACGAGTCGCCGCGGATCGTCGACGTGCCCAAGCCGGACGGCGGCACCGACCGCAAGCTGGTGCCGCTCGAGGCCTACGGCCTGAAGCTGATGTCGATCGGCTTCATCGCCGGCGACTCGACGGCGCCCCTGGTCTGGCGGGGCCCGATGGCCTCGCGCGCCATCCAGCAGATGATGGGCGACGTCCAGTGGGGCGAGCTCGACTACCTGGTCCTCGACCTGCCGCCGGGTACGGGGGACGCCTCCTTGACGATCGCCCAGTCGATCCCCTTGACCGGGGTCGCGATCGTGGCGACGCCGCAGGACGTGGCCCTCGACATCGCGATGAAGGCGCTCCAGATGTTCCGCCAGCTCAACGTGACGCCGCTGGGGCTGATCGAGAACATGAGCTGGTTCCGGTGCTCGCACTGCGGGCACGAGCACCACATCTTCAGCCACGGCGGCGCCGAGCGCGCGGCGCAGCGGATGGGCGTGCCCTTCCTGGGCGCGATCCCGCTCGCCGAGGAGATTCGCGTCGAGGCCGACAAGGGGGCGCCGATCGTGGTCGCCAGCCCTGACTCGGAGGGCGCCCGGGCGTTCCGGAGCGTGGCCGAGGCGCTGGCCGCGCGGACGTCGATCCAGTCCTTCCGCCAGCTCCCTGTCATCAACGTCCGCTAGCGGCGACCGGGTTCCGTTTCCGGTCCAGGTCGACCTCGACCGCGCCGGCAACACACTGACGATCGTCTGGGACGACGGCAGCACCACCGCCTACGCCGGCGAGCGGCTGCGCTGGGCGTGCCCCTGCGCTGAGTGCCGGGGCGAGGCGGGGGTCCCCGGGCGGCTCGACCGGTTGGAGTCGCTGGCGGCCGAGGAGCTGCAGCTCGAGGACGTCGGGCTGATCGGGCAGTACGCGCTGACGATCGCCTTCCGCTCCGGCCACAGCACCGGCATCTACACCTTCCGCCACCTCCGCGGCCTCGCTCGCTAGGAATCCCCGGTGCAGTCCACGGTTTTTCGAGAAACCGCGCCCGGCGCGGGCCCGTAGCGCACGGTTTCTCGAAAAACCGCTCCGGTTCGGGGGCGCGGCCCACCGTTTTTCGAGAAACCGCATCGGAGTCGGGGCCGTGACCCACGGTTTTTCGAGAAACCGCGTCGGAGTCGGGGCCCTGACCCACGGTTTTTCGAAAAACCGCGTCGGAGTCGGGGGCGTAGCCCACGGTTTTTCGAAAAACCGAGGTGCGGGCGGCGCCCGAAACGCCCCCGGGCGGCCCCTATGGCATAATCCCGCCGGCCTTGTCTCCCCTTACGTCCAAGCTGGCCGCTCTCGACCGCCGTGTCTGGGCGGCGGTCGCGGTGATCCTGGTGCTCCTGATCGCCGGTGGCGGCACAGCCGGTTTCGTCGAGTACCAGCAGACCCTCCCCACCACCGTCTCGCTCAACGTCAAGAGCGGGGCCAAGGAGGTCAAGCTCGACCAGACCCTGACCATGACCTTCACCCGGCCCGTGAGCGCCGGCCCGGTCGAGAGCCACTTCCACATCAGCCCCAACATCGACGGCAAGCTGGATGGGGGCGGCACCAAGTACACCTGGACCTCCAACAGCCCCTGGGCCGACCTGACCAACTACACGATCAGCCTCGACACCTTCAGCGAGAACGGCCACAGGGTTCAACCCGCACGCTGGCAGTTCACGACCACGATCGTGCCGAGGATCACCGCGGTCCAGACCTCCAACGGAAGCGGCCTCTCCGACGGCGGCGAAATCCCGGTCGGAACGGCGCTCAACATCGTCTT
>DASUVY010000121.1:0-2247 GCA_036378695.1 Candidatus Dormiibacterota bacterium
CGAGGGCCGGCTGGTGCCGGTGGTCATGATCACCGCGCTCAACCAGGTCGAGGACCGGGTCACCGCCCTGGAGGCGGGCGCCGACGACTTCATGACCAAGCCCGTGGAGCGCAGCGAGCTGGTCGCCCGCACCCGCTCGGCGCTGCGGCTCAAGGCCACCTACGACAGCCTGGAGAGCGCCGAGCGCGTCATCTACGCCCTGGCGGCTGCGGTCGAGGCCAAGGACTCCTACACCGAGGCGCACACGCAGCGCGTGGGACTCTCCTCCCGGCGGCTGGGCGAGCGGCTGGGCCTGGGGGAGGCCGAGCTCGACGCGCTGCTGCGCGGGGGCATGATCCACGACATCGGGAAGATCGGCATCGCCGATGCCATCCTCCAGAAGCCGGGCCTGCTGACCGCCGAGGAGCAGCGGGAGATGCAGCGCCACCCCGAACTGGGGGAGCGCATCGCCCGGCCGCTGGGCTCCGCCACGGAGTTGCTGCCCATCATCCGCCACCACCATGAGGCCTACGACGGGTCCGGCTACCCGGACGGGCTGCGCGGGGAGGAGATCCCCTTGGCGGCCCGGATCGTGGCGGTCTGCGACGGATTCGACGCCCTCACCAGCACACGGCCGTACAGGCCCGGCAAGTCGATGCGGGAGGCGGTCGAGGTGCTGCGCCGGGGCCGCGGCCGGCAGTGGGATCCGGACCTGGTGGACGCCTTCGTCGAGACCGTGCCGGCCGGCCACCGCACCGGCGTGGCCTGAGCCATGAGCGGCTTGCTGGCCTGGCTGCACCAGGCCGTGCTGGTGGCGTTCCTCCTCCTGGGCGTGGCCGTAGCCGCCGACTGGCTGCGCCGGCGGGACCGCGAGCGCGGCTGGCTGGTGGTGGCGATCGTGCTCCTGGCGGTGGTCACCGGCCTCTCGGCGCTGCAGCCGCTGCTCGGCGGCCGGGTGCTGAGCGCGCTGGCCGTGGTCGCCTTCGTCGGCTCGGGCTATGCCCTCTTCCGCTTCCGCGCCGCCTTCTTGCCGGTGTCCGCGCGGGTGCAGAAGGCCGTGCTGGTGGCCGCCACCGCGGCGGCGGCGCTGCTGCTCATCGTCGTGCTGCTGGCCCCGCGCGGGCCGCTGGCCGGGCCCGCGCTGGTGGCGGCGCTGGGCGCCTTCCTGGTCTGGGCCGTCCTGGTCGCCGAGCCCAGCCTGCGCTTCTGGCTGGCGGCCCGGCACCGGCCGGCGGTGCAGCGGGCGCGACTGCGCGCCCTGAGCGCAGGCTTCGCCGGGCTGCTCCTGGTGGTGGTGCTCAGCGTGGTGGCGGGCAGCGCGGCCCGGATGCCGGCCCTGCAGCTCGCCTTCCAGCTCCTATCACTGGCCATCGGCCCGCTGCTGTACATCAGCTTCGCGCCCCCCGCCTGGCTGCGCCGGCAGTGGCGGGCGCGCGAAGAGGAGGCGTTCGGCTCGGCGACCCAGGACCTGCTCACCGCGGGCTCCCGGGCGGAGGTCGCACAGCTGGCGCTGGACTGGGCGGTGCGCCTGGTCGGCGCTGAGTCGGGCCGCCTGGAGGACGCCCAGGGCACCGTCCTGGCCGAGCACGGACCGGCGCCCAACGGACATTCCCTCAGCATTCCGCTCGCCCTCTCCGACGGCACCGGACACCTCGTCGTGGGCGCCGGCGCGTTCACCCCCGTCTTCGGCGCGGACGAGCGGCTGCGCGTGGAGCAGTATGCGGTCACGGTGGCGCCCGCCCTGGACCGCGTGACCCTGCTCGAGCAGCTGCGGCAGGCGAACGCCGAGCTGGCCGAGGCCAGCCGGCACAAGAGCAAGTTCCTGGCCAGCATGAGCCACGAGCTGCGCACGCCGCTCAACGCCATCCTGGGCTTCTCCGAGCTGCTGATCGACGACGGCGAGAGCCTTGCGACCGGCGTCCAGCGCAGCTTCCTGGCCAACATCCACACCAGCGGCCGTCACCTGCTGGGGCTGATCAACGACATCCTGGACCTCGCCAAGGTGGAGGCCGGGCAGACCGAGCTCTACCTGGAGTCGGTGCAGGTGGACCGGGTGGCCCGTGATGCCATCGATCTGGTGCAGCCGCTGGCCGCCCGCAAGCAGATCGACCTTGCCCTGGCGGACGACTCGGTCAGCATCCTGGCCGACCAGCAGAAGGTGAAGCAGATGCTGATCAACCTGCTCTCCAACGCGATCAAGTTCACGCCTGCCGGGGGCCGCGTCGACGTCTCCTGCCGGCGCCGCGGCCAGGAGGTGGCGGTGGCCGT
>DASUVY010000122.1:0-16888 GCA_036378695.1 Candidatus Dormiibacterota bacterium
TGCTTCGAAACCGCCGATGCCTGGTCGATCTCCGCCTGGTAGCCGGCCTGCTTGATGGCCGAGTCGCGGCGGGCCTGGGCCTTCAAAGCCTCGGCCTCCTGCTCCTTCTGCGTCGCGACCTGGTCGGCCGCGGCCTGCGCGATGCGCGCCTCCCGGAGCACCGCCACCGCGTGCGGCCGGGCCAGGTTCTCGATGTAGCCGGTGGGGTCGACGATCTCCTGGATCTGCATGGAGTCGACGATCAGGCCCAGCTTCTCCATCTCGGTGCCCGCATGCTCGCGGGTCAGCGAGGTGAGCTTTTCGCGGTCGCGGATCATCTCCTCGACCGTCATGTTGCCGACGATGGCGCGCAGGTGGCCGGCGAACAGGTTGTGCACGCGCTGGTCCATCTGGTTCTGCTGGTCGAGGAAGCGGCGGGCAGCGTTAGCGATCGACGCGTAGTCGTCGCCGACTTTGTAGATGACCACGCCACGCACCTTGAGCGGGATGCCCTGCTGGGTCACGCAGTCGATCTGCAGCTCGGTCTCGCGCAGGTCGAGGGAAAGCCGGCGCACCATCTGGACGCCCGGCATGACCATGGTGCCCTTGCCCGTGATGATCTTGAAGCCGAGGCTCTCCCCCACCCCCTCCGGCTTGCGCTCATGGAGGCCCGAGATCACCAGCGCCTCGTTGGGCTCCGCGACCCGCCACATCATGCGGAAGAGCAGGATCGGGACCAGGACCACGATCAGCGCCAGCAGGACGATGAAACCGATGAACTCAGCCATCTGAAACCCCCTTGGGCCCCTAGTAAGGGCTCACGACCACCGTACGCGGCGGAAAGTATTCCACCACCAGCACCCGCGTCCCCCGCGCGATCGTGGTCGCAGGCTCGGCGGCGTAGGCGTGGAAGGCTTCACTTCCTCCCCGCACGGCGATCATCACTTCGCCAACGCGTCCCGGCGCGATGGAGCCGGTGACCCGGGCGACCTTGCCTACCACGTCGCCCTCAGCATTGGTCACCGACCGGACTCTCTCCTCATCCGTCCGGAACATCTTCCACTAAGGAAAACGCGCGCGCTCCAACCGCTGGTCGCGTGGTGAGGGAAGTGCCGGCACTTGGAGCCCTTATGCCAAGCGCGTGGTGTCAACTGCCGGCACTTGGGAGAGCCGGCGCCCCAGGTAAGGCCCGGCTTAGCCGGGCCGTGTGGGTCCGTGATCCAAACGTTGGGGACAATGCGCGGCGTCGTAGCGCCGGGAGGGGGCAAGCGGGGGGACCCTGGAAGGGTCCAGCCCGCTAAGGCGATGCGAGCGCAGCGAGCGAGCCGACTTGCCGGCACTTGGAGCCCTTGTGCCACGCGCGTGGTGTCAACTGCCGGCACTTGGGAGAGCAGGCGCCCCAGGTAAGGCCCGGCTTAGCCGGGCCGTGTGGGTCCGTGGTCAAAACGTTGGGGACAACGCGCGGAGGCGTGCGCCGGGAGGGGGCAAGCGGGGGGACCCTGGAAGGGTCCAGCCCGCTAAAGAGAAGCGATAGCGAGCGTTGGTGCCGAGGCCCAGATTTGAACTGGGGACACCGCGATTTTCAGTCGCGTGCTCTACCAAGCTGAGCTACCTCGGCACGGCGGACCATTTTATGGCCTGAAGCCACGCTCCAAATTTGGCCACAACCTTAGTGCGGTCCTATCATGTTTTCGTGAGGCGGAAGGGAGGACTTCGGCGCCTCATCCAGGAGTTCCTGGTCACCGACCCGATCGCCCTGCTGGCGGTCGCCGCCCTGGTCACCCTCGGCGAGCTCAACCTCCTCGCCATCGGCGAGCCCGCCCTTGCCGTTCACCAGCTGCTGGCGGTGGGCCTGGGCGCCGCTTTCCTGGTCGCCGCCCAACGGATGCGCGCGGGCAGCCTGCCCTGGCTGGGCCGCTTCATCTACGTCACGGCGGTGCTGCTGCTGATCGCCGTCGACGCCGGCGGCAGCCGCGCCTACGGCGCCCAGCGCTGGCTGACCGTCGGCAGCCTTGTCCTGCAGCCCTCGGAACTGGCCAAGCTGGGCCTCCTCCTGGTCCTGGCCGACGCACTGGGCGTGCGCAAGCTGGGGCGAGGCCGGGTCGTGCTGGCCCTGGCCCTGGCGGTGGCGCCCCTGGCGCTCACCCTGATCCAGCCCGATCTCAGCACGACCGGGCTCCTGCTGGTGGTGCTGATCGCCGCCCTCTTCCTGGGCCGCGTGCCCGCTCGCACCATCGCCGGCCTGGCCGTGGCCGCGGCGGCGGCAGCCCCGCTGGTGCTGCGCTCGCTGCACGGCTACCAGCTGGCGCGGCTGCATTCCTTCGTGGGCGGCGCGGCCGACCCCCGCGGCGCGGGCTACTCCAGCCTGCAGGCCCACATCGCGATCGGGTCGGGCGGCTTCTTCGGGATCGTCCACGCCCCCATCCACAGCCTGCTGGCCCAGTACCTGCCCGCCCGCCAGACCGATCTCGCCTTCGCCAGCCTGGTCGAGCAGTGGGGTCTGATCGCCGGAGCCGCGGCCCTGGCCGCGGCCACGCTGCTGATCTGGCGGCTGGTCCGCACCGCCCGCCTCAGTTCGGATCCGGTCGCGGCCCTGGTGGCGGGCGGGCTGGCCGTCCTCTTCGCCGCCGAAGTCGCGATCTCCGTGGCGGGCAACCTGGGCCGCTCGCCGCTGGCCGGGGTGCCCTTTCCCTTCATCTCCTACGGAGGCACCGCCGCCGCCGCCCACCTGGCCGCCCTGGGCCTGGTACTCGGCGCCCGCCGCCAGGCCCGGCGTCACCTTCTGCGCAACGTGGTCGCCGCCCGGCGGGTGCGGCCGCGGATGGTGCGGCTGACCGGCGTGTCTTTGGCCAGCATGCTGATGACGCTGGGCTGCATGGCCTACCAGGACCAGCAGCTGGTCGGCGCGACCTACGCCGGCTACGGGATCAGCCAGATGACCCGCTGTGCGGTCCTGCCTGCGCCCCGCGGCGTGATCGAAGACCGCCATGGGGCGCCGCTGGCGGTCGACGACCCCGGCCGCCACGTGGTTGTGGTCCCTGCCCTGCTGCTGCGCGACCCGGCCCAGATTCCGACCCTGGCCGCCGCGCTGGGCCAGCCGCCGGGGGGGCTGATGGCGCAGCTCACCGCGCAAAGCCGCGCGGTGACGCTCGACGTCGGCCTGGTCGCACCCGCGGTCGCCGCCAAGGTGGACGCGCTGGAGCTGCCCGGCGTCGTCAGCATCCCCTCCCAGCGACGCCACTACCCGACGGGCGCCCTGATGGGTCCGATCCTCGGCTTCACCGGCGTGATCACGGCCGAGGACCTGCCGGCGTGGAAGGGCTACCCGCCGGGATCGGTGATCGGGCGCGCGGGGCTCGAGCGCCAGTACGACGCGGTGCTACGCGGCCGCGACGGGTACCTGTGCGTGTTCGTGAACCCCAGCTCCACCCCGGTCGCGGTGTCCTCGCTGGAATTGCCCGAGGAGGGCTCGACGTTGCGGCTGTCGATCGATCTCGACCTCCAGCGCAAGGCCACCGACGCCTTGCAGAGGACGCTGGACCACGGCGTGCCCGGCCAGCCCCGCGCCGATCTGGCCGCGGCGGTCGTGCTGGATGCGCGCAACGGCCAGGTCCTGGCCATGGCCAGCGTGCCCTCCTACGACAACAACATCTTCGGGCCGCCGATCGACCTCGCCGCCCTGGAGGCGGCCATGAGCGCGCCCGGCAGCCCCATGCTGGAGCACGCGACCCAGGTCGCGGTCCCCCCGGGCTCGACCTTCAAGCTGGTGGTGGCCAGCGCCGACACCGTCTTCAACGCGATCCCGCCGGCCTCCGTGATCCCGACCGGGTACACGTACACGATGGGTACCTCCACCTTTCACGGGTGGGGCTACCTGCCGCCGCAGAACCTGAGCCAGGCCATCGCCTGGTCCAACGACGTCTACTTCTACAAGCTGGGCGTGGCGCTGGGCCCCGAGCGCATGGCCGAGGTGGCGGCCAAGCTGGGCGTTGGGCGGCGCTCAGGCATCGACCTGCCCGGCGAGGCCGGCGGGCTGCTGGGGACACCCACCCTCATGGACCAGCTGGGCGAGTCCTGGTACCCCGCCACCACGGCCTTTATGGGCATCGGCCAGGGCTACCTGACGGCGACGCCGCTGCAGGTCGCCGACTGGACCTCGGCGGTGGCGACCGGCCGGCTCGCCACCCCCAGCCTCGCGCTCGGTGAGCGCGCGCCCCTCTCCGCCGCCTACCAGGAGGTGCCGCGGCCCGCGGCTGCAGACCTCGACTTCGCCGGCGGACTGGCGCCCGTGCGCCAGGGCCTGCGCCTGGCCGTCACTGAAGGCACGGCCACCATGCTCAACGACATCCACAACCTGAACATGGGCGGCAAGACGGGAAGCGCTGAGGACCCCTCGACGGTGGGCGGCACCGATGCCTGGTTCACCTGCGTGGGTCCGATGGAAACCCCGGAGGTGGTGACGACGGTGATCTTCCGGGGCGGTGGCGAGGGCCACATGACGGCCGAGCCGGTCGGCTCCGACATCGTGCACTGGTACGCCGCCCACCGGGCGCAGGTTCTGGCCGGGCCCGAGCTGGAAAAGGCGGTGCCGCCGGTCGGCGAGGGTCTTGGAAGCTAGCTTGTACGGCTCACGGGGTGTCCCGACAGATCGGCTGAGGTGCCCTAGATGCAAGGCGGCGCCGAGCACCGGAGCGATGGCAGCCGTAGCTGCCTGAGCGAGGAGCGCAGAAGCCAACGCAGCAGATGGGGCGCATCAGCCGAGTCCGCCAGGATGGCCGGCGCTCAAGCCGGCCACTGTCGGCACATCTTGTGAGCTGTGCAAGCTAGCTGCTAGCTACGCCGCTTGGCCGCCGGCGAACCCGCGCAGCAGCAGTGGGTGCGCCAGGCAGGCCGCGGCGCCCTCGGCCACGCAGGTCAGCGGCCGCTCGGCCGGCCGGACCGGGAAGCCCAGCTCGGCCTGCAGGCGCTCGCTGAAGCCGGCCAGCAGGGACCCGCCACCGAAGGCGACCACGCCGGCCGAGAGGATGTCGGCCACGGCCTGCGGCGGGAGGTCCTCGGAAAGCGTGGCCGCGAGCGCCTGCACGATCACGTCGGTGATCGCGCGCATGGCCTCGGCCAGCTCCTCGGGCTGGATCTGCTGGCGGCGAGGGCGCCCGGTGGCCGCGTCACGGCCCTCGACGAAGATCTGGTCGCCGGCGCCGGCCAGCGTTTTCTTGGCCTCCTCGGCGGTGAGCTCGCCCACCAGCAGCTGGTGCTCGGCGCGCAGGTGGTTGAGCAGTGCCTGCGTCATCTCGTCGCCCGCCACCCGGCAGGAGCGCGAGGCGAGAACGCCGCCGAAGCAGAAGGCAGTGACCTCGCTCGTGCCGCCGCCGACGTCGACCACCATCTGCGCGCGCCGCTCCATGGGGTCGAGGCCGGCGCCGAGGGCGCCCGCGATCGGTTCAGGGACGAGCTCGACGCGACCGAGCCCGGCCTCCGACGCGGCTTCCAGCAGGGCCTGCCGCTCCAGGGTGGTGGCGCCCACCGGCACGCCGATCACGGCGTGCGGTCGGACCTTTTCCCAAACCTGGACCGGCACCCGGCGCATCATCGCCACCACGAAGGCGCGGGCCGCCTGGAGGTCGGTGATCACGCCGTCCTGGAGCGGCCGGACGACCGACATCCCGTTCGGCGTGCGGCCCATCATGTCGCGCGCCTCCCGGCCCACCACCACCGGCTGGCCGCGTTCGTCGTTGTCGCGGACCACCATGACCGAGGGCTCGTTGAGCACGATGCCCCGGCGCGGGTGGAAGACGACCGTGTTCGCGGTACCCAGGTCGATGCCCAGTCCGGGCCGGACCCACTCCCTGACCATCCTGGGAGGCACTGTAAGGCATTCCGGTCATTTTGTGAATAGACAAAGTGATAGCTGGGCTGTAGGGACGCGCCAGTACGTCGATGGATCTTTGCGTGAGTTAACCAGGATGCTCCTCGATGGCCGAAACAGATTGGCACCCTCGGTCAGGTCTTGCTCCGAACCATCCTCTTCGCTGCGGCCGTCTTCGCGAGCCTCGCGGCCGCCGCCATCTTCCCCACCCGCCTGGCCGCCGCCTCCGAACACGGCTCTCGGAACGAAGCCATCCTCACCCCAGCTCCGGCCGAGCCGGCGTCCGCGGACTATCTCTCCCACGCTTACCTGGTCGACCAGGAGCACCAGGCAGCGGCCGCCGCGGCCGCTCAGGCCGCCGCCGCCCAGCCGCCCAGCATCCAGGACCTGATCCGCAACGCATTCCAGCCGCTGGGCGACGGCGCCGTGAACTGGGCCGAGCGCATCGCCTACTGCGAGTCGAGGTATGACCCCAACGCCGTCAACTCGGATTCGGACGCCGAGGGACTCTTCCAGTTCCTGCCCTCGACCTGGGCGGGCACGCCCTTCGCCTCCGCCTCTCCCTTTGACCCCTGGGCCAACGCGCAGGCGGCCGCCTGGCTCCTCCAGACCTACGGCGTCGACCAGTGGGAGTGCAACGCCGTCGTCACCAGCGGGTGACGACGACCTTCTTCCTGGTGTAGAAGTCGATCCCGTCCGTGCCATGGACGTGGAGGTCGCCGTAGAAGCTGCCCTTCCAACCTGAGAAGGGGAAGAACGCGAAGGGCTGGGCGACCGGGACATTGACGCCGACCATGCCGGCCTGGACCTCCTCCCGGAAGCGCCGGGCGGAGCGACCGCTGGACGTGAAGACGACGGCCATGTTTCCCAGCGCCATCCGGTTGGCCTGGGCGATGGCGGTGTCGAGGTCGGGCTGGTGGCTGACGGAGAGGACCGGACCGAAGATCTCCTCGCGGCCCGCCGCCATGCCGTCCGAGACGCCCTCCAGGATGGTCGGCCCCAGGAACCAGCCGGGCTTCGACATGTGCCCGCGCCCGTCGGCCAGCAGCGTCGCGCCCTCGGCCAGGCCGCGCTCGATGTGTCCGGCCACCCTCGCCCGGTGGTCGGCCCGGATCAGCGGACCCACCTGGCTACCGGGCCGGTCGCCCGGTCCCACGACCAGCCGCTCGGCCTGTTCCTTGAGGGCCGGCAGCAGCCGGTCCTCGACGCCGCGCACCGCCACGGCCACGCTGCCTGCCAGGCAGCGCTCGCCGGCGTTCCCGAAGGCGGAGCCCAGGATGGCGGGCACGGCCAGCTCGAGGTCTGCGTCGGGCAGGACCAGGATGTGGTTCTTGGCTCCGCCTAGAGCCTGGACGCGCTTGCCGTGTCGGGCCGCGGCCGCGTAGACGGCGCGCGCCACCGGTTCCGAACCAACGAAGGAGATCGCCCGCACGGCCCGATGGGCGATCAGGGCGTCGACTGCGTCCTTGGCGCCGTGGACCAGGTTGAGGACGCCCGGGGGGAAGCCCGCCTCCAGGAAGAGCTCGGCCACCCGGACGGCGCCCAGCGGCGTGCGCTCCGAGGGCTTGAGGATGAAGGTGTTGCCCGCCACCACGGCGAGCGGGAACATCCAGAGCGGGATCATGGCCGGGAAGTTGAAGGGGGGTATGCCGGCAGCGACCCCCAGTGGGTAGCGGTAGAGATCCTGGTCGACGCCGGCGCTGACCTCGCGGAGCGTCCGGCCCTGGAGCAGGGTGGGGGCGCCGCAAGCGAAGTCGACGACCTCGATGCCGCGACGGACCTCGCCGCGCGCCTCCTCCAGGGTCTTGCCGTGGTGGCGGGTGACGATGGCCGCCAGGTTCTCGAAGTCGTCCTCGAGGCGCTGCTTGAACCTGAACATCAGGCGCACGCGCTCCATGACCGGCGTTCGCGACCAGCGCTCGTAGGCTTCGGCCGCGACGGCGGCAGCGGCCTCCACCTCGGCCGGCCCCGACAGCGGCACCCGCTCGATCTCCTCGGCGGTGGCGGGGTTGTAAATGGGGAGCGAGTCCGCGGCGTCCACCGCCACCCACCCGCCGCCGACGAGATTCTTGATCACCCCCAGATCATGACGAGAGGGGCGGCCGCGGTGGCCGCCCCCCTCCGGCGATCGTTGTCAGGCGCTAGCTGGAGCTGACGCCCTCCGAAGCCGTGTAGATGTTCTCGTCGTTGGCGACGATGTTGGCGCTGAAGCCGGCGAGCCCGTTCGCCGTGCACAGCTGCGGCGGGTTGCCGGGTGTCCCCGTGCCGGGGCACACGAAAAGCTCGGGATCGCGGGTGTCCATCCATACTGGATGGGCGTCCGTCGAGGCCGCGAGGCCGGTGTAGTCGCCGAAGAACAGGCCGCCGAACGCGGTCGGCGGTGGCATCGACGCGGAGGTCACGCGCTTGACGGTGAACTTGGCCAGGCTGCCCGAGCTCGACATCGAGACGTCGGAGTAGCCGGTCGTCTCGTCGCTGCCGTACTCGCGGTCGTAGTAGCTCACCGCGAGCTTGCCGTCCTTCGTGAAGTCCTCCCACTGCCACCACTGGTCGGTGGTCGCCTGCCCGGGATCAGTCGTCACCACCGGCTCGGCGCGCGGGTCGGTCGCGGTGCCGGTGAAGGTGAAGCCTCCGTCGGCGGACGTGCTGATCAGGATGTCGTTGTTGCAGGCGCCGGGCGTCTTGACTCCGGTGTAGAGGTTGTTGCCGGTTGCCGGATTGAGGCCGGTGGGCACGCAGCCGTTGGCCTCGTTGGAGTGCTCGTTGATGTACGAGCCGAAGGTCACCACCACCTGGGCCGGGTTGGTCGGGTTGACCTTGCCGGAGGCGTAGTTGGTGGCGCGGAAGAAGGAGTCGGTGGACGCGCCCTTCTCAGGCACGCAGGCGCGGCCGAAGTCCTTGCCACCCTGGTAGGTGGGGCAGTCGGGCAGGTCGTAGTAGTCCGAGACCTTGATCGGCGGCGAGAACGTGTTGCCGCCGTCGATGGACTTGGCCAGCAAGATCTGGTTCCGGTTGTCTCCGGCCTGTACGGCGTTGTTGAAGTTGTTGAAGACGACGTACAGCGCGCCGTCGGAGCCCGTGAACGGCTGCGAGAACTGGTTCTCGTTGCAATTGCCCTGAGGAGTGCCTGCCCCATATGTGACGGTGCACAACGACGTGTTGGCGCTCACCAGATGGCGCGGGCTGAAGTGCTGGCCGTAGTCGTTCGAGTACGACTCCCAGATGTAAGCGCTGCCGTCAGCTGCGAACTCGGTCCAGCTGACATAGACGCGGTCCTGGAAGGGGCTGCCGACGTGGTTGTCGACGGTGAGCAGCTGCTTGTCCTCGAGCACGTTGCCCGCACCCACCACGTCGTTGAATTCCGTCACGGGCCGGCCCGGGAAGTTCCAGGAGGCGCCGAAGTTGCCCGTCGAGCGGAATACGTAGAAGGCGCTCGATTGGTCGCGGTTGGCGCTTACGCCCTCACCTCTGTTGAACATCTGGCAGCTGAAGTAGGCGTTTCCCTTGGTGTCCCACGCCACCGAGGTGTCGCCGCCCGCCTGCCAGTACTCGCGGGGTTCGTGCAGGAACGTTCCCCGCGTGAACGACATCGGGATCGTGGTGTCGTTCCAGGTGCGGCCGGCGTCCAGCGAGTAGCCGCCGTAGCAGTTGCCGTCACCGCGCCGGTAGTCGTTCTGGCTGGCGATGATGTGGTTGCTGTTCATCGGGTCGATGGCGATGGAGGTCTCGTTCTGCGCCTGCCCACGGCCCTGCAATGAGGAGTCGGTGACGTTGACGCAGTTCTGGTTGACCTTCACGTTGTCGCCCAGCCGTTCCTTGCACTGGTCGCTGCCGGCCGGGATGTAGTTCGAACCGTTCGACGACGTGCTGCCGCTGGGCGCGGCGGTATAACCGCCGGGGTCGGCCAGGTTGTCCTGCGCGTCGGCGTTGAGGTCGCTGCCGGGATCGATCTGCCCCGGCGATGGAGCAAGGCCGGTCGTGTCAGGTGCGAGCGCCATCTCCAGGGCGCCCGACGCGAGCTTCTTCTGGATCTTCGTCAGGTGATCCCAGTTCATGGGCGCCGCGTGAGCCTGGATCGGAGCCGACGCCGGCCCCGCGATCAGCAGCCCGAAAGACGCGGCAAACAGGAGGGCACGACGAAATGTCGTCCTCAAAGGCTTTCCACCCCCAAAACTCTCCGTTTTCCAAAGGCACAACGGAGCCGGCCATGCTCCCTCTCCCCAGTTGGCCGCGCTACCCCCTCGCCGAAGAACTGCTCCCCAATCTCGGCGCCTTTGCAGGCGCGGTCAAGATTCTCGCCGATCTGTCGTCCCGCGCGCTGCCGAGCGGCCGCGGTGAGCCAGGCTAGCCGGCCTTCCCCAACCTCCGGGCAAGCCGCTCGAGGCTGCCCAGGTCGATCAGCCCGGTCGGGGTCGGCACCACACGGAGACGTCCGCGAACGCTGTCGCGGCGCGTGGCTTCAGCCCGGACGCGAAGCTGGCGCGCCCGTTCCCTGGTCCTGCGGGCGTCGGGCAGAACCAGGCTGCCGTGGCGGCGAACTTCGCGAGAGAAGGCATCGAGCAGCCGTGACCCGATCAGCTGGCTGGAACCGCCCGCCTTGTCCATTGCCGCGACGAAGAGCTCGTCCAGGGCGCGGAGCTCCTCCGAGAGAAGATTCATCTCCTGAGTGCTCGCATTCGATAGGCGCCCGGTGCGCACCAGGTACCGGGTGCGCTCACCGAGCGCCCCGGCATACGAGATCAAAGAGCGGTCGCTGATGATGCCCACTATCGCCAGTATGCTTCAGAGGAAGCCCCATTGGCATATTCGTGGTAGCGCCCAAGCCGGCTCGCGATGTCGTGGTGATTGGCGGATCCGCCGGTGCGGTCGACGCCTTGGGACGCCTGGCCAGTCTCCTGCCGGCGAAGATGCAGGCCTGCGTCTTCGTCGTGGTGCACGTGTCGGCGCTCTACCGCAGCCGTCTCCCCGAGATCCTGAGCCGTCGTGGACCTCTGCCGGCCGCCCATGCGCTCGACGAGCAGAAGCCGGAGACAGGGCACATTTACGTGGCACCGCCAGATGCGCACCTGCTGCTGGAAGACGGGCACATGCGCCTCAGCCGGGGGCCCCGCGAAAACGCGGTCCGGCCCGCCATCGACCCGCTCTTTCGGTCCGCCGCCGCCAGCTACGGCCGGCGGGTGATCGGCGTGGTCCTGTCGGGCACCCTGGACGATGGCAGCCTGGGGCTGCTGGACATCAAGCTGCACGGCGGCCTGACCCTGGTCCAGGACCCGGACGATGCGCCCTACGCCGAGATGCCGCGCAACGCCATCGAGGTGGCGAGACCGCAAACCGTCGCCTCCGTGGACGAGCTGGCGGCCCTGATCGCCGAGGCGATTCTGCCCGCTGCCGAGGAGGCTGAACCGGAACCGATCTCCGAGGAAGACCTTGCCGGCTTGAAAGGATTGGATTGGCCTCCGGGCGCTACCAGCCTGACCTGTCCCGATTGTGGCGGCGTGCTGTACCTCGAAGGCCCCGGCTCGCTCAAGATGTCGTGCCAGGTCGGTCACTCGTTCGCTCCCGACACGCTTTTCGATCAGCAGGCGGCCTGGGTCGAGCAGACCCTGTGGGCGGCCAATCGATCCCTGCGCGAGCAGGCGGCCCTGGCCAAGCACATCGCCGACCGATATGAGCGGCGCGGCAGCCGTCTCACCAGCCGCCTCTTCCGGCGTCGCGAAACGGAGGCCTCCGCACATGCGGAAGCCCTGCGGCGGTTGATCCTGGGTCGGGTGCCGATTCTGCAGCCGGCTCCCGACGAAGCCGCCGAGGTTCCCGAGGGCGCCTAACTAGGGGACCGGCGCCTCGTCCTTCAGCTGCTCGATCAGGAGCACGACCGCCGGGCCGCCGTCGCCCTTCACGGGCAGCCGGCTGGCGACGATGCGGCAGCGGATGTTCCGCCCTCGGCGGTTGACGGCGGCAACTGTCGCCTCCTGGGGGCTGGCGCCATCCACCGCCGCCTCGCGGACCATCCGCACCACGTCGTCTAGGGGCAGACCGATATCCAGGTCGCTGATCGGCCGGCCAACGGCCTCTTCCAGTCGAACACCCCACAGGTCCTCGCAGCCGTCATTCCACATTCGGACCTCGAGGCTCTGGTCGAGCACGATCAAGCCCAGCTGCAGGCCGCTGACGATCGAATCCAGGAAGGTGTTGACCTGGTCGACCTCCTCCGTGCGCAAGCGGAGCTCGTTGTTGAAGTTCTGAAGCTCGCTGTTGGTCGACTCGAGCTCCTCATTCATCGTCTCCAGCTCTTCATTGCTGGACTGCAGCTCCTCGTTGGTGGTCTCCAGCTCCTCGACCGTGGACTGCAATTCCTCGTTGGTGGTCTCCAGCTCCTCGTTGGTCGACTGCAGCTCCTCGTACGCCGTTTCCAGCTCGTGCTGCGCCCGCTCCAGATCCCTGCGCAGCTCATGGAACGGGCTGACGTCGTTGAACACGAGGCTGGTGCCGATCGGGACTTTGCCATCCACCAAAGGCGTGATGGTGAGGTCCAGGTGGCGCACCTGGTCGCTCTCCCTCAATTGCTCGACGTCGCGAATGGTCAGCGTCCGGCCCTGCTCATGGGCACGCGCGATGAGCGAGCGCAGCTCCACCGGCCGGTAGGACATCTCGAGGTCCTGGAGGGGCCGATCGAGGTCGGAATCTTCGATCCCAAACCATTCCCGGACGAGCGCGTTGGCGGCGACCACAATCCCCTCCGCGTTCAGGAGCATCTGCCCGAAGGGGGCGGCGTCGCTGGCCAGCCCTGGAAGCTGGGGCAGGGACTCGGCGACGCGCTCTGGCTCGCTGCTGTCCCTGAGAGCGGCCAGGCGATCTCGCAGGCCGTGTGGGGGCACCTTCATGAAGACGCGTTGCTTGAGGTCGATCGAGCGGAACATCTCGGGCTGGCGCATCATCATCTCGGCCTTGCCCAGGAAGAGGAAGCCGTTGGGGTTCAGTGCGTAGTTGAACTGGGCCAGAACGCGATCCTGGGCCTGGGGCGTGAAGTACATGAGCGTGTTGCGGCACAAGAGCAGGTCGAGCCTCGAGATGGGGGCGTCCTGGACCAGGTCATGACGGCCGAAGATCAACGAGCGTCGGAGGTCGGTTCGAAATACCAACCGGCTCCCGACGTGCTCGAAGTACTTCTCGCGCATCTCGGGCGGAACGGGCTGCAGCAGCTCCGAGGGATAGGCCCCGGCCCTGGCGATGGCCAGCGCGTCCTCGTCGACGTCGGTGGCGTAGACCTTGACCCGCCGCCGGAGGCCTTCCGACCCCAGGGCGTCCGCCAACAGCATGGCGATGCTGTAAGCCTCTTCGCCCGAGGCACAGCCCGCGGTCCAGACGCGAATGGGCGCGGTCGCCGGCTTCTCGCCGATCAGTGTCGGGAGGATGTGCCGGCCGATGTAATCCCAGTGCTCGGGATCCCTGAAGAACGCGGTGACGTTGATGAGGATCGCATCGAAGAGATGCCCGAACTCATCCGCGTCGACCTGCAGGCGATCCAGGTATTCCGAGTAGCTCTCGGCACCGACCTCACGCATCCGTTTATGGATGCGGCGGGTCAGGGTCGGGCGCTTGTAGGCCCGGAAGTCGAACCCTCGGGCCTGGGCCAGGTAATCCAGGAGGCCCTCTATCTGGTCCTCGGTCTGCTCTTCAGTACTCAAGGCTCCAGCTCGGGAGAGGTCAGCGGTTCAGCTGTCGCCGCCAATACTCGAGGCGGCGGCGGAAGCGATCCATCTGGGCCTCGATCACGCGCACGTCCGCCCGCTCCAGCTCGTCCTGGATCTCGGCCGACTGGCGTTCCATCAGCTGGTGCAGGTTCGCCAGCAGCTTTTCCTTGGTCGCCAGCAGCTCCGAGTACACGGTCACCCAGTGCACGGCATCCTCGGGCAGCTGTCCGGATTCGCGCTCGCCGGGAAGCAGGGTGTCCGGATCTACGGCCCGCAGCGCCTCGTCGTCGATGCTCATGGCGCAGATCCAAAGGCTACTACTCACCGCCAGAGATGGTGGGCGGTGAGAGTTTCGAACTCCCGGCCTCCTCGGTGTAAGCGAGGCGCTCTGGCCAGCTGAGCTAACCGCCCCAGATTGTCGGCTGTCGGCTAGGAACGGCCCTCCAGTATGGCCAAGGCGCGATTGAGCTGGGCGTCGTTGGCGTGGCCCAGAGCGGGCTGCACGACGTCGAACATGTCGGCCGGGCTGCCCAGCGCCACGGGCACGTCCGGCTGCAGGCCGACCTTGTCGACCTGGCGGCCGTCAGGCAGGAACCAGTGCTCGATCGTGAGGTGCAGGTCGCTGCCGTCCCCGAGCTGGAAGTCGACCTGCACCGACCCCTTGCCGAAGGTCTTCGCCCCCAGCAGCTGCGCCCGGTGCCGAGCCTGCAGCGACCCGCTCACGATCTCGGCGGCGGAGGCCGTGGCGGCGTTGACCAGCACCACGAGCGGCACCGAGGTGGCTGGATGGTCGCCGCTGACCAGGCGCCGGTCGACCGAGCCGCTGCGATCGCGCAGCTCATAAGCCTCGCCGTCGGGCAGAAAGCGGCTGATCATGGCTGTGGCGGCGTCGATGTAGCCGCCCGGGTTGTCGCGCAGGTCGAGCACAACACCCTTGGCGCCGCCCAGCTCGGACTTGAGCTGGGAGTCGAACTCGGATTGGGTGTCGGTGCCGAACTGGTAGACGCGCACGTACAGGACGCTGGAGTCCAGCAGCGTCGACACCACCATGGGGCTGGCGAAATCCCCCCGCTGAACGGCGATGCTCAGCTGCTGGTCTCCCCGGCGCAGGCCCAGCAGCACGGACGTGCCGACCTGGCCACGGATCAGCACCGCCGTCTGGTCGGCGGTCAACCCCTTGGCGTCCTTGCCGTCGATGATCTGGATCACGTCGCCGGTGCGCAGCCCCGCTTTCTCCGCCGGCGAGCCGGGCACCAGGCCGGAGACGGTCGGGTAGCTGCCGTCGAAGCTCACGTAGATGCCGATTACGCCCGAGTGGCGGCCGGCGTAGCTGTCCTGCTGGTTCTTGAACTGGTCGGCGCTCAGGTAGTTGGTGTAGGGGTCGCCGAGCGCCTGCACCAGCCCCTGCACGGTGCCGTTCGACAGCTTGTGGTAGTCGAGCTTGGGATCGTAGTAGTGCGCCTGGATGATGCGCAGGGCCTGCTCGAGGTCGGCCTGGTCGAGCTGGCCGCGGCCGTGCGAAAGTCCGATCGCGGGCACATAGTCGGGATACGCCTGGTCGGCGAAGATGCCGCCGCCGGCGCCCAGCAGGATTCCGACCAGGAGGGTGGCGGCAGGCAGAGCCCACCGCCTCACCCCTAGCACCCGAGATAGAGGCAGGGGTTTACGTAGTTGTCGTTGTAGCGGATCTCGAAATGCAGATGAGGACCGGTCGAGTAGCCGGTCGACCCCTCGTATCCGATGACCTGGCCCCGGGCTACCGGCCCGTTGCCAATCGCGAAAGCGCTCATGTGCCCGTACAAGGTCGAGTACCCGTTGCCGTGGACGATGATGACGTAGTTCCCGTAGCCGTAGCCACCCGGGTATACGTTCGCGATGCCCGCGTCGGCCGCGAAGATGCGGCTGCCGTAGGGCCCGCCCAGGTCGATCCCGGTGTGAAAGTGCCGGGTCGCGCAGCTCGGCCAGTAGGGCTCGCCCAGCAGGGTCGTGCACCCGAAGGGCTGCGTGATGTAGCGGGTCCCGATGGGCCACAGGAACTGGCCGTTGCCGCCGCCCAGCTCCTGCGCGGCCAGGTCGTACTGCTGCTGCAGGTAGGCGACCTGGGCGTTGGCTATGGCCAGGGCCTGCTCCAGCTGCCTGCGCTGCTCCTCGAACTGCGCCTCCAGCTGCTTCTGGATGGCCAGGGCCTGCTTCTCCTGCGCCACCACCACGTCCAGCTGCGCCTTCTGGTCCCGCTGCTTGGCCAGCAGCGCCTCCTGGTCCTTCTTCTTGCCGTCCAGCTGGTCGCGCAGCCCCGTCAGCGCCTCGCGGTCGCTCTTCAGCTGCTGCAGCGCCTGCTGGTCGCTGCGCACGATGTCCTGCATGATCAGGACGCGGTCCAGGAGCTGGTTGAAGTCCTTGGAGGTCACGAAGAGCTCCAGGTAGTCCAGGCGCCCGTGCTTGTCCATGGCGCGGACCCGCTGGTCGAGGTACTGCTCGCGGACCTGGATATGCGCCTCCTGGCGCGCGATCTCGGCCTCCTTGAAGCGGATCTGGCGCGCCAGGTCGTCGATCTGGCGCTGGGTGGCCGCGATCTTGCCCTGGAGGTCGGCCTCCTGGTTCTGCAGCTGCTGCAGGATGGCGTCCAGGCGGGTGATCGCCGCCTGCGCGTTGGCCAGGTTGCGCTTGACGTCGTCGAGCTGCGCCTGCACGTCGGCGGCCTGGGACTTGGCGTCACCGATCTGCTGGCAGAGAGGGTCGTTGGGGTCGCAGTCGACGGCGGCCGCCGGCGCCGGCGCCACGGCCATGGTCGCGGCCAGCACGAAGAGCGCGGGGAGCAGGAGCAGCCGTTTCAGATCCGGACGAACCTCCGCACGCCGATGTAGCTGCCCATCGCCCCGAGCAGGGCGCCGCCCAGGAAGAGGTCCTGGCCCAGCGTGCTCACGAAGCGCGGGTCATAGCTGAGGGGGATGAAGAAGAGATCGGCCCGGAAGCGCTCCACAAAGGGCCGGTAGGCGCCCAAGAGAAGGCCCAGCGCCAGCGATGCGGCCAGCACCCCGGTCATCACGCCCTCGATCACGAAGGGGCCGCGCACGAACCATTCGGTGGCGCCCACCAGCTTCATGACCTCGATCTCCTGCCGCCTGTGATAGACGGCGGTGCGGATGGTGTTCATCACGATCACCACCGAGACCACGACCAGGATCGCCATCAGCGCGTACCCGGCCAGGGACAGCCAGGCCGAGAGCTTGACCATGCGCGCGATGAAGTCACCCTGGTAGTCGGTTGGATCCGTGCGATCGGCGCCCCGCCAGGCGCGCCCGATGTTGTTGATGGCGTCCACGTCGCTCAGGTTCTTGACGTGGACCTCGAG
>DASUVY010000123.1:0-8846 GCA_036378695.1 Candidatus Dormiibacterota bacterium
GGGCGAGTAGGCGTAGAGCCAGCCGAACTCCTCGGCTTCGGCGGCCGTCCCGTACTCCACCGACCAGAGCTGCGCCACCTTGAAGCGCTCGTAGCGCACCATGTCCAGCAGCGGAACCCCGCAGACCACGGCGCCGAACAGCTCCGGCCGCTGCACCAGGGCGGCGCCCACCAGCAGGCCGCCGTTGCTGCGCCCGAAGATGCCGAGCTGGGCTGGAGTGCACCAACCCTCGGCGACCAACCACTCGGCGGCGGCCAGGAAATCGTCGAAGACGTTCTGCTTGCGCTCCCGCATCCCCGCCTGGTGCCAGGCTTCGCCGAACTCGCTGCCGCCGCGCAGGGAGGGCAGCGCGAAGAGGCCGCCGGCCTCCAGGAAAGGCACCAGGTAGGGCAGCCACTGCGGCGTGCGCGGGATGTTGAAGCCGCCGTACCCGGTCATCGCCACCGGGCCCGGGCCGGACCGGCGGCCGACCAGGAACATGGGAACGCGCGTGCCGTCGCGCGACCTGAACCACTCCTGGCGCACCGGATAGGCGCCGGGGTCGAAGCCGGGCGGCAGCGGCAGCGCGTCGATCTCTTCCGGACGACCTGACGCGCGGTCGAGGCGGAAGGTGCGCGCCGGCCGCGTGAAGTCGTCGACCGTGACGTAGACCTCGTCCTGATCGGAATGGGCGCCGATGCCGAGCACGGTGGCGAAGGCGCCCACGGGCACCGTGTAGCGGCTCTCGGCTTCGTGAACCACCACCGTCGAGCGGCCCGCCCGCAGGCGGTGGGCCAGGATCGCCCAACGAGAGACCGCGGCGCCCATGAGGACGTCGTCGCCTTCGGGGATGACCTCTCGCCAGCGGTCCGGCTCGGGATGATCGGGGTCGATTTCGACCAGACGCCAGTTGGCAGCCTCGAGGTTGGTCATCGCCAGCAGGCGGTCCTCCGCGAACCAGGGTTCGAGCAGCGCCTGGGGTCCGTCGAAGATCGGCCGGAAGGGGCCCGATCCGGAGCGCAGGAAGACCGCCGTGCGCAAGGTGCCGCAGCCCAATGTGAGCACCGTCCAGCGGCCGTCCGCGGAGATCGAGATTCCGATCGGGAAGTGCGTCTTGTCCCGATCCCGCCCGAACAGGTACTGGTCCTGTTCGGGATCGGTGCCGATCACGTGCCGATGGACGTGGCGGTGATAGACCTCCTCGCCTTTGGGCACGCTGCCGGGGGCCGGCCCGCGCGAGTACAGGAAGGCCTTGGCGTCGGGCTCGAAGGCCAGCGCCGACCAGCGGCAGCGGTCGATGCGGTCGGGCAGCGTGCGGCCGCTCGCCGTCTCCACCAGCGAAAGCACGCTGTCCTCGCTGCCGGCTTCCGAGATGCCGACCGCGACCAGTCCGCCGTCGTCGGATGGGTGCCACCAGTCGATCGCGCTGGCCCCATCGGCGCTGAGAGGGTTGGGGTCGACCAACACGCGCTCGTCGCCTCCGTCGTCCACCAGCAGCCGGGCCTGGTTGGCGTCGCGCTCCCGCCTCAGGAAGAGCCGGTAGCGGCCCCGCGGACGGCTCGGCCCCAGCGCGCCCACGTCCATCACTTCGCGCAGCCGGGACTCGACAGCCAGCCGCTCGGGCAGCGCATCCAGGTAGGCGCGCGCGTAGGCCTGCTGCGACGCGACCCAGGCCTGGACCTCGGGCGCGGTCTCGTCCTCCAGCCAGCGGTAGGGATCGTGGACCTCGACGCCGTGCAGGACCTCGACCACGTCCTCCGCCCGTGTTAAGGGCGGTGCCGGTCGGACAGCCACGATCCCCGATCCTATAGGCGTGGCCGTCGCGACCTCGCCGACCCTCGACTCACCGGTCACCGCGCTGGGCATCACGATCAAGCCCGCCTACCGCGCGGGCCTCGAGAAGATGGGCATCCGGACCGTCCGCGACCTGCTCCTGGAGCTGCCCTACGACTGGGAGGAGTACGGGCGCGCCTCGCCCGTGGCTTGGCTGCAGCCTGGCGAGCAGGCCACGGTGACGGGCACCGTGACCGCGATTCGCGTGGCCTTCTCGCGCAACCGGCGGCGCTACCTGGACGCGCGCGTCCAGGACGACCACGGTGGGGTGCTGAGGGTGCTGTGGTTCAACAAGCCCTGGCTGCAGCGCGACCTGCCCGGCAAGCGCGTGGTGCTGGCCGGCATCGTCAAGGGCCGCCCGCAGCACCCGGAGATGGTCAACCCCGACCACGAGCTGGCGGGCCCCGAACCCAAGCGCCGCGTGGGGGGGCTGATGCCCAGGTACCACCTCAGCGCCGGCATGACCAACAAGAAGATGGGCGAGCTGGTGACCGCGGCCCTGCCCCTGGCCGAGCAGTTCGAGGAGACGCTGCCGCCGGCCCTGCGCGCGCGCCACGGCCTGATGTCACTGGCGGAAGCGGTGCGGGCGGGCCACGCGGCCGACCGCCAGGCGGATTGGGCGGAGGCCGGCCGCCGGTTCCAGTTCGAGGAGCTCCTGGAGCTGCAGCTGGCCTTCCTGATCCTGCGCGGCCAGTTCGCCCAGGAGCCGGCCACGCCCGTCCCGTACCGGCAGGAGGTGATCGACACCTTCAAGGCGGGCGTGGGCTTCCAGCTCACCAACGCCCAGCGGCGTGCGACGTGGGACATCTTCCAGGACATGCAGAAGGACACGCCCATGAACCGGCTCCTGAACGGCGACGTGGGCGCCGGCAAGACGGCGGTGGCGGCGGCTGCGGTGGCCATGGTCCACGCCGCGGACATGCAGTCCGTGGTGATGGCCCCGACCGAGATCCTGGCCCGCCAGCACCTGCACAAGTTCCGGACCTACCTGGAGGAGAGCTTCCCCGACTTGAAGGTGGAGCTGCTGGTCTCCGGCCAGCCGGCAGCCGAGCGCCGGCGCGTGCTCACGGCCGCGGCCTCCGGACACTGCGCGCTCCTGGTCGGCACGCACGCGCTCATCGAGGAAAACGTGCAGCTGGCGCGGCTGGGCCTGGCCGTGGTGGACGAGCAGCACCGCTTCGGGACCCGCCAGCGCGAGCTGCTGCGGGCCAAGGCGGGGGAGGGGAGGCCCCACTTCCTGGCCATGACCGCCACACCCATCCCGCGCTCCCTGGCGCTGGCCGTCTACGGCGAGATGGCCCTCTCCACGATCGACGAGCTGCCGCCCGGGCGGACGCCGGTGCAGACGCGCCTGGTGACCGCCGCCGAGCGGGAGCGGGCCTACGAGCTGGTGCGCCGCGAGGTCGCCGCCGGCCGCCAGGCCTTCGTGATCTGCCCCCTGATCGAGGAGTCGGAGAAGCTCGAAGTGACGGCCGCGGTGGCCGAGTACGAGCGGCTGCAGCGCGAGGTGTTTCCAGACCTCCGGCTGGCGCTGGTGCACGGCCGGCTCAAGGAGAAGGACGCGGTCATGGAGGACTTCCGGGCGGGCGTCAGCCAGGTTTTGGTGGCGACGCCGGTGATCGAGGTGGGGGTGGACGTGCCCAACGCGTCCGTCATGGTCATCGAAGGCGCCGAGCGCTTCGGCCTCGCGCAGCTGCACCAGTTCCGGGGCCGGGTCGGCCGGGGGGCGGCCCAGAGCCACTGCCTGCTCTTCGCCGGTGACGACGCCCCGGCCAAGGCCCTGGACCGCCTGCGCCTGCTGGAGCGGGAGCACGACGGTTTCAAGCTGGCCAACGAGGATCTCCGCCTGCGCGGCGCCGGCGAGCTGATGGGCGCCCGCCAGCACGGCCTCACGGACGAGGCGATGCGCGGCCTCGAGCAGCCGAACCTGCTCTCGGAGATCCGCCAGGAGGCCGAGACCATGCTGGCGGGCGACCCGACCCTGGCCGGGCAGCCGGCGCTGCGGGCCGCGGTGGCGCGGCGCCTGGAGCGGACCTCGCTGTCGTGATGCCGGTTTTCAGCGCCGCCCTCGGCCGCCTGCTCGGGCTGCCGCCCCCCACGCATCAGGTTCAGCGCGAGCCCGCCGTGCGCCTGCCGGCGCCCGGCGGCGTCGAGCTGGTGACCGATCTCTACCTGGCGCGGCCGCTGCGGCCGGGGCCCGCCGTGCTGATCCGCTCGCCATACGGGCGCAGCCGGCTGGTGTGGGGCGCCTTTGCCGAGTTTTTCGCCGGCCGCGGCTACCACGCGGTGATCCAGAGCTGCCGGGGCACCTTCGGCTCCGGCGGGCGGCTGGACTTCCACGCCGAGGGCGCGGACGGCCGGGCTGCCGCCGACTGGATCGTCAGCCAGCGCTGGTCGAACGGTGAGATCGGCACCTTCGGGCCGTCCTACCTGAGCTTCGTGCAGTGGGCGCTGGCAGCCACCCGCCCGCCGCAGCTGAAGGCGATGGCGATCCAGATCATGTCCGCGGACCGCAGCCGCAGCTACTACCCCGGCGGTGCCTTCGCGCTCGACAACGCGCTCACCTGGTCCTACCTGATGGCGCACCAGGAAGGCGGTCGCCTGGAGGGCCTCCGGGCCCAGGCGCGCTCCCAGCAGGCCCTGCAGCCGGCCTTCCGGCACCTTCCGCTGCTCACCGCCGACGAGGTGGCCGTCGGCCGGCCGGTGCCCTACTACCGGGATTGGCTCACGCACCAGCCCGGCGACGAGTTCTGGAGCCACCTCGACTTCACCCCGCTGCTCCACGAGCACTCGGTACCCACCAGCTTCGTGGGCGGCTGGTACGACTACTTCCTGCCCTACGAGCTGGAGGAGTACGGGCGCCTGGCGGCCGCCGGGCGGCCGGTCCAGCTCGTGGTCGGTCCCTGGAACCACGCCCGTCCACAGGGCCTGGTCGCCGGTTTGCGCGAGGCCCTGGCCTGGTTCGACGTACACCTGACCCCCACCCGCGCCCCGCGGGCGCGACCTCCCCGCAGGGGAGGTGGACGGATACGGGTGGCGATGATGGGTGGGCGCCGCGCCGAATGGCGCGAGCTGGATGCCTGGCCGCCGAGCGCGGCCCAGGTGGCCTGGCACCTGCAGCCGGGCGGCGGCCTGGCGCCGGAGGCGCCCCCGGCCTCGGAGCCGGACCGCTTCCGCTACGACCCCGCCGACCCCACCCCGGCGGTAGGCGGCACCAGCCTCTCCGCCAACTCCGGCCCTCGCGACAACCGCCGGCTGGAATCGCGGCCCGACGTCCTCGCCTATACCTCGGCGGTCCTGGAGACCGACCTGGAGGTGATCGGTCCGATCGCGGCCGAGATCTACCTGGAGTCGAGCACGCCGCACTTCGACGTCTTTGCGCGGCTTTGCGACGTCGATCCTCGCGGCCGCTCGGTCAATGTCTGTGACGGCATCCTGCGCTGCGGGCCGGACGCCTCGAGTCCGGTCCGGGTCGAGCTGTGGCCGACCGCCTACCGCTTTGTGTCCGGCCACCGGCTCCGCCTGCAGGTGTCGGGCGGTTCCCACCCACGCTTCGCGCGGAACCCGGGCAGCGGCGAGCCGCTGGCCACCGGCACCACCCTCGTGGCTTCGGATCGAACCGTCTACCACGATCCCGACCGCCCCTCTCGTCTGCTGCTCCCCACTAGCCTTTGACGCATGCCGGCGGAAACACCCAGGAGACTCACCGAGTACAGCCACGGCGCCGGTTGAGCTTGCAAGCTCAGCCCGGTGGAGCTAGGGCAGGTGCTCGGGGCGCTGCCGCTCCTCCAGGACCCTGACGTCCTGGTCGGCGCCGGCAGCCGCGACGATGCGGCCGTCTACCGCATCGCGGACGACCGCGCCCTGGTGGCGACGGTCGACTTCTTCACGCCGATCGTCGACGACCCCCGCGCCTTCGGCGCCATCGCGGCCGCCAACTCGGTGAGCGACGTCTATGCCATGGGCGGCAAGCCGCTGTTCGCGCTCAGCATCCTGGCCTGGCCGCGCGAGGGCATGGCCTCGGGGTTGCTGGAGGAGATCGTGGCGGGGGGTGCGGCCAAGCTCGTCGAGGCGGGGGCGCCCGTGGTCGGCGGCCACTCCATCGACGACCCCGAGCCCAAGTTCGGCTACGCGGTCGTGGGCGAGGTCGACCCCCGCCGCATGATCACCAACGACGGCGCCCAGGCCGGCGACCTGCTCTATCTCACCAAGCCGTTGGGCAGCGGGCTGGCCGCCACCGCCATCAAGCGCGGCGAATGCCCGCCTGCGCTGGAGCGGGCGGTGACGCAGGTCATGACGCACCTCAACCGGCGGGCCGCCGAGGCCATGGTCGCCGCCGGCGCCCACGCCGCCACCGACGTAACCGGCTACGGGCTGATCGGGCACTTGGTCAACCTGCGGGTGGGCGCCGAGCTCGAGCTCGCGCGCGTGCCCTTCCTGGACGGTGTGCGCGAGCTGGCGGCGCGCGACCTCTTCCCGGGCGGCAGCCGGCGCAACCACGAGGCGCTCGCGCCGCTGGTGCGCTGGGAGGGCCTGGGCCTCGAGGAACAGCTCCTGCTCTGCGACGCGCAGACCAGCGGCGGCCTGCTGGTGGCGCTGCCGGAGGAGCGTGCGGCGCAGTTCGAAGAGAGCTTGAAAGACGCGCCCTGGCCGCCGGCGCAAATCGGGAGGGTGACAGACGATGGATCCATTCACGCCCGCCCTTGAGCAGGTCGAGGCCGTGCGCCGGCGCGAGGTCAGCGCCGGCGAGCTGGCCGAGATGTACCTGGAGCGGATCGAGCGGCTGAACCCCGAGCTCAACGCCTTCTGGCTGGTCATCCCTGAGCTGGCGGGGCAGAGCGGCGAGGGGCTGCTGGGCGGCGTGCCGGTCTCGATCAAGGACCTCAACTCGATCAAGGGGTACCCGACCACGATGGGCTCCCGCGCCTTCACCGACCAGGTCTTCGACTGGGACGGCTTCGCGGTCGGGCGCCTGCGCGCAGAGGGCGCGGCGCTCCTGGGCAAGACGACCTGCCCGGAGTTCGGCACCCGTCCCCACACCGAGCACGGCCTGCACGGGGCAGCCCGCAACCCCTGGAACCGGGAGCACACCACCGGCGGCTCCTCGGGCGGGGCGGCCGGCGCCGTGGCCGCCGGGCTGTGTGCGCTCAGCCACGGGTCCGACGGCGGCGGCTCGATCCGGATCCCCGCGTCGTGCTGCGGGGTGGTCGGACTCAAGCCGACGCGGGGGCTGATCTCGCCGGGACCCGTCTTTGGCGAGGGCTGGGAGGGCCTCTCCACCGAGGGTCCCATCGCGCGCACGGTGGCCGACGCGGCGCTCGGCCTCGACGCCATGAAGGGGCACCTGGCGGGCGACCCCTATTGGGCCGAGCCCGAGGCGTCCTACCTGGCGCTGGCGCGGCCGCCCGCGGCGAGGCTGCGGGTCGCCTTCACGACCGACGCCGGGGAAGTGCCGGTCGACCCGGAGGTGAAGGCCGCCGTAGAGTCGGCGGCCCGCTGCCTGGAGGGGCTCGGTCACCAGGTCACGGAAGGTGGACCGGACACCTCCGGCTTTCGGATGTCCTTCCCGCTGATCGTCACCGGAGGCGTGGCGTCGCTCCCGGTCCCGGAAAGCCGGGAGGGCGACCTGGACCCGGTCAACCAGTCGATCCGGGAGACGGCCCAGTACGTGCAGGCGGGCCACTACGTGACCGCGGTGGCCATGCTGCGGATGACCAGCCGCGAGGTGGTCGCCTTCTGGAACCGGCACGACGTGCTGCTGACGCCGACCCTGACCCGGCCCGCGCCGCGGCTGAACACGCTGGGTATGGACCCGGGCGCGGCCGGCGAGGAGTTCCTGGACTGGCTCTCCTTCACCTACCCCTACAACTGCACCGGCCAGCCCGGGCTCAGCCTGCCCCTGGCCATGAGCTCCACCGGGCTGCCGATCGGCGTGCAGCTGGTCGGCGCGCCCCGCGCCGAGGGCACGCTGCTGGCACTGGGCGCGCAGCTCGAAGAGGCCATGCCCTGGCGCGACCGGCGGCCGCCCGGCCTGGATTGACCCTCCGGGTCACCGGCGGCGACCTGCGCGGGCGCCGGCTGGAGGCGCCACGCGCGATCCGCCCGACCGAGGGCATGGTCCGGGAGGCGATCTTCAACATGCTGGCCGCGTCCGTGCCCGAAGCCGCCGTGCTCGACCTCTTCGCGGGCTCGGGCGCACTCGGGATCGAAGCCCTTTCGCGCGGCGCCGCGCGGGCCTGGTTCGTGGATCGGTCTGAGGACGCCTGCGCGACGATCAAGCGCAACCTGGAGGCGGCGGGCCTGGGCGCCGGCGTCCAGGTCCTCCGCGCAGACGTCCCGCGCTGGCTAGGAACCCATCCCGCCGAGGTGGGCGAGGCGACGCTGGCGCTGCTGGACCCGCCGTACGCCGACACCGCCGCTCTGGCGGCGGCGCTGCGCGAGCTCGACGTACGGCTGCCGGCGGGCGCCTGGGCGGCCGTCGAGCACGACTCCCGCCACCGGCTGCCCGAGCTGGACCGGCTGGCGCGGCACCGGACGCGACGCTACGGCGGGAGTTCGGTCACAATCCTGCGCGTCCCTTGAGTCGCAGAGCGGTCTACCCCGGAACCTTTGACCCCTTCACCAACGGCCACCTCGACGTGGTCGACCGCGCGCTCAGCATCTTCGACCAGCTGATCGTGGCAGTGGGCGCCAACCCCGACAAGCGCGGTAACCACGTCTTCAGCCCGGAGGAGCGCGTGGGGATGATCGAGGAGGTCCTGGAAGGGCGCCAGGGGGTGGAGGTGCGAACCTTCACGGGGCTGACCGTCGCGTTCGCCCACGAGGTCGACGCCCAGGTCATCGTCAAGGGCCTGCGCGCCTATTCCGACTTCGATGCCGAGCTCCAGCAGGCCCTCATGAACCGCAAGCTGGCGCCCGACGTGCACACCGTCTTCCTGATGTCGAGCTTCGCTCACACGTTCGTTTCGTCCAGTATCCTCAAGGACATCGCGAGCCACGGCGGCGACGTCTCCGAGTTCGTGCACCCGGCGGTG
>DASUVY010000124.1:0-12417 GCA_036378695.1 Candidatus Dormiibacterota bacterium
TCTGCTGCTCCTGTTCGAGCACGTCGATCACGTTCATGTCTTTCTCTCCATCTGTCCCGCACGCCGGCGGGCGGCGGCCATCCGCCACTCGCGGATGCGCCGGTGGTCGCCGGACAGCAGCACCTCGGGCACCTTCATGCCTCGGAACTCCGCCGGTCGGGTGAACTGGGGATAGCCGCCGAAGGCGGCGCTGAAGGAATCCTGGTCGAGCGATTCCGGGTCGCCGACCACGCCCGGGACGAGGCGCGCCACGGCATCGACCAGGACCATGGCGGGCAGCTCGGCGCCGCTCAGCACGTAGTCGCCGATCGAGACCTCGCGCGCGGCCAGCCCCAGCCGCACCCGGTCGTCGACGCCTTCGTAGCGGCCGCAGACGATGACCAGCCCTGGCTCGCCCGCCAGCTCGGCGGCCAGCGCCTGTGTCAGCGGCTCGCCCCAGGGCTCCATCAGAATCACCGGGCCGGGGTTCTGGCGGCGGACCTGCTCGACCGCCTCGAAGATCGGCTCTGGCTTCAGCACCATGCCGGCGCCGCCCCCGAAGGGCGCGTCGTCGACCTGGCGGTGGCGGTCGTGCGTGAAGTCGCGCAGGTCGTGCGCCCTGACCTCCAGCAGGCCCCGGTGCGCGGCGCGGCCGACGATGCCGGCGCCGAAGACGGCGTCGAACATGCCCGGGAAGATGGTCAGGACGTCGTAGCGCTTGACCGCCATCTACGCGTCTTCGACCTCCAGGAGCCAATCGGCCACGACGACCCGCCGGGCTTCGAGGTCGACCCCGACCACGGCCTCCCGGGTGGCCGGGACCAGGTGCTCGACATTGCCCTGGCGCGCCACCCAGACGTCGTTGGCGGGCCGCTCCAGGACCTCGGCCACCCGGCCCAGGCTGGCGCCCGAGGCCGTGACCACGTCGAGTCCCATCAGCTGGTGGTGGTAGAACTCGCCCTCCGGCAGGCGGTGCACGGCGTCCACCGGTACTTCGAGATAGCGGCCCCGGTGGAGCTCGGCCAGGGTGCGGTTGTCCAGCCCGGTGAGCTTTACCACCAGACCGTTGGTCTGCTCGCGGCTCCACTCCACGTGTCGCGTGACGCCTTCCACGATCAGGGCGGACCCTGGCCGGAAGCGGTCGTCGAAGTCTGTCAAGGGCAAAACCTTGACAGCCCCCTGGACCCCGAAGGCGCCGGTGACCTGGCCGACCCGGATCATCGGGTGTTGGCCATGTCCACGAACACGCGCTTGCGCTCGCGCAGGGAGGCCACCCGCACCAGCGTGCGCAGCGCCTCGATGTTGCGGCCCGCCTTGCCGATCAGGCGGCCCATGTCCTCGTCGGCCATCTTGATCTTGATGGCCACGGTGCCGTGGCCGCGCTCGAAGGCGTTGATCTCGACCTCGTCCGGCTTCTCGGCGATGGCGCGGGCAACAAACTCGACCAGCGCCTTGTAGTCCACGGCTGGCCCCTGGGGTCCGCCGTAGGCGCGCCGGAAGCCTCCCCGGTCGCCCCGGTCGCCGAAGCGCCCGCCGCCGCCTACGCCATAGCGCCCGCCGCCTCCACCGCCATAGCGGCCGCCGCCCCCGAACGGGCGGTCGGACCTAAACGGCCGGTCCGGATTTCCTGGTCGCTGCATTGCGCTCAAGGATTCCCTCCCTCTGGAGCAGGCTGCGCGCGGCGTCGGACGGCTGGGCGCCCTGCGCCAGCCAGCGGTTGACCTTCTCCGCGTCGATCTTCACGGTGGCCGGGTCGGTGAGCGGGTCGTACGTGCCCAACTGCTCGATGAAGCGTCCGTCGCGCGGCGAGCGCGCGTCGGCCACCACCAGGCGGTAGTAGGGCCGCTTCTTGGCCCCCATCCGCCGGAGCCTGATCTTTACCAAGTGTCGCCTCCTTTATTCATCTGCCGAGCATGCGGGTGAGCCCGGCCAGGTTGGCCTTGCGGCCACCGCCGCCGCCGAACCGGCGCAGCAGTTGCTGCATCGCCTCCCGAGCCTTCAGCACCTTGTTGACGTCGCTGACCTGGGTGCCGCTGCCGCGCGCGATGCGCTTGCGGCGGCTGCCGTCGATGAGCTCCGGACGCGCCCGCTCCCGGGCCGTCATGGACAGGATGATGGCCTCCATGCGCTTGACCTCGGCCTCGGGGTCGCTGCCGGCCAGCGCCCCCTTCAGCTGCCCCGCGCCCGGCATCATCTCCAAAACCCCGGCCACGCTGCCCATCGACTTCAGCTGCCGGATGTTGACGAGGAAATCGTCGAAGCTGACGGTGCCGGCGCGCAGGTTCTTCTCCACACGCTGGGCCTCCTCGCGGTCCACCGCGCGCTCGGCTCTCTCGATGAGGCTGAGCACGTCGCCCATGCCGAGGATTCGCGAGGCCATGCGATCGGCGTGGAACACCTCGAGGTCGGCGGGCTTCTCGCCGGTGCCCGCGAAGCGCACGCGCTGCCCGGTGGCGTAGCGCAGCGAGAGCGCGGCGCCGCCCCGGGCGTCGCCGTCCAGCTTGGTCAGGATCACACCGTCCAGACCCACCGCGTCGGCGAACGCCGAGCCGACGTTGACGGCCTCCTGGCCGGTCATGGCGTCGGCCACCAGCAACGTCTCGGTGACCGGCACCGCCGCCTTCAGGCGCTTCAGCTCGTCGAGCAGCTCCTGGTCGACATGGAGGCGGCCGGCAGTGTCCAGGGTGACGAGGTCGTCGCCCCGGCGCCGGGCCTCGGCCACTGCGGCTTGGGCGATCCCCTCCACGGCTCCGCTCCCTGAATGGAAGTCGACTTTCTCCCGCTCCGCCAGCAGGCGCAGCTGCTCGACCGCCGCCGGCCGCCTGAGGTCGAGGGCGGCGACCAGCGGCTTTCGGCCCTGACGGCGCGCCCAGAGCGCGAGCTTCACGGCGGTGGTGGTCTTGCCCGAGCCCTGCAACCCCGCGAGGAGGACCACAGTGGGAGGGGTTGCCGCCAAATGCAGCCCTTCGGTGTTGGCGCCCAGCATCTCGACCAGCTCGTCGTGGACGACCTTGACCACCTGCTGGGCCGGGTTGAGGTGCTTCTCCAGCTCGGCGCCGGCCAGCCGGGCGCGGATGCGCTCCTGGAAGTCCTTGACGACCTTGTAGTTGACGTCGGCTTCCAGCAGCGCCATGCGCACCTCGCGGAGCGTGGCGTCGATGTCCTCGGGCCGCAGCACGCCGCGGCCGGTGAGCTTGCGCAGGGTGGCGCTGAGGCGGTCGCTGAGGGAATCGAACATCTAGGTGAGCCGCTCCAGGCGCCGCTTCAGGCTGTCCAGCTCCTCGCGGCGCCGCCGGTCCTCGTCCAGCAGGCCGAGCTTGCGCTCGTAATCCTCCAGGGTTTGTGCGCTGCGCCGGAGCAGGTCATGCACCGCGGCTCGCGAGGTCTTCTGGCGGGCGGCGACCTCGGCCAGCGACCAATCGCGGCGCAGGTAGAGGTCGAGTACGGTCCGCTGATGCTCGGTGAGGAGGGCGCCGTAGCGCTCGAAGAGGGCGACCTGCCGCTCCCGGGAGGTCAGACTGTCAAGGGCCACGCCTTGACAGTTTAGCTAAGTGCGAAGTTGCCGTAAGGCCCGGCTTGGCCGGGCCGTGTGAGTCCGTGATCCAGACGTTGGGAGCGTTGCGCGGCACCAGAAGGGAGGTAGGTCCGCGGGAGGACCCGCAGGTTCTTCCCGCGAAGCGGAGCGAAGCGGAGCGTTAAAGCCGCCATCCGCCGCAGAGGGTGGCCGAGGGCGGCTCCGGCCAGGCGACCGTCCTGATCTGCATGACGAAACGCTCGAGCCACCCCACGAGCGACGAATTGTGGGCAACCCGCGTTCCCTCAGCAAGCGGTTAAGGAAGAAAGTTCCGTCAGCACCGTATAAGTCGGGCTGGTGGCGAGCGCCGGGCCCCCGTCCAGGCGCACGAGACGGAGGCCGGTGCCCTTCAGCAGCCCCTCGATGCGCTCCGGCCACTGCAGGCTCCCGGCGGCGAGCTGGACGTAGCCGCCCGGGTAATCGACCTCCATGCGCACGCGGTCGCCGCGCCGTTCCAGGATGCGCACTCCCGGGGTGGCGCCGGACAGGAGCCAATGCGGGTTCATGAGCTCGAAGCCGACACGTCCGCCCGACCGGAGGTGGCGGGCAGCGGCGCGTAGGTGGGACCTGCTCCCGAGCACGCTGGAGGGGCCGATGACGAGGTCGAAGCGCCGGCCGAGGTCGAGGTCGGCGATCAGGGAGCGGTGCAGCTCGATCCCGGGCAGGCGCCGGGCGACGATCTCCAGCATGCCCGGGTGGGCGTCGACGCCGACCATCTCGACACCCGCGGCGGCCAGCGGTACGGCCAGTCGCCCGGCGCCGATGCCCAGGTAGAGCACCGGCGGCTGCGCGGCCCGGCACCAGCTCAACCAGGGCTCCAGCTGGGTCGCGTCGGGCAGCCGCGCGTAGGCTTCGGCGAAAGCCGGATCGGGGCGCCGGGGGTTATCGACGATCCGCTTCACGCCCTTAGCATTGCCGCACATGGTCACCGCCATCGTCCTCGTGAAGTCCACGCGCCACGGCATCCGCGAGCTGGGACCGAAGCTGGCCGAGGTCGAGGGCGTGGCCGAGGTCTACACCGTCACCGGCGAGTGGGACTTCGTGGTCATGGTCCGCGTGCGCGAGCACGAGGAGGTCGCCAAGAGCGTGACCCAGGGCCTGCTCGCACTGGACGGCATCGAGCGGACTATGACCATGGTCGCCTTCCAGCAGTTCTCGGCCCACGATCTGGACGCCATGTTCGGCCTGGGGATGGAATCCTCGCCGTAGCCCTGGAGGCGGCCCACGCGGGCGCCCGCGTGCTCCGCGAGCTGGGGCTGCCCCAGCCGGGCGGCCCGGCCTTCGAGAAGCATCCCGGCGACTGGGTGACCGCCGCCGACCTGGCGAGCGAGCACGCCATCCTGGAGGTGCTGGCGCGGCGGGCGTCGGGGATCCCGGTGCTGGCCGAGGAGACGGGTGGCGCCCGCGCCGCGACCATGTGGGCGGTCGACCCGCTCGACGGCACCCGCAACTACACGCGCGGCCTGCCGGTGGTCGGGGTCTCGGTGGCGTTGATCGAAGACGGCCTGCCCGCCGCCGGCGTGGTCCTGGCGCCCTGGCTGGACCTCGAGTTCACCGCGGAGCGCGCCCGCGGCGCCCGCCGGAACGGCCAGCCCCTCCCCATCGCTCCGCTGACCGACCCGCCGGCGGCCGTGATCGCGACCGGCTTTCCCTTTCGGCGCAAGCAGCGTGCCGGCCGCTACCTGTCCGTGTTTGCGGGCGCCCTGGCCCGTTTCGAAGATCTGCGGCGGGCGGGCGCGGCGGCCCTTGACCTGGCCTGGACCGGCGCCGGCGTCTTCGACGGCTTCTTCGAGCTGGGGCTGAACACCTGGGATATGGCCGCCGGCGCCCTGGTGGTCACCGAGACGGGCGGCCGGGTCACGGACTGGCAGGGCGACGAGCGCGCCTGGCTGCAGGGCGGCGACGTCCTGGCCGGCTCGCCGGCCGTGCACTCAGCGCTGCTGGAGCTGGCCGCGCAGGCGCCGGAGGGGTAGCCCGACCAGGCTGCGCGCCTGCTGGCGCGCGATCAACCTGACCGGCACCCGAGCCCTGCGTCCGGCCAGAGGCCGCGTGGTGCGGGCCTCCAGCGCCGCTCGGAACGCCGCCGCCGAGGTGCCGTCGAACTCGGTGAGGATGCGGCCCAGGTCGTGGCGACCGAAGTGGCTGTCCGAGCCGCCCACGGCCGCGCCGAGTCGCTCGCGGTGCCGGTCGTAGAAGCGACGCAGGGCGGCCCGCCGGGCCGCGGTGTTGGGCGCCGTGTACTCCAGCTCCACGGCGTCGATGATCTGGGTTTCGATCAGGCGCGCCAGCATCCCCTCCTGGCAGGAGGCGAAGAAGGTCGGCATGAAGGGATGTGGGACCATCGCCAGGCCGCCCTGGTCGTGGACCGCGGCGACGCTGTCGGCCAGCGACATCCCCGAACGCACGGGTTTTTCGAGAAACCAGCCCACCAGGTGGGTCTGGGCCGGCCAGGCGGTGGTGATCTCCTGGCCGGGCACCACCGCCAGTCCCGCGGCCTCGCCCAGCGCCACCGTCTCGGCGACGGAGGCCATGGTGTCGTGGTCGGTGACCGCGATCAGGTCGAGGTCCAGGGCGCGGGCCGCGGCCACCAGCTCGGCGGGCTCGACCATGCCGTCCGACGCGGTGGTGTGGCAGTGGGGGTCGGCGCGGCCCATCAGCCCTCGAAGAGCGCCGCGGCGAAGCGCGCCGGGTCGAAAGCGTAGAGGTCGTCGATGCCCTCCCCCACTCCGATCATCTTGGTGGGCACGCCCAGCGCCTCCTCGATGGCGACCACGGCGCCTCCTTTGGCGGTGCCATCCATCTTGGCTAGGACCAGGCCGCTGATCGGGATGGCTTCGTGGAAGCCGCGCGCTTGGGCCAGGCTGGACTGCCCGAGCACCCCGTCCAGGACCAGGAGCGACTCGTGGGGCGCGCCCTCGAGGGCCCGCCCCGCCACCCGCCCCACTTTGGCCAGCTCAGCGACCAGGTTCTGCTGCGTCTGCAGGCGGCCGGCGGTGTCCACCACGGCGACGTCGAAGCCTCGGGCCTGCGCCAGCTTCAGCCCATCGAAGACGGCGGCGGCCGCGTCGCCACCGGGTTTCCCGGCAAACCCCTCGACCCCCGCCCGCTGCGCCCAGAGCAGCGCCTGTTCGATGCCCGCCGCCCGGTAGGTGTCGGCCGCGACCAGCAGCACCTTGCGGCCGTCCCGGGCCAGGCCGTGGGCGAGCTTGCCCGCGGTGGTGGTCTTGCCCGCGCCGTTGATGCCGTAGAGCAGGATCGCCGACGGTTTGGCGGCCACGTTCAGCCAGCGCGGCTGCTGCGACATGACGGCGACCAGCTCCTGCTCCAGGAAGAGACGCGCCAGCTCGATCGTGTTGGGATGCTTTTTGCGCACGCCTTCGCTGACGCGCGCCGCCAGCGCCGGGCCCAGGTCGCCGGCCACCAGCATCTCCTCGAGCTCTTCGTAAAAACCCGCGTCCAGCGGCATTCCGGCCGCGCGCAGGCCCTCCTGGAAGAGCGTGCGCGTGCGCCGGGCGACGCGTCCCCAGATCCCCGCCGTCTGCTCGGTCACGTCACCCCATTCCAGCCGATTTCATGAAATCGCGTGTCGGCCTCTCGTTCGAGAGGTGCATTTTCATGAAGAGGTCGCCGCAGACGGACGCTTAGGCGGTGACCACCTGCGGCTGCGAACCGCTTCTGCGCGCCGGCCGGATGTCCTCCAGGCGGACCGAGACCAGGTGCGAGCAGCCGCTCTCGTCGAGGTGCACGCCGTAGAGGGCGGAGGCGGCCGCCATGGTCACGTGGTTGTGCGTGATCACCAGGTACTGGCGGTCGCGGCCCAGGCGCTGAACGGTCTCCGCGAAGCGGCCCACGTTGGCGTCGTCCAGCGCGGCGTCGACCTCGTCGAAGATCGTGAACGGGCTGGGGTTGACGTCGGCCAGAGCCATCACCAGCGCCAGCGAGGCCAGTGAGCGCTCGCCCGAGCTGAGCAGCGTCACCGTCTGCAGCTTCTTGCGCGGCGGCTGGACCAGGATCTCCACGCCGCTCCGCGGCCCGTCGTCGCCGGGGCTGTGGCGCAGCGTGCAGCGGCCGCCGCCGGTGAGCTCGCCGAAGTACTCCTGGAAGACCGACGCCACCGCGCCGAAGACGGCGTCGTAGCGGCTCTCCTCCTCCTCCCGCAGCCGCTCGACCAGGCTCTCCAGGTCGGCGCGGGCGGCGGCGATGTCCTGCAGCTGCTCGTGGAGGGTGCGGTACCGCTCCTCGAGCTCCGCGCACTCCGACTCGGCCAGCGGATTGGTGGGGCCGATCTCGCGGAGGCGCCGCTCCAGGTCGCGCATCTCCCGCTCCCGCGCCTTGCCGCCTGGCACCTCCTCGGGCGCCAGGCCCTCGGGCATCCGGCGCCGGATCTCCTCCATGCGCGCCTCGGCCAGCTCGGCGTCGCGCCGGACCAGGCCCAGGTTGCCCTCCAGGGTGCCCGCCTTCAGACGCGCGTCGACGCGGGCTTCCTCCAGCGCCACCAGCCGGCGGGCGCCTTCGGCGAGCTCGGCCTCCGCTTCGGGCGAATCGCGCTCCGCCTCGGCCAGCTTCGCCCGCACCTGCTCCACGATCGCCTTCAGGCCGGGGATCGAGGCCGCCACCGACTCGGCCATGCGGCCGGCCGACTCGGCCCGCTGGACCCGCGCGGCGCGCGCCTCCTGAGCGCCGAGCTGGTCGGCTTCGATCGCCCCCAGCTGCCGCTCGAGGTCGCCGACGCGATCCTGCCAGCGCGCGCGCTCAGCCTCCAGCCGGCGGGCTTCGGCGCGGTGCTCGGCCAGCAGCCGTTCGCGATCGTCCAGGCTGCGAGCCAGGCCGGCGGCGCGCTGTTCGGCCGCAGCCAGCTCGGCTTCCAGGTCCGGAAGACGAGCGGCCTCTGCAGCTTCCGCGGCGCGCGCCGCCTCCAGCTGCGTGGTGGTTTCGTCCAGGCGGCGCCGGCCGCTGGCCGCGGTTTGCAGCTCGGCCAAGCGAGTGGCCGCCGCGCGCTCCGCCGCCAGCAGCGAGTCCACGCGGGCGGCCAGCGGCTCCAGCTCGGCCTGGCGATCTAGCAGTGCGCGGATGCGCGCGGCCAGGCGGACGCGGGGGTCGCTGCCGGACCGCAGGAGCCCGGCCTCGCCGTACACGCCTTCGGCGCTCACCTCCTCGCCGACCACGACACCGCCCAGGAGCCGGGCGGCCAGCGCCTCGAAGCCCGGCTCGCAGCGCACGTGCTCGACCAGGGAGCCCGCCCGCGCCGGCGGGGCGGCCACCGGCCAGACCACGGTGACCTGGTCGGCCGCACCCTCGGCGGCGGTCCGGGCGGCCTTCTCGTCGGGCGCCGCCCAGGCGTCGACCAGGGGACCCAGCACCGCCGAGAGGGCTGCCTCGAAGCCGGGGCGGGCCAGGACCACGTCGCCCACCCGGCGCAGCCGGCCCGCGGGCTCCGGCCGCAGCGCCCGCAGGCCTTCGAGCTCGGCGCGCAGTCCGGCCAGCTCGGCGGCGGCCGCGCCGGCCTCGGAAGCGGCGGCGGCCGCCGTGGCCGCCGAGGCGGCCGCTTCGTCGAGCCCGGCCTCGGCCGCGATCACCGTCGCCTCCAGCCGGACGACGGACTCCTCCAGGAACTGGCGGCGCGTGCGCACGGCCGCCAGCGCCGACTGGGCGGCGGCCACCGCGCGCCGGGCCTGCTCGGCGCCTTTGCGAGCCTCCAGGGCATCCCCGGCGTCGCCGGCCGGAGGCTCGGCCGGGGGCTCCGGCACCCGGCTGAGCTCGGCCCGCGCCACCTCCAGTTCGCGGGCCAGCTGGTCGCGCAGGGCGGCCGCCGTCTGCGCCCGCACCTCCAGCTCGGAGGCCTCCAGGCGGGCGGCCTCCGCCAAAGCGGCCTGGCCGCGCGCCCGCTCCTCGGCCATCGCCAGGTCGTGCTCGGAGGCGCTCAGCTCGAGGCGGACCGCACCCACCAGGCGCTGCCGCTGCAACCGCCGGTCCTGTGCGGCCTGGACCTCCTGGCGCCAGGCCTGGAACTCCGACTCCGCGGCGGCGGCGGACGCCCGGGCCTCCTCCAGCCGGCGCTCCAGGGCGGCCGCCTGGGAGGCGGCGCGGCGGTGGGTGTCGCGGGCCTCGCGCCACTCCTCGTAGACGATGCTGCCGCGCAGGATCTCCAACCGCCGCTCGGAATCGGCGGCTTCCCGGGCGGCCGCGGCCTGCGCCCGCAGGACCTCCAGGCGCGGCTCGATCTCGCCGCGCAGGTCCTCCAGTCGCAGCAGGTTGGCTGCCAGCTCGCGCAGCTTGTCGGCCGCCTCCGAGCGCTTGGCCTTGACGCCGCGGACCTGCGCCGCCTCCTCGATCAGGTGGCGGCGCTGCTCGGGCGAGCAGGTGATGATCGACTCGATGTCGCGCTGGGTAACGATCGCGTAGGAATCGGTGGTCAGCCCGGTCGAGGCCAGCAGCTCGAGCAGGTCGCGCCGGCGGACCCGGGAGCCGTTCAGGAAGTAGTCGCTCTGGCCGCTGCGATCGACGCGGCGCCGGATCGCGACCTCCTCGTAGTCGACCGGGAGCCTGCCGTCGGAGTTGTCGATCACGATCTCGACCTCGGCCTGGGCGGCGCGCGGGCGCCGGTGGCCGCCGGCGTAGACCACCTCGTCCATGCGCTTGCCGCGCAGGTCCTTGGCGCTGGACTCCCCGAGCACCCACTTGAAGGCGTCGAGGATGTTGGTCTTGCCCGACCCGTTGGGCCCGACGATGGCGGTGACGCCGCCCTCGAAGCGGATCTCCGTCTTCTGGGCAAACGTCTTGAAACCGGCGAGGGTGATCGCGCGCAGGTGCACCGGTCTGCGCAGGTTACCAGACCGTCGTCAGGGTCCCCAGGCCTGATGCCGGCGCCCGATCGTAGCCCGCAGCGCCGAGGTGTCGACCTCTGGCAGGTGGCTCTCGACCAGGTCGAGGGTGTCCGCGACCAGGGCCTCCAACCCCTCGGTCGCGGCCCGCGCGTCCCCGGTTAAGAGGGCGTCGATGCGGTCGGCGAGATGCTCCGGCTTCCGGCGCAGGCCGGCCTCGAAGGCGTGGGCGCGCTTGAACTGGAAGCTCGCCCAGTAGACCCGGTTCAGGCCGGCCAGCATGCCGAGAACGTGCTGGGCGCCCTCCACCAGCATCTGGTAGGTCCACAGCGTGGCGTCGCGCGCCACCACCTGGTCGTAGGCCGCCCAGATCGGGAAGACCTTGAGGTGGTGCTCGACCGCGGGGCGGGCCCAGGCCTCCGGGTACTCGGCGATGCGCGCCTGCCAGCGAGCCACCAGGTCCGCACCCAGCAGCGGGACGGCGTCCGCGTAGTGGGCGAACACCTTGTGGTAGGGGTCGTCGGGCCGGTACTCGGCCAACACGCGCTCGATGCGCGCCTCCCATTCGGCGACGGTGGTCTGGCCGGCCTGGATCTCGAGCGGCGCCGCGTCCAGGCCGGCCACGATCGCCTGCACGCGCTCGGGGGGCGGCAGCGTGTCGTGGTAGGTCAGGAGATCCAGGTCCGAGTGCCAATCGGCGATGCCCTCGGCCGCCGAGCCCAGGAGCACGATCGCGCGCGGATGGAACTCGGCTTCGAAGGCCGCCGCCAGGCGCTCGGCCAGCGCCCGCAGGCGCCGGCTAGCCTGGTTCGTCCGGCGGCGCCCCGAACTGACGGCTCTTGGGCGGTTCCGGCGGCGGTTCGGGGGCCGGCGCCTCAGCGGCCGCCTCGGCAGCAGGTTCGGCGACGGCCGCGGCCTTGCGGCGCGGGGAGCGCCGGCGCCGCGGCTTGGGCGCTACTGGCTCCTCCCCACCGACCTCGGTTTCGGCCACGGGCTCGGCCAGCGGCTCCTCGGCCCGGGTCGAAGAGCGGCGACGTCGCGATCGCCCGTCCCGAGTGGCCGCCGCCGGCGCCGCGCCGGTCAGCTTGGCCAGCGCGTCGCGGGCGGCGTCCTGCTCGGCCTCCTGCTTGGTGTGGCCGTGCCCGGTGCCCAGGGCCTCGGCCCCGGCGAAGACGACCGCCGTGTACTCGCGGCGCTGATTGCCGACCCGGGCGCCGGCGCTGTCGTAGAACGGCGTCTGGTTGAAGCGCTCCTGCACGACCTGCTGCAGGCGGCCCTTGAAGTTCTCGTCCTTGACCGGCTCCGGCAGCTGGCGAAAGCGGTCGAGGTAGTAGTGGTAGGCGGCGTCATAGCCGGCGTCCAGGAAAACGGCGCCAAGGACGGCTTCGAAGGCGTTGGCCAGCAGCGACTTGAGGCTGCGCCCGCCCCCTTTGGAGATGCCCTTGCCCAGGTAGAGGTGATCGCCCAGGCCCAGCTCCTCAGCCAGCGCGGCCAGGGTGTTGGTGTTGACCATGGCCGAGCGGATCTGAGTCATCTCGCCCTCGTTGGCGCCCGGCCGGTACTTGTACAGGTACTCGGCGGTGATCAGCTGCAGGACGGCGTCGCCCAGGTACTCGAGGCGCTCGTTGTCGCGGGGCGAGAGGTGCGGGCTCTCGTTGGCGAAGGAGCTGTGGGTCAGGGCCTCCTGGAGGAGGGAGACGTCGCGGAAAGCGATCCCGATCCGCTGCTGGAGGTCATCCAGGCTGGCGCGCGGGACTTCGACGGCGCGGGCTACCTGGGTTCTAGCCTCCGGATTTTTCCTGGATGTACTCCCAGGCCTGGCCGACCGTGGTGATCTTCTCGGCGTCCTCGTCGGGGATCTCGAGGCCGGTGTTCTCCTCGAAGGCGTAGATCAGCTCGACGAGGTCCAGGGAGTCGGCGTTCAGGTCCTCCTGGAAGGAGGCGTCCATGGTCACCTGCTCGGGCTCGCAGCCGAGCCGCTCCACGATGATGTTCTTGAAGTCCTCGAAGCTGATCTTCTGGCTTTCCAAATCGGCCTCCACT
>DASUVY010000125.1:0-16496 GCA_036378695.1 Candidatus Dormiibacterota bacterium
CGCGGCATCGCGCTCTGCGGCGGCGGGGCGCTGGTGGCCGGCCTGGACCAGCTGGTGGCGCACGAGACGCTGATGCCGGTGCTGGTGGCGCGGGAGCCGCTGACCTGCGTGGTGCGCGGCACCGGCCTGGTCCTGGAGGAGATGGAGACCCTGAAGCGCGTGCTCGTCAAAGAGCGAAAAGTGCGCGCGCTGCGCTATTGAGGGCGCAGTCGCGGTCCTCGGGCGCCTTCGTGGCGGTGGCCCTGGCGCTGGGCGCCCTGGTCCTGCTCTCGCAGCTACCGGCGCTGGCCGGCGCCCGCGGGCAGCTGCGCGGCACGCTGGCGCCGCTGGAAGCCGGCGCGAGCGCGCTGGAGGCGGCCGGCGGCCAGGGGCTTTCGGTGTTCGGCGACATCGCCGCCCTGCGCGCCGGGAACCGCCGGCTGAGCGATGAGAACGCGCGCCTGCGGGCTCAGGTCGCCGGCCTGCAGGCGGCGGGCGCCGAGAACGCGCAGCTGCGCCGCGACCTCCAGTTCGAACGCTCCTTCGGCCACCACCTGCTGGCCGCGCAGGTCATCGGGCGCGGCCCCGACGCCTTCTCGCGCACGCTGACCATCGACCGCGGCGCGGCCGAGGGTGTCCAGCCCGGGATGACCGTGGTCACCGGCGCCGGCCTGGTCGGCCGCGTGCGCGAGGTGGCCGGCCACTCGGCGGCGGTGCAGACCGTCGCCGATCCGCTGGTGCGGGTCAACGCCTACCTGGTCAGCTCCGGGCTGGAGGGAACCGTCAGCGGCGGCCTGGGACCGCTGCACATGGATGTCCAGCCGCAGCCGGGCGTGCTGGGCACGGTCGGCGAGTGGGGGCTGACCTCGGGCATCGGCGGCGGCTACCCGCGTGGCATTCCGGTCGGCCAGCTGACCAGCTTCGACCGCCGGGAGGCGAGCACCGTGCAGTACGCGACACTGGCCTGGGCCAACGACCTCTCGCGGCTCGACGCTGTGCTGGTCGTGACCGACTTCCAGCCCCAATGACGGGCGCTCCGCTGCGCTCCGCTTCGCGGGAAGAACCTGCGGTTCCTCCCGCGGGCCTACCTCCCTTTGCCGCAGCGCCCCGTCGCCAACGTCTGGATCACGGACCCATTCGGGCCGGCAAGCCGGCCCTTACGTCCACGTCGGGTCCCCCGTGATGCTGCTGGCGCAAGGGGCGCTTCTGCTCACAGCGGTGCTTGTGCAGGTGTCCGTGGTCGGGCGCCTCGACCCCGCCTTGCCCCAGCCCAACCTGGTGCTGGCGCTGGTGCTGGCCCGCGCCTGGCTACGCGGCGGCCGCGCCGCCCTGCCCTGGTCGGTGGCCGGTGGGCTGCTCCTGGACCTGGCCGGCACCGGCCCGCTGGGTACGCATGCCCTGGCCCTGGTGGCCGCGGCCTACCTCGGTGGTGCTCTGGCCGCTTGGGTCGGCAACGCCAGGCCGGCCGGCATTGCCGTCCTGGCCGGAGCTGCGGGCGGCGCCGTCTATGGCGCCGTGGTGCTGGCTCTGGCCGACTTCTTGGGCCTGGCCCAGGTTTCGGCGCGGGCGGCGCTGCCGCTGGTGCTGCTGAACGCTCTGCCGGTGTCGGTGCTGGTCCCAATCCTGGCCGCGCTTTGGGAGCGCCTGCACGGAACCCGCGCCGTGGGGCTACCGAGCTGGCACCACCCCACGAAATCTGCGATTTCGCGGGGACCCCGGTGATGCAGGCCGTGAGGCCGGCGTGGAACGCCCGCCTCATCGCCGGGGGATTGATCGCGCTCCTGGCCGTCAGCGCACTCGCGGTGCGGCTGGTGCAGCTCCAGGTGGGCGAGCACCAGCGGCTGGCGGCGGCGGGCGTGGAGACCCGCGTCCATCGGGTGGTGCTGGAGGCTGACCGGGGCGTGGTCTACGACCGCCACGGGGTGCAGCTGGCCGGCAACTCGCCGGCCTGGCAGCTGAGCATGCTGCCGGCGGCCCTGCCCGCGGACGCCGTCCTCCGCCAGGCGGAGCTGGCGCAGGTCGCCCGACTGTCGGGTGTGCCCGAACCCTCCCTCGGCCACCTGCTCCTGTCAGCCCCCGACCTCTACGCGCCGGTGACGGTCAAGAGCGGGCTCTCGGCGGATCAGTCGCAAGCTCTGGCCGAGCGCCTGCCCCAGCTGCCGGGCATCCAGCTCGACCCCCTGCCGCTACGGACGTACGCCGACTGGCAGGACTTCGGGCACGTCCTCGGCTACACCAACCGCCTCAACGCGAACGAATACGCCCGGCTCAAGAGCCTGGGTTACCTGCCCGACGAAACCGCCGGCAAGGCCGGCGTGGAGGCGGGGCTGGAGGCGCTCCTGCGCGGCCGCAACGGCTGGGCCGACGTGGAGACCAACGCTGCCGGGCTGCCGGTGCGCACGGTGGCCGAGGACCCGCCGCTCGCGGGCGACAGCGTGTACCTCTCGATCGACGCCGGTCTGCAGCAAGCGGTTGGCCAGTACCTGCGCGACGGCATCCAGGCGGCCGGCGTCAAGGCCGGGGCGGCGCTGGTGGTCGACCCCCGTGACGGCCAGGTGCTGGCCATGGTAAGCGCCCCCGGCTACGACCCCAACCAGTTCACGGCCGGCATCTCGGCCGCGGCCTACCAGCGGCTGCTCCAGGACCCCGCCAAACCGCTCTACGACCGGGCCCTGGCCGGCCTCTATCCACCCGGCTCGACCTTCAAGATGATCACCGCCGCGGCGGGCCTGGAGGACGGCAAGCTGGCGGCCGACACCGTCCTGCCTTGCCCCGCCAGCATCAGCTACGGCGGCTGGACCTACCGCAACTGGGCCGGCTACGACATGGGGCCCATGAACGTCGAGAAGGCGATCGCGGTCTCCTGCGACACCTTCTTCTACCGGGTGGCCGACAGCGTGGGCGACATGTCGCTGGCCAACTACGCGCGCGACTTCGGGTACGGGACGGCGCCGCGGTTCGAGATCCCGGGCGCCCAGGCCGGGCTGGTGCCCGACGAGGCCTGGCAGGCCGCCCAGTGCGCCCAGTCCGGCGCGCCCGGCTGCCGCTGGAACCCGGGCGAAACGCTGACCATGGGCATCGGCCAGTCGGCCCTGCTCACCTCGCCGCTGATCCAGGCCATGTACGTCAGCGCGGTCGCCAACGGCGGCACGCTCCTGCAGCCGACCGTGGTCAGCCAGGTCCGGGCGCCGGGCGGCGAGGTGGTGTCGACCGCGCACCCGACGGTGATCTCGCAGGTGCCGGTCTCGCCGGCCAATCTCGAGGTGGTGCGCCAGGGCATGCGCCAGTGCCTGCAGGCGCCCTACGGCACGGGCTTCCTCTTCCGCAACGACCGCTTCAAGTACGACGGCGGGTGCAAGACGGGCTCGGCTCAGTACGGAGGCTCCGGGACCAACCTGCCGCTGCACGCCTGGTTCACCTTCTTCTCGCCCTACGACCATCCCGAGATCGCCATCGTGGTCGTGGTCGAGGGCGGTGGCGAGGGCCACGACACGGCCGAGCCGGTGGCCGTCAAGGTCGCGGACTACTACTACAGCCACCGCGACCAGATCCGTGCCGCCTAGCGCTAGCGCCTGGCGGCGCCTGGACCTGCACCAGGCGCTGACCGTGGCCGCGCTGCTGGTGCTGGGGCTGATGACGCTCTTTTCGACCTCGCGCGCGGACTTCTCGTCGCAGCTGGGCGGAGCGCTGGCCGGGGTGGTCCTGTACGTCGCCGCCGCGGCCTTCGACTACCGCCGCCTGACGGCCGCGGCGCCCTACCTGTACGCGCTGGCCCTGCTCATGCTGCTGGCGGTGGAGGTGGCCGGGCACACGGCCTTCGGCGCCCAGCGCTGGATCCGGGTGGCGGGCATCCAGGTCGAGCCCTCGGAAATCTCGAAGCTGCTGGTCCTCATCGCGCTCAGCGCCTTCCTGGCCCGCCGGGAGACCGTCGGCCGCCGCGAGGTGCTCCTGCTGGCCTGCCTTGGGCTGCCGCCCACCGTGCTGGTGCTGCTGCAGCCCGATTTGGGCACCGCCATCGTCTTCACCTGCCTGCTGCTGGGGCTACTTTTCCTGGCCGGCGCCCCGCGCCTGGTGCTGGCCGCGGTGCTGGGCGGGCTCGCGGTCGCCGTCCCCCTACTCCCGCACCTGCTGCGCGGCTATCAGAAACGGCGGCTACAGATCTTCCTCGACCCCGCCCAGGACCCGCTGGGGGCGGGCTACAACCTGATCCAGGCCCGGATCGCCGTGGGCTCCGGCGGCGTTTTCGGGCAGGGGTGGCTGCACGGCCTGCAGGGACAGCTGGGCTACGTGCCGGAGCGGACCTCGGACTTCGTGTTCGCGGTCTACGCCGAGGAGTTCGGGCTGCTGGGCAGCCTGCTGCTGCTGGCGCTCTTCATGGTCCTGCTCTACCGTATCGCGCGGGCGGCCGCGCTGGCGCCGGACCGGTTCGGTTTCCTGCTCTGCGCGGGGGCCGCCGTGATCGTCTTCGCCCAGGTGGTGCAGAACATCGGCATGAACGTCGGCCTGACTCCCATCGCCGGCATCCCGCTGCCCTTCATCTCACACGGCCGCTCGGCCTTATTGACCGATTTCGCGCTGCTGGGGCTGGTGCAGTCGGTCGTGCTACGGCGGCCGCTGGTCAGCGCCGCGCCGGCGGCGCGCGTCACGCTGACCGAATCGGGCACGATCAGGCTGCCGGTATAATCTCGGATTCGTGCCCCAGCCCAAGGGATCGCTGTCGGCCATCGTGGTCAGCGGCGGCAAGCAGTACCGCGTAGCCCCCGGCGACCGCATCCTGGTTGACCGCCTGGCCGGCGAGCCCGGCTCCGAGGTCAAGCTCGACCGGGTCCTGATGCTGGCCGACGGCGACGAGGTCAAGATCGGCCAGCCGGCTGTTGCCGGGGCCAGCGTGCTGGCGCGCGTGATCGGGCCCGCCAAAGGCCCCAAGATCGACATCCTCCGCTACAAGTCCAAGAAGCGGGTGCGGGTCCATCGGGGCGCCCGGGCGGGCCTGACGGCGATCGAGATCCTGCAGGTCGGCGACAAGCCCGCCCGCAAGGCCGAGGCCGAGGCCCCGGCGGACGACGAGAAGCCGGCCAAGAAGGCAGCCCCGCGGCGGCGGGCGGCGCCCAAGGCCAAGAAGGAGGCCGCGACCGATGGCGCATAAGAAAGGCGGCGGCTCCTCGCGCAACGGTCGCGACTCCAACGCCCAGCGGCTGGGGGTCAAGATCTTCGCCGGCCAGGCGGTCGAGGCGGGCGCCATCATCGTGCGCCAGCGCGGCAGCAACATCAGCGCCGGCACCGGCGTCGGCGAGGGCCGCGACCACACGCTCTTCGCGTTGCGGCCGGGCCAGGTGGTGTACGAACGCGTTGGCAAAGATGGCCGGCGCGTCTCGATCCAGACGAGCTAGGAGCTCCAGCTTCGTCGACTCCGCGCGCATTCAGGTGCGCGCGGGCGACGGCGGCCGCGGCTCCGCCTCCTTCCGCCGCGAGCCCTTCATTCCCCGCGGCGGTCCTGACGGCGGCGACGGAGGCCGCGGGGGCTCGGTGATCGCCATCGCCTCCGCCCAGGAGTCCTCCCTGCAGGCCTTTGTCCACCGCGCGCGCTGGCAGGCCGGGCACGGGCGGCCGGGCGCCAAGGCGCGGAAGGAGGGGGCGGCGGGAGAGGACGTGCGGCTGACGGTCCCGGTGGGTACCCAGGTCGTCGACGACGCCAGCGGCGAGCTGCTGGCCGACCTCGACCACCCGGGTGCCGAGGCCGTGCTGGCTCGGGGCGGGGCCGGCGGCCGCGGCAACATCCACTTCAAGAGCTCCGTCAAGCAGGCGCCCGACTTCGCCGAGCGCGGCCGGCCGGGGGAGGCCCGCACCCTGCGCCTCGAGCTCAAGCTGATCGCCGACGCCGGCCTGGTGGGCCCGCCCAATGCGGGCAAGTCGTCGCTGCTGGCGGCGATCTCGGCGGCCCGGCCCAAGGTTGGCGACTACCCCTTTACCACCCTCGACCCCGAGCTTGGCGTCGCCACCACGGAAGCCGGCGACCGAGTTGTGGTGGCGGACATTCCCGGCCTCATCGAGGGCGCCTCGACCGGCGCCGGGCTGGGCCTGCGCTTTCTCCGCCACGTGGAGCGCACGCGGGTGTTGGTCTACGTGGTTGATGCCGCCGCGCCAGACCCCTTTGGCGACCTGGCCAAGGTGCGAGCGGAGGTGCGCGCCTACTCGGCCGAGCTGGCGGCCAGGCCGTCATTGGTCGCCGTGAACAAGGTCGACCTGGCGCGCCCGCGGGGACGGCGCGCCGGGATGCACCGGGTTTCGGCGAAGACGGGGGAGGGGGTGCCAGAGCTGGTGGCCGCCATCCACCGCGCCGTGGCTGAGTCGCCAGCGCCGGCGACCGCAGTGGCGGCGCCGCCCGTGGTCAAGCTCAAAGAGCGCCGGGCTCGGGCCGCGCCCGCCGTGCGCAAGCAGCCGTGGGGCTACGAGGTGCTTGGCGACCGCGCCCTGGAGCTGGTCGCTCGCGCCGACCTGGACTCGCGCCACTCCTTCGACTGGTTCCAGGTCCAGCTCCACCGGCAGGGGATCGCGTCGGCCCTGGAGCAGGCCGGTGCGCAGGCCGGCGACACCGTTCGGATCGGCGATGTCGAGTTCGAGTACCAGCCCGGATGACCACCCCACAAAATCTGCGATTTTGCGGGACCCCGGATGACCACCCCACAAAATCTGCGATTTTGCGGGGACCCCGGATGAGCCTCCGCCTGGGCTTGGTCGGCGGGACCTTCGACCCCGTCCATCTGGGCCACCTGGCGCTGGCGCAGGCCGCGCTGGAGTGCGGCGGCCTGGACCGCGTCCTGCTGGTGCCGTCGGCCCGACCGCCCCACCGGAGGCCGGCCCAGGCGCCAGCCGAGGACCGCTACAACATGACGCGCCTGGCGGCCACCGGGCTCGAGCGGATCGAGGTCTCCGACCTCGAGCTGCAGCGGCCGGGGCCCTCCTACACGGTGGACACGCTGGCGGAATTGCACCGCCGGCATCCCGAGGCCGAGCTGTTCCTGGTGCTGGGCTGGGACGCGGCCCGCGAGATCCGCAGCTGGCACCAGCCGGAGCGCGTCCTGGAGCTGGCGCGGCTGATCGTGGTCAACCGGCCGGGCCTGCCGGCGCCCCGAGAGGAAGACCTGCGGGCGGCGGGGCTGGATCCCGAACGGGTGCTGCTCTGCGCGGCGGAGACCCCCGACATCAACGCCACCCATGTCCGCGAGGTGCTGGCCGGGGGCGGCAATCTGGACGGCCTGCTCCACCCGGCGGTGGCCGCCTATCTCAACGAGCGCGGTTTGTACCGGCGGCGCGATCGGGAATAATCCGGAAGTTGACTGACCAGCTCACGCCGCGTGCGGTGGCCGACGAGCTGCTGGCCGTCGCCGAGGACAAGAAGGCGTGGGAGCCGGTGGTGATCGACCTCCATGGCAAGACCACCATCGCCGAGTACTTCGTGATCTGCGAAGGCGACACGGATCGCCAGGTCCGCGCCATCGCCGACGCCATGCTCGAGCGCCTCCGGGCGCGCGGCCTGCGGCCCCTGCGCGTCGACGGCTACGACGACGCGAGCTGGATCCTGCTCGACTTCGATTCAGTGCTGGCGCACGTCTTCCTGCCCGGGGAGCGGTCGTACTACGACCTCGAGAGCCTGTGGGCGGCCGCGGCCAAGGGACGCAAGCCGAAAGCGATGTAACACCGCTCAGGCCTTAACAAATGATTGGAATCCGCAATTTTCCTGATAGGATTGCCATCAGATGTTCTCCTTAAGTGGAGGGGTAAGCCTTTGAGCGACGAGGTCGACGTCCTTTTCATCGAGGACGACCCCACGGTGGCGCAGATGTACAAGCTGAAGCTGGAGCTGGACGGCTACCAGGTCAGCATGGCCAAGGACGGCGAGGAGGGCCTAAAGCTGGCCCAAGAACTCAAGCCGGACATCATCTTTCTCGACATTCGACTGCCGAAGATGGACGGCTTCGCGGTCCTCGAAGGACTCCGGTCCTCCGACGACACGCGCCACATACCGGTCGTCATCCTGTCCAACTACGGGGAGCGCGAGCTGGTCGAACGCGGCCTCAAGCTGGGCGCGCTCGAATACCTGATCAAGAGCCAGACGACTCCCGCGAACCTCTCGCGCGGCGTCGAGGGCTGGTTGAAGGAATAGCGCTGGTGGCCCGCGCCCGCGGCTCGCTTCAGCCCGGCTTCGATCTCGACAAGCCGCTCTACACGATCAGCGTGGCCTCCGAGATCCTGGAAACACACCCGCGCACGCTGATGCTCTACGAGGACGTTGGCCTGATCGAGCCTTTCAGGACCACCACCAATCGCCGCCGCTACTCCCAGCGCGACATCCGCAAGCTGCAGGTCATCCAGCACCTGACCCGCGAAAAGGGCGTCAACCTGGCCGGCGTGCGCCACATCCTGTCGCTCTTCGAAGCCATGAAAAAGCGTGGCCTGGAGCCGCCGCCCGACCTGCGCGAAGTCTTCGACCGGTACTCGGAGATCATCTGAAAGCGCCCAGAGGCGCTGTCGGCAAAGGGTCTTCGAGGGTTGACTGACCTTCGGAGGTCGGAGGTAGAATGGCCGGCAGTGCTTCGCTGCGGCGAAGCTTGACTCTGCCCTCCCTCCTTTCTTGAGGGTCCCTCGCCTTCGGTGGGGGCCCTTCTATTTTTCGCGGAGGGAACCCAGGTTCCCCCCGCGGACCCGCCCTCCTGACGCTCGCGCGCCCAGCTCCGTCTCGGGCGCGATGCACCGCTGGGTGCCGGCCGGTCAAGGCCCGGCCTGACGCGCAGGGTTCTTTTTCGCGGAGGGAACCCAGGTTCCCCCCGGCCTGACGCGCAGCGTTTTTGATCTGATCTGATCTTCCCGTGAAAATCGGCATCGACCTCACTGCCTGCTGGCGGCCGCGGGTCGGGATGGTCACGGTGGCGCTCGACCTCACCCGCGCCCTGCTCGTCGCCGCGCCCGACGTCGAGTGGACGCTCTTCTGCAGCCGGGAGCGGGTCCCCGCGCTGGCCGATGCACAGGCCCGCTTCCTGCTGTCTCCTTATCGCCACGAGGTGGCCAACAAGCTGACCTGGCTGCCAGCCGCGGAAGCCGCCGCCGGCCTCGACGCCGTTTTCTACCCCTACTGGCCGAGCCCGCCCCGGCGCCGCGCTCAGGCGCCCCCGGCGGTCGTCTTCGTCCACGATCTGGCGTTCAAGCTGCGCCCGCGCGAGGTGCCCTGGCAGCAGCGCGTCTATCAGGGTGCGCTCTTCCCGCGCGCCCTGCCTTGCGCGGCCGCCGTCATCGTCCCCTCGGCCGCCACCCGCGACGATCTGCTGGCCGCGTATCGGAGCCTGGAGCCAGAACGCGTGCACGTGGTCCCAGAGGCCGCCGCCACGCTGGGCGCTGAGGCCCGGCCACTGCGGGACGGCCTGCAGCCAGGATTCCTGCTGGCCGTGGGCACGGTCGAGCCCCGCAAGAACTATCCCCGCCTGGTCCGCGCCTATCGCCGGCTCGAGAACCCGCCGCACCTGGTGGTCGCCGGCCGCGAGGGCTGGGCCTACGGCGACGCCATGGACATGTTGCGTTCGACGCCGGGGATCCAGCTCCTGGGACACGTCTCGGACGCTGAGCTGCTCGGTCTCTACCGCAACGCAGTCGCGCTGGCCTTCCCCAGCCTCTACGAGGGATTCGGCCTGCCTTTGCTGGAGGCCATGCGCGAGGGCCTACCGGCGCTGATCGGGAACCGCGGCGCCCTCCCCGAGCTGGCCGGCGAGGCCGCGCTGGCGGTGGACGCCGAAGACGAGGCCGCCATCGCGCACGGGTTGCAGCGCCTGCTCGACGAGCCGGACCTGCGGGCACGGCTGGCGCAAGCCGGCCGCCGCCGGGCTGCCGGGTTCAGCTGGCCGCGCGCCGCACAGCAGACGCTGGAAATCCTGCGCGGCGCAAACTTGACCGGGTGAGCGAGTCACCGAAGCTGCGCGTCCTGGCCCTCTTCGACGAAGACGGGCCACACCGCTACGCGTCGCTGGCGGCGCCCCTCCTGCGCCGCCTGGGCGGCCTGGAGGTCGACGTCGGCGGTCGCCTGGCCGGGCACAACGCGCTTTTGGTGGCGGCCGACCAGGCTCCGGCGGCAGCCGAGGAGCTGACCCGCTTTCTCACCGCCGGCGGTGGAGTCGTGGCTCTGCACGGCACCCTCAACAGCTGGCCGGTGGCCGGCTGGGCGCCCGGCGAGCCCGGCCCACACACTGAGCTTTTGGTGCGGCCGGTTCCCGGCCACCCCGTCACCGACCGCCTGGACCCCGAACTGCGAATCGAGGACGAGCTCTTCCTCGCCGATCCGCCCCCGCCCGACGCCACCGTGCTTTTGACCGCGCCCTGGCACTACGGCGAGCATGTGGTCGCTTTCAGCAAGCGGGTGGGCGCGGGCCGGCTGGTGCACATCGGGCTCGGCCACGGCCGCGCGGCCTGGCAGTCGGAGCTGTTCGCGCGCCTGGTCTTCCGAGCGCTGCGGCACGCGGCGGGCGTGGAGGCGGCGCCCACCGTCGGCGTCGGTCTGCTGGGCTATGGGGCAATCGGCCGGGAGCACGCGACCGCGGTCAGCGAGGTGGCCGGGTTCGAGCTGCGCGGCGTGTGCGACCGCCTGCCCGAGCGCCGTGAGCAAGCGCGTGCCGCGTTCAGGGTCGACGTCCACTCCGAGGCCGCCGCCCTGCTCAAAGACCCGGGCGTCGACCTGGTGGTGGTGGGGGTGCCGCCGGTCGCGCACGCCGCCGTCTGCCTGGAGGCGCTGGCCGCCGGCAAGCACGTCATCTGCGAGAAGCCCTTCGCGCTTCGGGTGGACGAGTGCGACCGCGTGCTGGCCGCGGCCCGGGCGGCCGGGCGCCAGGTCACCGTCTACCAGAGCCGGCGCTGGGACCCCGACTTCGTGGCCCTGCGCGAGGCCGTGCAGAGCGGCGCCATCGGCGACCCCTTCTACATGGAGTCCTTCATCGGCGGCTTCTCCCACCCCTGCTCTTACTGGCACAGCCACCAGCCGATCTCGGGCGGGACGATCTACGACTGGGGCTCGCACTACTTCGACTGGATGCTCGCGCTCTTCCCGCAGCCGGTGACCACCGTGAGCGCGAGGGCGCACAAGCGCGTCTGGCATGACGTCAGCAACTCCGACCAGGTGCGGGTGGACGTGACGTTCGAGGGTGGCGCACAGACCAGCTTCATGCAGTCCGACATAGCGGCCGCCCTCAAGCCCAAGTGGTACCTGCTGGGGACCCGGGGCGCGCTGGTCGGGGACTGGCGCCAGGAGGCCGTGAAGTCCCGAGCCTGGACCGGCGACCTGGTCGAGGAGGTGCTGGCGCCCAGCGAGTCGCCGGCCGAGGTCACGCTGCACCTGCCGGACGGAACGCAGTCCCGGCTGGGCCAGGCGCCCCGCACCCGTCACGGCTTCTACCGCAACCTGGCCGACCACCTCCTGCTGGGCGAGCCGATGGCCGTTCCGGCCGCCGAGGCCCGGCGCAACGTGGCCGTCATGGAGGCCGCCACCCAGTCGATCGCTGCCGGCCATCCCGTCGAGGTGCGCGCATAGCGACCCTGAGGTGGGGCGTCCTGGGGGCCGCGGACATCGCCGACAAGGCGCTGCTCCCCGCCATGCGAGCTGCGTCCGGCTCCGAGCCGCTGGCCATCGCCAGCCGCAGCCCGCGGCGCGCGCAGGCGCTGGCCGCCCGGCATGGGGTGCCCCGCGTGCACGCCACCTATGACCACCTTCTGGAGGACCCCGACGTCGACGCCGTCTACCTGCCTCTGACCAACGACGCCCACAAGCCGTGGACGTTGCGCGCGCTGGCGGCGGGCAAGCACGTGCTCTGCGAGAAACCGCTGGCGCTCAACGCCGGTGAAGGGGAGGAGATGGCGGCCGCCGCCCGCTCGGCCAGGAGGCTCCTGATGGAGGCGTTCATGTACCGCTTCCATCCCCGCATGCGGGGCGTGGTGGCGTCCATGGCGGGCCGCGAGGTGCGTCACGTCCAGGCCAGCTTCGGCTTCACCTTGAAGGACTCCGGCAACTACCGGGCTCGGTCAGAGCTGGGAGGTGGCGCCCTGTACGACGTGGGCTGCTACTGCATAGACGTGGCGCGCTGGCTGCTGGGCGAGCCCGACCAGGTGCGCGCCTTCGCACACGGTCAGGCCGTTGACATGACCACCACCGCGCTCCTGCACTTCCCTTCCGGGGCGACCGCCTCGGTCTGGGCCTCGATGCAGTCGCCGGAGCACCAGGTCCTGGAGATCGTGACCGCCGACGAGGTCGTGCGCGTGGAGAAGCCGTTCACCGCCATGGAGCCGGTGAACCCCTACCAGGTGATGGTCGAGGAGTTCGCCGCCGCGGCCCAATCCGGGGGTCAGTCGCCGCTGCCGCTGGAATGGTCGATCGCCAATTTGAGGGTGCTCGACCGTGCGTTTACGGGGGGCTGAAGACGACGGCGCGGCAGCGCAGCGAAGTCAAGCCTCAGTCGTGGAGACGGCGACTCCGGGCATCCCAGTTGCGCTCCAGGTTGCCGATCAGCGCTTCGCTGTGCTGGCAGCGGGCCTGCTCGCGCGCGTACCAGGCCATATAGGTGCGGTGGACGTCGAGCGGCTCCTGCGCCAGCCGCAGCACCCGGCGGTTGGCGACCAACGAGGTAATCCCCGCGCTGGTGATCTCCCGGGTCGCCCGCTCGACAGCCTCGTCGATCTCGGCCGCCGGCACCACTTCGTCGGCCAGCAGTCGGCCCTCGGGGCTGTCGGCCCGGTAGTCGCGGTTGAAGAAGATGCCCTGGCGCGTCAGGCGGTCGCCCACGAAGCGGGGCAGGCGCAGGTTGGCCGAGCCCGCGATGATGCCCTCCTTGCGCGCCGGCAGGTTGAAATAGGAGCCGCTCTCGGCGATGACGTGATCCATGATCAGCAGCCACTGGCAAGCCCCGCCTATGGCGAAAGACTCGACCACGGCGATGAACGGCTTCTCGACGTTGTCCTCGAAACCGTCGTCGCGGAAGGTCTCCGGCGCCAGCCCGCGGTACATCTTGTTGTTGAGCCCCAGCTCGCGCTCGATCAGGAAGTCGACGAGCCCGATCTTGCCCAGGTAGAGCTTGGTGAGGTTGATGCCGGAACCGAAGATCCGCCGGCCGGCGTGCTTGGGGTGCGTGGCCGGACCCCCGCGCAGCACCGCGACCTGGATCTGCGGATCCATGAGCACCAGGTCGACCGCGCGCTCGACGGCGGCGTTGGAGTCGTCGTCCTCGGCGTTGAGGTAGGCGTGGTTCTGGAGCGTGATCAGGCCGGTGTTGCCTCGGCGGTCGACGCGGGCGGTGCCGAGGTCGGCGGCGCCGCTGCGCTGGAAAGCTTCGAGCACAGCCACTGAATCGGCGCGGGGCCGCTGCATGGCCCACATGAGGTGCCGGCCCGCGCGGGGCTCGGCCAGGATGTGGCTGAGAAAGACGCCCTGGTCGATCGCCAGGCCCACCTTGTCTTTCTGCAGACGCTCGCGCTCGGCGTCCATCTCGGCCTCGCCGGGGACCAGGCCCGGCCACTCCCGCGCCGCGGCGTAGACCAGCTCGCGCGCGCGCAGGGCGACGGTGTAGTTCTGCGTCAAGCGCGCATAGACCTGGGGGGCGCGCTGCGCCATGAATTCCTCGCGCGCCTCGGGCGACCAGCGTTCGGAGGTGATCATGCCGCGCCCGCGGCGCGCACCCGCTGGTGGTGTCGGCGGGCCTTGGCCCGGTTGCCGCAGATGCGCATGTCGCACCAGCGCCGGGTGCGATTGCGCGAGGTGTCGAGGAACAGCCAACCGCAGGCGCGGCCGCCGCATTGACGCACGGCCTCGAGCTCGCCCGAGGTCAGCAGGTCGGCGGCCGAGCGGGCGATCGGCCAGAGCATCGAATCCAGCGCGCGCCCACCTTCCGCCCAGACCCAGGTGAAGGACCCTTCGGCTGCCACCACCTGGGACCGGCCGAGCGCGTGGCCCAACTCGTGGTTGAGCGTCTCCAGCTGTGCCGGCCGCGGCCGCCGGCCGCCGCGCACCGCGGTGAAGATGCCGTGCAAAGCCTCGCGCAGTGAGATCGCGCGCTCCAGGACCGACACCGCCTCGGTGGGGCTGCGGCGCGCGGTGCGCTTCAGGCGCGCCGCCTCCTCTGCGTTGAAGATGCCCGCCCGCCAGCTCCAGCCGACCAGCTCCTGGTAGTCGGTCAGCCGCTCCTCGGGCTCACCCTCGCGGTCGCGGATGGTGTTGCAGAAGTCGAGGCAGAGGCGGCCGCCCACCAGCAGGTACCGTGGCGGGGAGTCCGACCTGCTGCGCGGCATGGCAGCCATCGATTGTCGCACCTAACTCACAAGGTAGGTGCTGACGGTTAGGGCCCGGTCCCTTAGGCGACCGGCTCCGATTCGCTTTGCGGCTGCGTCTCGGGCACCGTCGCAGGCGGCTGCACGACGGCAGCAGGCACGACCTGGCGGAAGCGCGCCAGGGTGGCCGGCCAGTCGGCCAGCAGCGCCGCCGCGCGCGGCGAGCCGGTCCGCCGGAGGTGCTCGGCGATCAGTGCGTGCAGCTCGGACTCGTCCTCGTCCGGCACCGGCCGCACGCGCACAGAATCGGCGTTGAGCTGGTCGTACTCGAGGATGTAGGCCACGCCGCCGGTCATACCGGCGCCCACGTTCCAGGCCACCCGACCCAGCGCGACCGCGACCCCGCCGGTCATGTACTCGCAGAAGTGGTCGCCCGCACCTTCCACCACGGCCACCGCGCCCGAGTTGCGCACGCAGAACCGCTCGCCGACCCGCCCGGCCACGAAGAGCCGGCCGCCGGTGGCGCCATACAGGCAAGTGTTGCCGGCCAAAACAGGATCGACCGCGCCGTCGTCGGCATAGGGCTTGACCACGATCACGCCCCCGCCCATGCCTTTGCCTACGTAGTCGTTGGCCTCGCCCTCCAGCACCAGCTCGGAGCCCTCATCCAGCCAGGCCCCGAAGGACTGGCCGGCGCTGCCGGTGTAGGAGCGGCGCTCGCGCTTGAGGCCGGCGCCGGCGGCGCGGCGCGAGTTGTCGATGGGACCGCTGGGCGGCGACGGAGCCGGTTCCGGGCCATTGCGCGCCCAAAGCCGGCGGCGGGGCAGGCTGGGGTCGGCGGGCGCGCGCAGGAGGAAGGAGACGTCGAGGGTTTCGTGCGCCACCGCCTCGAGCAGCTCGACGCGGCCGACCACCTCATCGAGGCTGCGGGCGCCGGCGCCGGCCAGCACAGTGCGCGCCTCCTCGGCGATCAGGGTCAGGTAGTTGACCACGTGCTCGGGCCGGCCCTCGAACTTGGCGCGCAGGTCTTCGCGCTGAGTGGCGATGCCGGTCGGGCAGGTGTTGAGGTGGCACTGGCGAGCCATGTCGCAGCCCAGCGCCACCAGTACGCCGGTGCCGAAGCCGAACTCTTCGGCGCCCAGCATGGCGGCCACGACCACGTCGCGGCCGCTCTTCAAGCCGCCGTCGGTGCGCACCGACAGCCGCTCCCGCAGCCGCTGCTCGACGAGCACCTGCTGGGTCTCGGCCAGCCCCAGCTCCCAGGGCACGCCGGCGCCCTTGATCGAGGAGAGCGGGGAGGCGCCGGTGCCGCCGTTGTGGCCGCTGATCAGGACGTAGTCGGCGTGCGCCTTGGCCACGCCTGCGGCGATCGTGCCCACGCCCGCCTCGGCCACCAGCTTGACTCCGACCCGGGCCCGCGGGTTGACCGCCTTGAGGTCGTAGATCAGCTGCGCCAGGTCCTCGATGGAGTAGATGTCGTGGTGGGGCGGCGGCGAAATCAGCTGCCTGCCGGGCTGGGCGTGGCGAAGGCGCGCGATGAGGGACGTGACCTTGATCCCGGGCAGCTGGCCGCCCTCACCGGGCTTGGAGCCCTGGGCGATCTTGATCTCCAGCTCGTCGGCACGCTTCAGGTAGAGCGGCGTGACCCCGAAGCGGGCCGAGGCGACCTGCTTGATCCGGTTGTCGCGCCTGGGCCCGGCATCGGAGTAGTGGTCGGGGTCCTCGCCGCCCTCGCCCGAGTTGGAGCGGGCGCCGGCCATGTTCATGGCGACGGCCAGGGCCGCATGCGCTTCCGGCGAGAGGGCGCCCAGCGACATCGCCGTGGAGATGAAGCGGCGCACGATGTCGGCGGCCGGCTCGACCTCCTTGAGCGGGACCGGCTCTTTGGCGGCTCGGATCGCGAGCAGGTCGCGCAGGTCCTGGGGGGGACCCATGGTCGAGAGCTCGCGCCACTTGGCATAGGCCGCGGGGTCGTTCTCGCGGGCCGCCTGCTGCGCCGTGCGCACCGCGATCGGGTTGTAGGCGTGGAACTCGCCCGCCTTGCGGAAGCGGACGCGGCCGTGGTCGGGCAGCGCGTCCGGCTTGGTCTCCGGCGCCCAGGCCTCGGCGTGGCAGGCGCGCACCCGCGCCTCCAGGTCGGCCAGCGAGTGGCCGCCGATCCGGCTGGGCACCTTGGGGAAGCAGAGCTCCATGACCTCGGCGCCCAGGCCCAGCGCCTCCGCCACCTC
>DASUVY010000126.1:0-5954 GCA_036378695.1 Candidatus Dormiibacterota bacterium
CATCAAGCTGGCCTCGCCGGTCAGCCACGTCTGGTACTTCAAGGGCATCCCCAGCCGCATGGGCCTGCTGCTCGACATGAGCCCGCGCAACCTGGAGAAGATCCTCTACTTCGCCAACTACATCGTCACCGACGTCAACGAGGACCTGCGCTCCGAGATGCTCGGCAACCTCTCGGTCGACACCGACGAGCGCGCGCAGAAGCTGCGCGGGGAGCTCGACAGCAAGGGCGACCAGATCCGCCGCAAGCACGAGGAGGAGCTGGGCAAGCTGCGCGCGGACGTCGAGTCCGAGACTTCGCGCGGCGACGAGCAGCTCGCGCAGACCGTCGACCTGCTCACCTCGCAGGGCCAGAACCTGCAGGAGCAGATCAAGACCAACGCCGGCACCAAGGCCAAGCGCAACCTGGTCGTGGGCGCACCCGACGACGAGGAGGTCGTGATCGCCAAGGGCGACGTCGTCTCTGAGGAGATGGCGGGCGCCGTGCTGCGCAAGGTCCAGGAGAAGATCGAGAAGGCCGAGGCCGAGGTGCGCGCCGCGCGCTCCGCGGCGTCCGACCGGCTCGAGGAGGCGCGCCAGCGCATCGAGGCCGAGATCTCCGAGGCCACGGTGTCCGAGCGCGAGTCGCTGCAGGGCGAGCTGGAGCAGCTGCAGGTCGAGATCGACGCCACGCGCACCGACCTCGAGGCGCTGCACGTCAAGCAGATCCTCACCGACACCCAGTACCGCGAGTACCACGAGCGCTTCGGGCGCGTCTTCAAGGCCGGCATCGGGGCCGAGGCGGTGCGCGACCTCCTGGGCCGCATCGACCTGACCGAAGAGATGTACCGGCTGCGCGAGGAGTCGCGCTCGTCCACCGGCCAGCGCAAGCAGAAGGCGATCAAGCGTCTGAAGGTCGTCGAGGACTTCCGCAAGTCCAACGCGTCCCCGACCTGGATGATCCTCGACATCCTGCCCGTGATCCCGCCCGAGCTGCGCCCCATGGTGCAGCTGGACGGCGGCCGCTTCGCGACCTCCGACCTGAACGACCTCTACCGGCGCGTGATCAACCGCAACAACCGCCTGAAGAGGCTGTTGGAGCTGGGCGCGCCCGAGATCATCGTGCGCAACGAGAAGCGCATGCTCCAGGAGGCCGTCGACGCCCTCATCGACAACGGTCGCCGCGGCCGCGCCATCACCGGCACCGGCAACCGCAAGCTCAAGTCACTTTCCGACCTGCTCAAGGGCAAGCAGGGCCGCTTCCGCCAGAACCTGCTCGGCAAGCGCGTCGACTACTCGGGCCGCTCCGTGATCGTGGTCGGACCCGAGCTCAAGCTGCACGAGTGCGGGCTGCCCAAGAAGATGGCGCTGGAGCTCTTCAAGCCGTTCGTGATGCGCGAGCTGGTCAACAAGGGCCACACCACCAACATCAAGTCGGCCAAGCGCATGGTCGAGCGCAACCACCCTTACGTCTGGGACGTGCTCGACGAGGTCATCCACGAGCACCCGGTGCTCTTGAACCGCGCCCCGACCCTGCACCGCCTGGGCATCCAGGCCTTCATGCCGGTGCTGGTCGAAGGTTCGGCGATCCAGATCCATCCGCTCGTGTGCCACGCCTTCAACGCCGACTTCGACGGCGACCAGATGGCCGTGCACGTGCCGCTCTTCTCGGGCGCCATCGCCGAGGCCAAGAACCTCATGATGTCGTCGCAGAACATCCTGTCCGCGGCCGACGGCCACCCGGTGGTGGCGCCGACCCAGGACATCGTGCTGGGCTGCTTCTGGCTCACCGCCGCCCGGGGCAAGGCCCCCGAGGGCGAGGCCACCAAGAAGCTCAAGTCCTTCTCCAGCCAGGCGGAGGCGGTGATGGCCCTGCAGGGCGGCGTGGTCGGCCTGCACGACTGGATCAAGGTCCGCGACAGCGGCGAAACCATCGTCACCACCCCCGGGCGGGTGGTGCTCAACCAGGCGCTGCCGCTGGGCCGCGAGCCGCAGGACGGAGTGGCCGGCGAGCCGCTGGGCTTCCAGAACCTGCACTTCGACCGCAAGCAGCTGCGCAACCTGGTCTCCCAGCTCTTCACGCTCTACGGCAACGACGTCACGGCCGCCTCGGTCAACGAGATCAAGCGGCTGGGCTTCCGCTACGCCACCCAGGCCGGGATCACGATCTCGGCCATGGACATCCCGCACGCCGAGGCGAAGCCGGCCATCCTCACCGCGACCGAGAAGGAGATCGACGAGGTCGAGCGGATGTACCGGCGCGGCGTCATGACCGAGGACGAGCGCTACCGCAAGGTCATCGAGCTCTGGACCCGTGCCACCGAGGAGGTCGCCAAGGCCACCGAGAAGGCGTTCGATCCGTTCAGCCCGATCTGGATGATGATGGGCTCCGGGGCCCGCGGCAACATCCAGCAGCTCCGCCAGCTGGCGGGCATGCGCGGCCTGATGGCCGACCCCACGGGCCGCATCATCGACCTCCCGATCAAGGCCAACTTCACCGAAGGCCTGACCGTGCTCGAGTACTTCATCTCGACCCACGGCGCCCGCAAGGGCCTGGCCGACACCGCGCTGCGCACGGCCGACTCCGGCTATCTGACCCGGCGCCTGGTGGACGTCGCCCAGGACGTGATCGTGCGCGAGGGCGACTGTGGCACCAACAACGGGATCTGGGTCCGCGGTCTGGACGGCGACCCCGACGTCGTCTTCCAGAAGATCGCCGGCCGGGTCACCGCGGAAGACGCGGTGGGGTCCGGGGGCGATGTCATCGTCCCGGCGGGCGAGGAGATCAGCGACGAGGCCGCGCGCCTCCTGATGGAGAAGACCGGCGAGGTGAAGATCCGCTCGGTGCTCACCTGCGAAGCGCGGGAGGGCGTCTGCCGGGCCTGCTACGGCCGCAACCTGGCCACCGGCAAGGTCGTCGAGATCGGGGAGGCGGTCGGCGTGATCGCGGCCCAGTCGATCGGCGAGCCGGGCACCCAGCTGACCATGCGGACGTTCCACACCGGCGGCGTCGCCGGCGTGGACATCACCCAGGGCCTGCCCCGCGTGGAGGAGCTCTTCGAGGCTCGCATCCCCAAGGGCAAGGCCGTCATCTCCGAGATCGACGGCGAGGTGGAGGTCGTCCGGACCGACACCGGCCGCAAGGTGAGGGTCACCTCACGCGAGGAGTTCGAGGTCTCCTACCCGCTGGAGGCCAAGGCCGAGGTCCTGGTCAAGGACGGGGACGAGGTCATGGAGGGCCAGGAGCTGGCGCGCGCCGGCGACGCCTCCGTGCGGACCCGCCACGCCGGCCGCGTCAAGGTCGGCAAGAAAGAGATCTCGGTGCGCACCGTCGACGAGGAGGTGCGCGAGTACGCGATCCCGCACAACGTGCGCATCCGCCCCGAGCTGGAGCGGCGCGACGGCACACGGGTCCTGATCCACGCCGGGCAGCAGATCACCGAGGGTTCCGTGAGCCCGCAGGAGCTGCTGCACATCCTGGGCAAGGACGCGGTCCAGACCTTCCTGGTCGACGAGGTCCAGAAGGTCTATCGCTCCCAGGGCGTGGACATCAACGACAAGCACATCGAGGTGATCGTCCGGCAGATGATGCGCAAGGTCCGCATCGACACAGCCGGCGACACCACCCTGCTCCCGGGCGAGATCGTCTCGCAGTGGGAGTACGAGGAGGCCAACGCGGCGGCGCTGGCGGAGGGCGGCGAGCCCGCCACCGCGCAGACGGTGCTGCTGGGCCTGATCAAGGCGGCGCTGAACACCACCTCGTGGCTGTCGGCGGCGTCCTTCCAGGAGACCACGCGGGTGCTGACCGAGGCCGCGATCAGCGGCAAGGTCGACCGTCTGCGGGGGCTCAAGGAGAACGTGATCATCGGCAAGCTGATCCCGGCCGGCACCGGTCTCGACTACTACAAGAAGCAGCGCGAGGCGGCCGCAAGGATGATCGAAGAAGAGCCGATCGACCTCGACACGCTGAGCGTCTAGCGAAGAGGGGCGGGCCTTGGACGGTCCGCCCCTCTGACATCCGCCCGATTCGGGTTGACCTCGCGAGCGTGGATCCAACCAAAAGCCGGCGGATGCGGTCAGCGTGCGCTGACGACCACTATCCGAGAGCCTGACGCGCCGTCGTACTGGTAGGCGTAACAGCCCGGGTGGTCGACCCAAACCGTGGTGCTCACAGTGTTTCCCGACCAGGTGAAGTCCAGCTCCGGGGCGAGCTCCATCGTGAGCCCGCCGGCTCTGCGCGGCGTGAGCGGTTGGGCTTGGTACACCCTTGGGGCGAAGAGCATGGGTCCCGGCCCACCGACCTCCCGCCCGCGAATCACAGAAGGCACGTCGGCCGCCCTGAATGTGACCGGGTTGAAGCTACCGGCCGTCAGCGTGCCGGACGACTACACCCCGAAGATCCGGTCGCCGTATTCCGGTGGGTGCACGGTGGTGTCGACCGCCGTCAGAGGACAGCCGCTGGTCGGTAGATGGAACGGCCGAGCGCGCAGCTCGGCCACCGTCGTCTCGTGCGGCGGTGGGCGGTGGGCGCCCTGCCAGCCGAGCGCGCCCACGGTCGCGGCGGTCAGGATGAGTGCGAGGGCGGCAGTGGCAGCGGTTGCGCGCGCGGCAGGGCTCCGTGTCGGGTCCGAGAACCATCGCCAGAATCGCCTGCCGCCGAGATAGGCCAGCCAGCCGGCGTCGGGGGTGGCGCCGGCCAGGAAAAGCCAGGGACGCCGCCTCCCAACCGACGATGCCGTACACGTAGACGTCATCGCGCACCTGCCTGGGGAACAGCCCCTCGACCTGGGCGACGGCCACGTAGAGGGCGGTCACCCCCAACGGCGCGATACCAACGCGCCCCCACGCCCACCTGATCGCTACCGCGCGCGACAGGGCGACGCCGATCAGCGCCGCGAGCATTGGGAGCAGCATCCAGAGGTCAGGAGGCAGCGAGAGCAGAGGCGTGCCCACGCTGAAGGCCAGCGGCGCGACGTCGGCCCCGAACAGAAGCTGGTAGCCGGTGCGCTCAACCGTGGGGCCGGTACAGCTGGAGATGGCCGCGAAGGGCAGCGCCAGGCAGATGAATACGCTCGCGTGTGCGAGGCCGATCAGGCCGCGCCGGACGGCGCCGAAGCGCAAGCTCAGACCGGGGCGGCCACTGCGGCCAAGCAGCGCGCGGCGTCCAGGGGCCGGCCGGATTCCGCGAACAGGTTCGCGGCCTCCTGCAGCAGGGCCCCGGCCTGCCCCGAGTTGCCCTCGGCCAGCCGTAGGTGCGCGCGCGCCTCCCAGGTCGCCGCCAGCCAGGGTCCCCCTCGCCACATGCCAGCCAGGCGCTCCGCCTCATTCAGGCACTTGTGCGCCTTGGCCACCTCTCCCGAGTCCGCGCAGGCGATCGCCGAGGCGACGCAGAAGCCGATCGAGCAGGGCCCGCAGACGTGCGCGCGGACCAGCGTCCGCTCCGCCTCCTCGACCACCGACAGCCGCGACTCCGGCGTGGGGGCCGCCGCCACCCGCCACTCGAAGACCTGCACGCGGTGGTGGGGGGCCAGCTCTGAGCGCTCGGCCAGCGGCCCGGCACGTTCCAGCAGCGCGAGCGCCTCTTCGGGCCGCCCGTCCGCCACCGCCACCCCCGCCAGGCGGATCAGGGCCAGCGCCTGGCCGGCGTCGTAGCCCATCTCCTCGTATAGGGCGAGCGCCCGTGCGTACTCAGCCCGCGCTTCGGCAAGGCGGCCGGTGCAGCGGGCGGGCGCGCCCGATAGAAGGTGGGCCAGGGCCTGGCCGGCGAGATTGCCGCGCCGCTCGGCCACAGCCATCAACTCCTCAACCATCGGGAGCGTGTCCGCGCTGCCTAGCGCGTACACGGAAACCTCGGCCAGGCAGAGATGGCCCTGGAACACGAACTCCGCGCGGTCTGGCGCCCGGTCCAACGTCTCCAGGAAGTCCGACCGGAATTGCTCGGCCCAGCGGCCGCGAGCCATGGCCACCATCCCCAGCA